>NZ_JBFANV010000029.1:0-114540 GCF_040674955.1 Nonomuraea sp. NPDC049695 | reverse complement strand
GGCGGCTCGCGGAGCAGCCAGACGAGCAGGGCCGTGAGCAGGCCGGGGACGACCATGACGAGGAACGCCGTACGCCACGAGAACGCCTGGGCCAGCACCCCGCCGAGCAGCGTCCCGACGCCTCCGAGGTGTGTGGTGACCCGCGTGAGCCCGTACGCCTTCGTCCTGCTGACCGGCGGGTAGTAGTCGGCCAGGAGGCTGCCGGAGGCGGGGTTGTCGATGTTCTCGGCCGCGGCGAGGAGCACCCGCATCAGGTAGAACATCAGGAAGCCCGTGGCCAGGCCGGAGCCCAGCGTGGCGAGGGCCCAGACGAGGACGACAACCGCGATGATCCGGGTACGGCTGAGCCGATCCGCCAGATACCCGGCGGGCAGGGCCACGACCGCCGCGGCCAGGGCAGCGGCAGTCGGGATCGAGCCGGCGGCTGTGTCGCTGAAGCCCCATTCGCTCTGAACGGCCGGGAGCACGCCGGAGAGGAGGTTGTTCTCGATCCGGTCCACGAATCCGACGATGAACAGGACCGCCAACGGCGCCCACCCGAACGGTGCGCCAGAACCCGCGTCAATGGCACCGGCGCGCGGCGAACCCAACCTCCCGACCATGCTCGCCCTTTCGGTACGAAATCCAATCTGTTCTAGTAGCTCCGGGGCGCACAGTCACAGGATTGGTAAATGGGCATTTAGGCTACTACGGAAGAAAAGGTGCCGCGCCAATACCATGGCATCTGTACCTGACGACGGGCTGGTCACCTTCAAGGAGTTGATCCATCAAGCCGTTGGACGTCGAGACGTTCAGCCCGTATGCCCCCGGTCACGGCGCCCGGGACAGGATGAAGTCCTCGTATCCATCGGGCAGCCGCATCCCCCGCGACAGCATCCAGTGCACCCGCCCGGCCCCCGTCAGCGCGAGCGTCGCGCGGTAGCCCAGCTCGACGTCCGCCCGTTCGAACCGGCCGCCCGCCCCCGCCAGGTACTCCTCCACCGGATCCACGAACGTGGTCAGCGCCAGCGCCGCCAGGTCCGCCCCGACGGGAGCCGCGCCGAGCGTGGCCCAGTCCAGCACCACGGTCGTGCCGTCCGAGTCCATCAGGTTCCCGGCTGAGAAGTCGCCGTGGGTCAGGACGACCGGCAGCCGCGCCAGCTCCGCGAGCAGCTCGTCCTGGCGCCGCCACAGCCGGGCGACGCGCGGGTCGGCGTCCACGGGGGTCCATGCCCCGGCGGCCAGGAGCCGCTGGGCGAGCTGGTGCCCGGCCAGCCAGGGCACGTCCGGCACCGCCGCACCCGCCTGCCAGGCCCCGAGCCTGCGGGCCGCCCGTCCCGGCTGCTCGGGGTGGCCCGTCACGTCGGCCAGGTACATCACGTCGCCCACGACGCCGTGACAGCGCGGCGCGGCCAGCTCGGGTCCGGTGGGAAGCAGGCCGCTCGCGTACGCCAGGGGCTCGCGCCGCCAGTACGCCCAGTGGCGGGGATCCCCGGCGTACGGGGCGTGCCGCCCGGACCGCAGGGGGCGGGCCTCCTTGCGCACCACGGTGAACGGCACCTCGTCGCCCCCGCACCGGGCCACGCCGGACAGCCTGGTCACGGCCCCGGTCGCCGCCCCCGTGCCGCCGCTGACCGGCTCCCGGCGACACGTCACCACCACCCCGCCCGGCCGTCCCAGCACAGCGGCCAGAACGGGCTCGGGCAGCCGGTCATGCGTGCGAGGCGGGGTCACGGGGCGGCGAGCCAGGCGTCCACCTGGGCTCTGAGCTCCGCCTTGAGCCCTTCGGGGGCGAACGACGCGTCGATCGAGGCCCGGGCCAGCTCCGCCAGCTCCGCGTCCCCGTACCCGAACACCTCCCGCAGCCGGGCGTACTCGTCGGCCAGTGCCGTCTCCCCGTCCGTGTTGACCGTGACCGCCAGCCCCGCCTCCCGCAGCCGGGGCAGCGGGTGATCGGGCAGCGAGGGGACGAGCCCGAGCAGGACGTTGGAGGTGGGGCAGACCTCCAGCGGGATCCCGCGCTCGCGCACCTCGGCGACCAGCGCGTCGTCGTCCAGCACCCGGATGCCGTGCCCGAGCCGCTCGGCGTGCCCGAGGTCGAGCGCCTCGCGGATGCTGGCGGCGCCGGCCGCCTCGCCCGCGTGGTGCACCAGGTGCAGCCCCGCCTCCCTGGCCGCCTCGAACACCTCCGCGAACGGCGCCAGCGGGTAGGCCTCGTCACCGGCCAGCCCCATCCCGATCACCCGCTCGTAGCGGCCGGCCAGCTTGAACGTCCGCCACAGCCGCTCCACCGGCCGCCGCCTGGAGTGGTCGAGCAGCACCCGGCACTCGATGCCGAACCTGGCGCCGCCCTCGGCCAGCCCGTCGAGCACCGCCTCCAGCGGCATCTCCGGCTCCCCCACCCGCTCGCCGTGCGAGGCGGCGGTGAAGGTCACCTCCACGTAGCGGGTGCCCTGGGCGGCCTCGTCCTCGCAGAACTCCACGGCGATCCGCCGGAAGTGCTCGGCCGTGCGCAGCAGCGAACGCACCCGCGCCCGCTCGTCGGCGAACTCCCTGAAGGTCCCGAACGCCTCCGCCCGCTCGGACGTGCCGCCCAGCTCGCGCACGGTCTCGGGCCGTACGGTGCTCTCCAGGTGAACGTGCAGGTGGGCCTTGGGCAGGGTCCGTACGTCTCTCACTCCCGACACCCTAAAGGCAGACCCCCGCCGTATGCATGCGGATATCCACGGCGTACGGTCGGGGCATGACCCTGGTGCTGGTTCACGGCGTCCCCGAGACGGCCGCCGTCTGGGATCCCCTGCGCGCGGCGCTGAGCCGCCAGGACGTGCGCGCCCTCGCGCTGCCCGGCTTCGGCTGCGCCCGACCGGACGGTTTCACCTCCACGAAGGAGGAGTACGTCGCGTGGCTGGCCGGCGAGCTGGAGTCGATGGCCGGCGACGAGATCGACCTGGTCGGCCACGACTGGGGCGGCGGTCTGGTGGTGCGCCTGGTGAGCACCCGTCCCGGGCTCGTGCGTTCGTGGGCGAGCGACGCCGCCGGCCTCGGCCATCCCGACTTCGAGTGGCACGACCTGGCCAGGGCCTGGCAGACGCCGGAGGCCGGGGAGGCGTTCTTCGAGCAGCTCCTGGCCGTGCCGGTGGAGGAGCAGGCCAAGGCGTACGAAAGCTTCGGCGTGCCGCACGGCCACTCCCTGCGGATGGCGTCCGCCGTGGACCAGGTGATGGCCGACAGCATCCTGGCCCTCTACCGGTCGGCCGTGCACGTCGCCGAGGAGTGGTCTCCGGCGTTCGCGGACATCCCTGCGCCCGGCCTGGTGCTGGCCCCTTCGGACGACCCGTTCCTCACAGGGGACCTGGCACAGGCGAGCGCGGCCAGGGCGGGCGCCGCGGTGGCCGGCCTGCCGGGCCTCGGACACTGGTGGATGCTCCAGGACCCGGCGGCGGGCGCGGCCCGGCTGGAGGCCTTCTGGGCCTCGGTCAGCTGATCCTGGTGATCCGGATCTTCGACTGCTTGTGCGGCCCCCGCTCCCAGTCCTCCATGAACGTGGCCCGCAGCCCGTACGTCCCGGCCAGGGCCACGAGCGTCTCGGTGCGGTAGTAGAAGTCCTCCCGCAGCACGTGGTGCTCCTTGCCCTCGGTCCTGTCGAAGGTGAAGTCGAACCACGCGCCGGGCTTCATGATCCGCCCCACGTGGGCGAAGCACTCCTCGATGACGTGCAGCGGCGAGTGGGAGAACACGCTGTGCGCGTGCACGACGTCGAAGTGCTCGTCGGGCAGGAACGCGAAACGCAGATCGCGTACGGGGGTGAGATGAGGGAGTTTGTCGCACAGCCCGTGCCGGACGATCGTGTCCTGGGCGGCCATGAGGATGTCGGGCGAGATGTCGATGCCGTAGTAGTTTCCGCTGTGCAGGTAGTCGATGAACAGCCGCCCGGCCCGCAGGTTGCCGCAGCCGATCTCCAGCATCCGGCATTCCGGCTTGAGCCCGTGCCCGACCAGGTAGTCGAACTGCATGCGTCCCAGCGCCAGCCACCGTTTGTGGGTGTGTGAGCCGACGGCGCCCTCGGGATCGCGCGCGGTGTCGGACTTCATGACGGCACGGTAGTAGGCGACGTGGTCACGCGTGCGCAGCCGGAACCATGTGTCGCGCGCCAGCCGCCGAAGGTGGGGCGCGATCTTGTCGGGGTTCTTGACGGCGTAGCCGACCTGGTGGACGAGGCTCGAACGGGAGCGTTTCACGCCTGGGAATCTAGGACAGCGCCCGCGGCCCTCACCTGCCTTGGGCGACAGTCTTGAGTCTCCGTTTGCACAGCCTTTCTCGGCAGGTGGTGGTCAGCTCAGGTAGTCGCGCAGCGCCAGGGAGCGGGACGGGTGGCGGAGCTTGGACATGGTCTTGGCCTCGATCTGCCGGATGCGCTCGCGGGTGACGCCGTAGACGCGGCCGATCTCGTCGAGCGTCCTCGGCTTGCCGTCGGCCAGGCCGTACCGCATGCTGATCACGCCCGCCTCGCGCTCGGAGAGCTGGTCGAGCAGGGCGTGGAGCTGCTGCTGGAGCAGGGTGAACGAGACCGCGTCGGCCGGGGAGACGGCCTCGGTGTCCTCGATGAGATCGCCGAACTCGCTGTCGCCCTCCTCGCCCAGCGGCATGCTCAGCGAGATCGGCTCGCGGCCGTAGCCCTGGACCTCGATGACCCGGTCGACCTCGAGCTCGGTCTCCTTGGCGATCTCCTCCGGCGTGGGCTCGCGGCCGAGGTCGCTCTGCAGCCGGCGCTCGACCCGCGCCACCTTGTTGATCAGCTCGACCATGTGCACGGGGATGCGGATCGTCCGGGCCTGATCGGCCATGGCCCTGGTGATGGCCTGCTTGATCCACCAGGTCGCGTACGTCGAGAACTTGTAGCCGAGCCGGTAGTCGAACTTCTCGATCGTCCGGATCAGCCCCAGGTTGCCCTCCTGGATCAGGTCGAGGAAGAGCATGCCGCGGCCGGTGTAGCGCTTGGCGATGGAGACGACCAGCCGCAGGTTGGCCTCCAGCATGCGGCGCTTGGCCCGCGTGCCGTCGTCGGCGATCCACTCCAGATCGGCACGTAGGTCGGCGGGCAGGCCCGGCTCGGTGTCGAGCCGCTCCCTGGCGAACAGCCCGGCCTCGATGCGCTTGGCCAGCTCGATCTCCTGCTCGGCGGTGAGCAGGGGCACGCGCCCGATCTCCTTGAGGTACGCCTTCACCGAGTCTGCGCCGACGGCCGTGCCACCGTCGGCGACGTTGTCGTCGAGTTCGAGAACCTCTGCTGCTTCGGACAAAACACTCTCCTCGCTCGCTTTGGACGCACGACGCTTCGAACGTGGGTCAGAACTGAACGTGGTGATCGTGGGCCATCGCCACCTTGGGTTTCGACGGACGGGGAAGCGGCAGACCGTGCGGACCGCCTCTGACCACGCTACCCAACGGTTGCAGGTAGGTGGCTCCGAGCGGAGGGACGATTCGCGGCATCGGCCTGCCGTCAGCGGGGCAGCGACGCCACGTGGTCGGCGGCCTCCGTCAGCAGGCGGCGCCAGAGGTCCTCGTCCGGCGACCGCAGCGCCACCCACTCCCGCATCCGCCGTGCCCCCATCACCATCACCTCGGCCGTCCCCTCCTCCACCAGCTCCCGAGCCCGCTCGGCCGGGAGCTTGAGCACCACCCCGTCCTTGCTTGGCGAAGAACGCGAAAACCTTGCCGTTGACCTTGAGGCCCTCGGCGTGGAACATGCGCCCCAGGCTCACCTCGGGACGGACGAGCTGCTCCATGATCAGATCGTCGTAGAGCTCCTGGGCGGCAGCCATGCGATGCTCCCCTCCTCGACACCCGCGAACGCCATCAGGCGCGCACCCTCCACGGCCAGCTCCTCCATCACGCCGTCGGGCAGCGGGCGGAAGGGCTCGACCGTCAGCACGCCGTTCTTAAGGTCCCACATGCCACCGACAGTTCCGTCGACGAGGAAAGTGGGGTGGATGACGGCTCCCACGCAGATCACCTTGCGCTGCTCGGAGGTCATCAGGCGGCTCCGGTCGTGGAAGGCCACGACGAGGTTGTCGAACCAGGGCAGGAACCGTACGGGAGCGGGCACGTCCTCGGCGGCGAGCGGGGCATCAGGCAGGTCATAAAGGACACGACCCTCGATGTCATGAAATTTCCGTAGAAACGGCATCTCTTCCACGACCGCCCGCAGCCGCGTCAGCCCCGACCACATCTGGATGTCCATGACGCTCGCCGGCCCGAAAGCCGCCAGATACCGCACCACCAGCCGCTCCACGGACGGCGACGCCTCCAGGGGCCGCCCGAGCCACTCCTCGGCGAGCGCGAACGGCGTGGCCCCGCGCCTCCCCCAGATGCCGTTCGGCGGCGTGTGCACCACCGGCACCAGCGCCTGCGCCGACCACCCCAGCGCCTCCGCCTCCGCCGAGGGCCACCGCTCGTGCAGCAGGTCGCGCAGCTGCGACCGGGCGAGCGTACGACCGGACAGGTGCTCGCGGGAGAGCTTGGTCAGCTCCTCCACGTCGACGCCCGGCATCATCCGCGTCCATCCCGCCTGCCTGCGCGAGAACAACGCCTGCATCAGCGGCCGGATCCACAGGTAGTCGTCGGCCGACACCAGATGCTGGGTGACGCGCAGCAGCGACCCCCGTACCACCTGCTTCCCGTACAGCAGCGCGGCCAGGTCGGACTGGGTGAAGGAGGTCAGGCGCGACCACAGTCCGATGTACGGCGCGTCGATGTCCTGCCCCTGCACGGCGACCAGGCGCTCGACGGCCTCCAGAGGGGACAGGGGCGAGCGGGTGAGCAGGAGCTGGCGGTCGAGCGTGGTACGGGCGAGGACCCGCTGGTTGAGGATCATACGAGGAGCGTACGGAGCAATGCGGCAAGTTAGCTTCCGCATTTAGCAGCTCACGGCCGAAGGTCAGGCCTCCAGCTCAAGGGACGGGACCGCGTCGGGCTCGGCGAAGGCCAGCAGGCGCAGCCCCTCCTCCTCGAGCAGGTCCAGCGGGGTGGAGGAGAACGGACTGATGAGCAGCTTGGCCCGCTTCCCCGCGCGCTTGATCTGCCACGTCCCGGCCGCGAAGCCGTCCACCAGGTAGACCGCCTTGACCCGGAGGTTCTTGGTGGCGACCAGGCCCTTGTACTCATCGGCCAGCACGCGGGTCCGGTCGGCGTGGCCCAGGATCAGGGTGTCGAAGTCGGGCAGGAACCGTACGGGCGCGGGCGCCTCGCCGCCCGGCCTGGGCGCGTCCGGCAGGTCGTACAGCTCCCTCCCCGTGGAGTCCTTGAGCCTCTCCAGGTCCATGCCGGACATGATCGGCTTGAGGCCGCGCAGCCCGGACCAGGTCTGCACGTCGGCGGGTGCGGCCGGGCCGAACGCGGCGAGGTAGCGCTCGATCAGCCTCTCCACGCCGGCGGGTTCCAGGGGGATGCCGGGCAGGCCGAAGGCGGACTCGCGCGGGAAGCTCCACCGGTCCTCGGTCGGCACCATGATCAGCGGGGTGAGCAGGCGCACGGTGTATCCGAGCGCCCGGTCGTACGCGCCGGGGAACTCCTCCAGCAGCCGGGGCCGCAGCTCGTTGAAGGTCATCGGCCCCGCGGCCAGCAGCCGGTCGGCGGCGGCCACGACGGCGTCGAAGTCGAGCCCCTCGAAGCGGCGCGCCGCGACCTCCAGCACGGGCCGCAGCAGCGGCCGGAACGCCGCGAAGTCGGCGGCCGTCACCAGGTGCAGCGTGGCCCGCCACATGGTGGCCCGCACGAGCGTGCGCGCGTGCAGCGCCGTGTGCAGATCGTCCCGCGCGAACCCCGCCAGCCTGGACCACACCCCGAGGTACGGGGGCCGCGGCTCCTGGGCCTGCAGCCCCACCAGGCGCCGCACGACGTCCGCCACGTCACCCTCGTGCCGCTCGAGAAGGTGCTGGCGTGCCAGAGTGGCCCGGTTGAGGTCCCTGAGGGTGAGCATCTACCTATCATGCCTTTCCCTGTGGAATCGGTACGTTCCTCTTATCCGGCCTTGGCCGACGGCTTCGCCTACCTCGACGGCGCGGCCGGCACCCAGACCCCGCAATCCGTGATCGACGCCGTCTCCGCCGCCTACCGGACCGGCATCGGCAACGTCGGCGGCGCCTTCCCCGCCAGCCACCGCTCCGACGCCATCGTGGCGGGCTGCCGCGCCGCCGTGGCCGACCTGGTCGGCGGCCACCCGGACGGCGTGATCCTCGGCCCGAACATGACCACCCTGACGTACCGGCTGGCCAGGACCCTCACAGGCCCCGGCGACGAGGTGGTGGTCTCCAGGCTCGACCACGACGCGAACGTCCGCCCGTGGACCCAGACCGGCGCCCGTGTCCGCTGGGCGGAGGTGGACCCGGTCACCGGGGAACTGCCGGTCGAGCAGTACGCGGAGCTGATCGGCGAGCGTACCCGGGTGGTCGCGGTGACGGCGGCCAGCAACATCCTCGGCACCCGCCCCGACGTGCCCGCCATCGCCGAGCTGGCGCACCGGGCGGGCGCGCTGATGTACGTGGACGGCGTGCACGCCACCCCGCACGGACCGGTGGACATGCGCGCGCTCGGCGCCGACCTCTACGCCACGAGCGCGTACAAGTGGTCGGGGCCGCATGTCGGCGCCGTCGTGGCCGACCCGGCGCTGCTGGAGACGCTCAGGCCGGACAAGCTGGCCTCGTCGCCCGACACGGTGCCTGAGCGGTTCGAGACGGGGACGGCGGCGTTCGCCGACCTGGCCGGGGTGACGGCGGCCGTGGACCATCTGGCCGCCCTCGTGCCCGGCGGGGGCACCCGCCGCGAGCGCCTGCTGGCCTCGATGACCGCGGTGGAGCAGCACGAACGGGGGCTGTTCGCGGAGCTGATCGAAGGGCTGGAGACGATGCCGCACGTCACGGTGTACGGCAAGCCGGCCAGGCGGACCGCCACGGCCTACTTCAACGTGGCCGGCCACACCCCACGCCAGGTCGCCGAGCACCTGGCCGGGCTCGGCGTGAACGTCTGGAACGGCCACAACTACGCCTGGGAGCTGACCGGCGCGCTCGGCATCCGCGACTCGGGCGGGGCGGTGCGCGCGGGCCTGGTCCACTACAACGACCGCTCCGACGTGGAGCGGCTGCTCGACGGCGTGGCCCGCCTGGCATGAGCGAAAGGGGGGACCCCACCCGGCGGCGGCGGGGTGGGGTCCCGTCCATGGGCGGAGGTTACTTGGTCATCGGGGTGCAGCTGTGGAACCCCTCGTTGTAACCGTCCATGAATCCGCGCTGGTAGTAGCCGCCACCAGTGCGCTGGAGGTTGTACGGCTTGTTGGCCCTGCAGTCGGCACGGCCCTCCGTGAAGCCGGAGTTCCTGCCACGGTTGTACTGCTTCTGCCTGTCCTTGGGCGGCACGGGCGCGGCGTGCGTGCTGGTCTGCACGCTCGTCGCGGTCGTGTCCGCGAAGGCCTGGGTGGCCGAGGCCGTGACCGGCCCGAGAGCGACAGCGGCGAGAAGCGCTGGACCAGCCAGCATCAGACTCTTGTTGATGCGCATCCTGGTCTCCCTTCCTGTCACCCACAGCGTGGCCGGGGCCGTGTCACCGCGCCGTGATGGCGGCGTGACGGGAGCGTCACCGGCCCGGCTCAGCGCTCTCTCCTGGCGCGCAGATCCGCGACCAGCTCGCACAATCGGGGGGTCGGCTGGAGGCCGAGTTCGGTGTGGAGATTTCGCTCGTACAGCTGGAAATGGCGCAGCGCCTCCGCCTGGTTACCCTCCGCGAGGTGGGCCTCGATGAGGGCGGCGCAGGCGCTCTCCCGCAGCGGCTCGGCATGCGCGGCCACACTCGCGGCCGTGACCGCCTCGGCGAACCGCCCCTGCCGTACGAAGATCGCCGACAGCGCCTCCAGAGCGTGCAGCCGCAGCTGGTGCCACTCGTCCGCGGCGGCGAGGACCCATTCCTCGTACCAGCCGGGCAGCAGGCCGTCGGAGAGCACCTCGACGGACCGCGTGCCGACCTCGCTCTCGCCGAGTTCGGCGGTGCGGTCGAGCAGGTGCTGCGCCAGCGCCCGTGCCTCGTCGAAGTCCACGCCGGTCTCCGGGCCCAGCCCTATCTCGGTCGTTCCGACATCGAGCATCCGCCGCCCGACGCCGTCGAGGCGGGCCAGCGCGGAACGCAGGTTGGCCTGCGCGCGCTTCTCCGGCGCGTCGGGCCAGAGCGTGGTCGCCATCACGCTCCGGGGAACCGTCCTGCGACTGATGGCGAGGAATGCGAGCAGGCGTTCGGACCCGCTGGAGACGGCGAGCTGCTCGCCTCCGGCCAGCAGCCGGAAGCCTCCCAGAAGCGTCAGACAGAAAGGTCGCTCCACCATCTTCCGGTCCCCTCGTGGTGCGGGATCAGTGCGGGGAGCCGCTCTTGACTTACCCGCAGGCCGCCGGAATGAACGGCGACGCTCCGGTGCTTGCAGGGACGAAGGCGTACAGGAAAGAAGGCGTGTCCCATGTCCCCGCAGGCCGACGCGGCCCGGCTCATCGTGCAGGCTCTGGAGGCGGAAGGCGTCGAGTACGTCTTCGGCATCCCCGGCGAGGAGAACATCCACTTCGTCGACGCGCTCCAGCACTCCTCCATCCGCTACGTGCTCGTACGTCACGAGCAGGGCGCGGCGTTCATGGCCGAGATCTACGGCCGGCTGACCGGCAAGCCCGGGGTGGCCTCGGCCACGCTCGGCCCTGGCGCGATCAACCTGCAGCTCGGCGTGGCCGACGCCACCACCAACAGCACCCCGGTGGTGGCGATCACCGCCCAGGTCGGGCTCGACCGCATCTACAAGGAGTCGCACCAGGTCGTGGACCTGGTGTCGCTGTTCCGGCCGATCACCAAGTGGGCCGAGCTCGTGCCGTCGCCGCAGGCGCTGCCCGAGATGATCCGCAAGGCGTTCAAGACCGCCCAGACCGAACGTCCCGGCGCCGTCTACCTGGCCATCCCCGAGGACGTCGAGTCGGCGCCGGCGCCCACCGGTCTGCGCCCGCTCCCCGTGAACGTGGTGCGTCCCCAGGATCCCTCCCCCGCCCAGATCGCCCGCGCGGCCGACGTGCTGGCCGCCGCGCGCCGGCCGATCGTGCTGGCCGGGCACGGCGCCACGCGCGCCGGGGCCGCGCCGGCGCTGGTGCGTTTCTCGGAGCGGCTCGGACTGCCGGTGGCGACCACGTTCAACGGCAAGGGCGTCTTCCCCGACGACCACCGGCACGCGCTGGGCGCGGTGGGCTTCATGCGCCACGACTACGTGAACTTCGGGTTCGACGAGGCGGACGTGCTGATCAGCGTCGGGTACGAGCTCCAGGAGTTCGACCCGGCCAAGGTCAACCCGCTGCGGGACAAGGAGATCATCCACATTCACCGGTTCCCGGCCGAGGTGGACGACCACTATCCGGTGGCGGTCGGCGTTCAGGGGGACATCTCGCGGTCCCTGGACGCGCTCGGTGACGCCGTGCACCGGCGTTTCGAGATGAACGGCACCGGGGAGAAGATCCGCCGCATGGTGCGGGAGGAGCTCGAGCAGGGGCGTTCGGAGGACGGATTCCCGCTGTCGCCGCGCCGGGTGGTGGCCGACATCCGCGCGGCCATGGGGCGCGAGGACATCGTGCTGGCGGACACGGGGGCGGTGAAGATGTGGATGGCCCGCATGTACCCGACGTACGAGCCCAACACGATGCTGGTCTCCAACGGCCTGTCGTCCATGGGCTTCTCGGTGCCGGGCGCGCTGGCGGCCAAGCTGGCGTTCCCCCATCGTCGCGTGCTGGCGGCGACGGGTGACGGCGCGTTCCTGATGAACTCGCAGGAGCTCGAGACCGCCGTGCGGGAGCGGATCCCGTTCGTGGTGCTGGTGTGGGTGGACGGCGCGTACGGGCTGATCGAGTGGAAGATGGACCTGGAGCTGGGGCGCGACTCCAACGTCAGGTTCGGCAACCCGGACTTCGTGAAGTACGCGGAAAGTTTCGGGGCGCGCGGCTATCAGGTCACCAGCGCTGACGAGCTGCTGCCGACGCTGCGCAGGGCGCTGGCGGACGACGTGGTGTCGGTGGTCGCGGTGCCGGTCGACTACTCGGCGAACCTGGAGCTGACCGACAAGCTGGGGGACCTCACCGGCCCCTTCTGAGCCCGCCCCCCTGCGACCTGCGACTTTGCACTCAGACGCAAAAGTCTGGAACCTACCGGCCCGGTGCGGCACCCTGGCCATGATCTCGGCGAATCGCTCGCCGTGGTGCTGACGAATGTGCGCGGGGGGTACATGCGGCTACAGGTCCTCGGGCCGATACGGGTCTGGACCGGCTCAGACTGGGTCTCGGTCCCCGGCTCTCGTCCCCGGACCCTGCTGGCCCTGCTGACGATGGGGGCCGGAAGGCCGGTCACCACAGCGCACATGATCGCCGAACTGTGGCCCGCCAAGCCTCCGACGACGGCGGCGACCCTGATCCGCGGCTACATCCTGCAGCTGCGCCGCGCGCTCGGCGACCTCGCCGGCGAGACCGTCCTCACCCGGGCGTCCGGCTACGAGCTGCGCTGCGCCCCCGACGCGACCGACGTCGCCCGCTTCGACGCCCTGACGGCGCGGGGGCGCGCGGCGCTGGCCAAGGGTGACGCGGAGGCAGCCCACCTGCTCCTCACCCAGGCGCTCGCGCTGTGGCGCGGGGAGCCGTACTCCGACGCCCTGCTCACCACGGCGGTGAGCGCCGAGGTGTGCAGGCTGGACGAGCGCCGGCTGACCACCACCGAGGCCCGCATCGAGGCCGGCCTGCTGCAGGGGCATGGTCCCGAGTTGATCCACGAGCTCCAGGGGCTGACGAGTGAGCATCCGCTGCGGGAAGGGCTGTGGGGGCAGCTCATGCGGGCGCTGTACGCGGCCGACCGCCGCGCCGACGCCCTGGACTCCTACCGGCGGGCGCGACAGACCCTCGCTGCGGAACTTGGGCTTGAGCCCGGGCTCGACCTGCGGGAACTCCACCAGACCATCCTGGAAGGCAGATCCTTGCCGGGCCCCGCCGCAGCCGGCCCCGTGACGGCGGGCGCCGAGCGGCCTGCCGTCGTCACCCGCCTGGCCGGGGGCATCGCCGCAGTCCCCACGTCACCGCCCCTGGAACTGCCCAGGGACGTCCCCGCGTTCACTGGCCGGCAGCAGGACCTGGCGTCCCTGCAGCGACTCATGACCGACCCCGAAGGGCCGGGTGCCGTTGTGATCACGGGGGGCGGCGGCATGGGCAAGTCCGCGCTGGCCGTCCATCTGGCCCACCGCTTAGGCGACCACTTCCCCGGTGGGCATCTGTACGTCGACCTGCAAGGATCCCGTGAAGATCTGAAGCCCCTCCAGCCCGCCGAAGGGTTGGGACGCATGCTGCGGGCTCTCGGTGTCGCCCCACAGGATGTGCCGACAGAGACTGCCGAGGCGGCGGCCCGGTTCCGTTCCCTCACGACGGGCCGCGGCATGCTGGTACTCCTGGACAACGCAGTGGCCACGACCCAGGTGGAGCCTCTGCTCCCAGGTGAGCGGTGCGGTGTCCTGGTGACCAGCCGCCGCTCCCTGGCGACCCTGGGCTGCCCCGTCCACCACCTGAACACCCTGTCCACCGAGGAATCCCTGGCCATGCTTGGCAACCTCGCAGGAGAGGAGCGCATGACCAGGGATCCTGACGCGGCCCGGCGAATCGCCCGCTACTGCGAAGGCCTCCCTCTGGCCGTCCACATCGCCGGCACCCGCCTGACGGCTCGCCCGCAGTGGCCGCTCCGCTGGCTGGCCGACAAGCTGGACAACGAACAACAGCGTTTGGATGAACTAGAAATAGACGACTTATCTGTTCGTTCCACTTTAGCAGCCAGCTTCCGGCATCTGGAAGGCCACGCCGAGGGACAGAACCTGTCCCGCTTGTTCTGCCTTTTATCCCTGGCTCGTAAATCACAGATCACGATTCACCTCGCCGCCAAACTTGCCGGCACGGACATCAATCAGGCCGGGAAACTACTTGAAAAGCTCCTCGACATCCGTCTCCTGAACTCCTCCAAGCCGGACCTCTATCAACTGCCGGAGCTCACGCGCTTGTTCGTCGAGAACGGTCACATGGAACTGGGCCGTACAACGTGCGCTCACCCCACATCCACAGAGAGGTCTGTGGCCCTCGGCTGAAGAATAACATTCCAGCAGCGCGGGCAGGCCGCCTTCCGGAGCGCCTGTCTCGTTGCCAAGGCTCACGCGCAACCACCTGGCCATCGTCACCAACAAGCAGCGGAGTCTACCTGCCGGACCGGGGCACGAGTCCCTCGAAATCGCTTCGAGACATTCGTTCTACTGCTCGAGCAACATCAACACGAGTCACACGGGGAACGACCAGAATGTTCGCCACACCGAAATATCCCTGTGACTGCACTTCCTCAGCAACTTCTTGCCCCAGACGTGTGACGTCATAGACAGTCAACTCGTAGGTAGCGCCAGACGAGACGACCCGTACTCCTACCAGATACCCTTTCGCTTCGGTTTCGGCCTCATACCCCTCCAGATAGTCCGGGAACCGCAAATCATACATGCTCCGCCGCTCCTTCCACACTACCGAATCTTTATTTTCCCCAGTTCCGCCGCATACCTCTCCGGAGTGAGATTCGCCCCTGGAGCAGGAACGATCTCATAATGCCGAGGATCTCTCCCACGCTGAATCACTCGGAGCGTGCGCGGGATGCTGGACTCGTCAATCTGATGCGGAACGAACCCCTTCAAGGAAACACTCTCGGGGTTATCGAACACTGAAATACCATGTGTTTCGCGCACGAATCCAGTTTCGGCATCAACCTTAAAGTCGTTGGGCCTCGGCACGAAACTCGGCGATTCGTTACTCCTGGCGCCGCGGAAGCACTGATCAGGATTGGCGTTGTGGACGAGAACTGGTGTCGCTCCCGCCAGCACATAGTACGTGTGGATGTCGTCCACCGTCAGGTTGTGGACCCGCTGGGTAGTGGCCCACCTTTGGACGGCGATGATCTGGGTATGAGTGCCGGCGCCGGTGCGGAGCCACATGCCTGGCTCGAGGTGATCCGCGTCGCGCCATTCCCGCAGGTTGTCCACCCAGAACGGGTGACCATCGGTAGCGGTGATGCTGCCGGCGGCGCTGCCTCGGCGACCGTCGATGTCCACCGTGATCTTGACGAGGTGCTTGACCCCTTCGCCAGCGATCAGTGCGGTGACCGGTTTGGCCTGGTTCGCGCCAGAGTGCGGATCCGTCGCGATCACCAGATCGCCGATCTTGACATGCTCTATGGGCTTCCACCCGCCGTCCGCCATCAGCACCTTTGTGCCTGGGACGAAGCTGTTGCAGCTCCCGCCCTTCAATCTGGCCCCGACCCTCGCCGCCGCCGAGCGGATTCTGCCCGATCGGGCGGCGGAGGTCGCCCCTTTGTCCAGGACCCTCGGGAGGGCTTTCGCCGCGGCCCTTTCTGCGAGCTTTAGGATGATGCCGCGTACGGCTCCCAGGCCGCCGGTGAGGACCGGAGCCCATTCACCGCCGATCTTGCCAGCCTTGTACATCTTGCTGTGCTCGTCGCCCCAGGTCGGGATGTCTTTGTAGAGGGGACTGCTGGCCTGGGCGTCGTCAACCCCTGCGGCGCAACCGGTCGCGATTCCGGGTGGGCACGACAACTTCACGGTGCTGTAGAAGACGTCGGCGAGGAAGTTCTTGGCAGTGCCGACCGAGCCGTTCACCAAACCGCTCGCCGCGCCGCCGGTTACGTTGCGTATGTGGCACCAGGTGTCGCACGACTTGGTGGGATGTGAGCTTGGAGTGCTGTGCCCAGGTCCATGGCCTCCTCCATCGCTGCCGGCACCAGGGTCCATCGCGCCGGGATGGCAGGCGTAGGGGCCACACCAAGGGCCGGTCGGTTGCAGGCCCGTGGGGTCGCTCTGCGTGACGGGGGTGTGGTTGGCGTAGGAGTAACCATCCCAGCCCTCCGGAGAGTCCAGGTTGAACAGCGGGTCGACGGATATGAAGCGGCCGATGTCCGCGTCGTACTCACGAGCACCCAGGTGGGTCAGGAACGTGCTGGAGTCGATGGTGCCGCCGACGAAGCCCTTCTCCCCCGGCCAGACGCCGGCGGCGGTGCCGCGCGGCTGCCCGAACGGCGTGTAGCGCCGCTTGCTCAGTGCTCCGGTCGTCGCGTCGATCGCCACCTCACCGGTGCCCTGATGGTCGGGCGACAAGAACGTGACCCCCGCCGTGGTGCGCATGGCGACCGTGTCGCCGTCGTGGCTGTAGTAGCGGGTGGCCTGGGTGGCCGTGGCTCCCTTGTTGAGGCGGACCTCCAGCCCGGGCAGGTACAACGTCGTGCCGGTCGGGTCGCGACGGATCAGCCGGTCGCCGTCCGAGTCGTAGCCGAAGCCGGTCTCGCCGGTGCCCGAGTCGGTGACCTTGGTGAGATGGCCTTCGGCGTCCCAGGTGAGCGTCTGGTCACCGGCGCCGGTGGTGCGCCGGGTGGTGTTGCCGGTGGCGTCGTAGGCGTAGCTGTCGGTGCGCGCCCCTGTCCCGGTCTGGGTGGTGACGGTGGCGAGTTGGTGTCCCTTGTACGAGGCGCCGACGCCGGTGCCGCCCGCGTAGGCGTAGGTGCGCGTGGCGGCGGCCTTGTTGGACGTGTCGTACTGTGTCTCGGTGGCGCGGTTGCCGGAGGCGTCGAAGGTGTAGGCGCTCCGGTACGGCGCGGGGCCGCCCAGGGTCGCCGAGCCGGGATCGGTCGCGCAGCCGTCGGTCGCCTGGGTCCAGGCGTCGGTGAGCCGCCTCAGATAGTCGTAACGGAAGCACTGGTTGTCGGTGCCGTCGCGGGAGACGTCGGTGATCTGCGTGACGTTGCCGGCGTTGTCGTAGCCGTAGGTGGCGTTGCGGTCAACGCCCGGCATGCCGGCGTGGACGGTGGTGCTGGTCTTCAGCCGCTGGGTGCCGAACTCGTAGCCGAAGGTCTGGTCCACCTGTTTGCCACCGGCGGACAGCCGCCTGGCCAGCAGCTTGCTGGTCTTGCTGTAGTCGGTGCCGATGACGTACGTCCCCAGGTTGCTGGACAGCTTGACCGCGCGGCCGAGGTCGTCGTACGTGGTGGCGATCACCTCGGCCGGGAGGCCGCCGGCCGCCGGGCTGCTGACCGACTGGACGCTGCCGTCGGGGTTGTACACGGTGTTGAACTGGTAGCCGGCGGAGGGGGCGAGCGCGGACTCGGCCGCCGGGAGGCCGGACAGGGTCACGGTGGTGCGGGTCGGCCGGTTCTGGTTGTCGTAGAAGTTGACGGCCTCGGTGTAGACGGCGCCGTTCTCGTAGCGGATGGAGGCGGTCGGCTGTCCCTTGCGGACCGTGTCGTACGTCCACTCGGCGAGCTTGGTGCCGGGGCTGCCGCTCGTCGTGTCGTACCGGGCTGTCTGGCGGCCGATCGGGTCGTAGGTGGTGCTGATCTTCTTGCCGCGCGCGTCCTCGGTCTGGACGAGCTGGTCAAGGTCGTCGTAGGTGAACGTGCTGACGCCCTTGTCAGGGTCGGACTTGCGGACCTGCCTGCCGCGCAGGTCGTAGTCGTAGGTCCAGGTGTGACCGCCGTAGCCCTTGATCGACGCCAGCTGTCCCCTGGGGGTGTAGCTGTAGAAGGTGGAGTCGTAGCCGCCCGGCTTATGCTGGCGGACCTCGACTCTCCTGCCGAGTCCGTCGACCACCGTGGTCGTCGGGATGCCGCCGTCGGGTGGGGTGACGGTCGTCCAGTCGCCGCCGTAGGCGTAGGTGGTGCGCCACTTCTCACCGGTGTCGCTGTTGCCCGCAAGCAGCCGTTCGGCGACGACGCGGCCGAGTCCGTCGTAGGTGTAGGCCGTCTGGGTCTCCACCTGACCCGGGGTGTCCACGCCGAACAGGGACGTGCTGGGGGCGCCGTCGGCGTAGTACGCGGCGTAGATCCGGTCCACGCTGCCCTGAGCGTTGTAGAAGGTGTCGGTGATCAGGCGACCGCCGTCCGGGCCGGGCTGCTGAGTCTGGCGGGACCGCAGCCAGCCGTCCATCAGCTCGTACGCGGTGTCCTGGCCGCCGTCGTTGGTCAGCTCCTTGGTGGAGATCGCGGTGACCTTGCCGGAGATGATCTGATAGCCGAACTGTTTGTCGGGGAGCTGGTCCGTGCCTCGGCCCGGCGCCCACACCCTGGTCACCCGGCCGAGGGCGTCGTAGGAGAAGACGGTCGTCTTGTCGCCCTCGTCGGTGGACCTGAGGGCGCTCCCCCAGGCGGGATCGAGCTCGGTGGTCGTTTTCATCGCCGAGTCGGGGTCCCCGCTCTTCACCGGCGGGCCCGTGACCGTCGTCCTGGTGGTCAGGCCGCTGGTCTCGGTGTAGGCCGTGGTCGTGGCGCGCTCCACGGGGGTGGTCCCGGTGTTGTCCACGACCGTCGCGGTCTTGGGCCTGCCGTAGGCGTCGTAGGCCGTCTTGGTCCCTGGCACGTACCGCACGGCGGTGCT
Source organism: Nonomuraea sp. NPDC049695 (assembly GCF_040674955.1). Taxonomy (NCBI): domain Bacteria; kingdom Bacillati; phylum Actinomycetota; class Actinomycetes; order Streptosporangiales; family Streptosporangiaceae; genus Nonomuraea; species Nonomuraea sp. NPDC049695. The sequence continues at coordinate 96,065 of NZ_JBFANV010000029.1, read as the reverse complement.
GGTGGTGCCGGTGGCCGCGACCTTGTCGGTCGCCGTGACCAGTCCCCTGGCCGGTGCCGCACCGAGGGCCCCGCCGTCGTAGTAGGTGCGGCCGCCGGAGATGAGTTGTTTGCTGAGGTCCACGGACTGGTCGCAGGACGCCGCCACCGTCCGTACCTGCGCCGGGAAGCCGACCAGCCAGTCGGTGGTGTTCTGCGCCGCCATCGTCGTGGTGGTGCACTGGTTGTCGGCGTCGGTGGTGACGTCGCCGAAGTCGTCGATCTGGGTCGGCGCGCCTGTAGTGGTGTCGAAGGTGTTGGTGGTGGTCTTGGTCTCCCGCCAGCTCCCGTCGTCGAGCGCGGTCAGCTTCCGGATGGTCTTGGTGCCGACCAGGTTGGCGGTCACCGTCCCCCAGGGGCGGGTGCGGGAGGCTGTCTGGTAGTGCCACGGCGAGGCGACGGTCTTGGACACCACCTTGCCGTCGGCCTTGTCATATGTGACTGTCCTGACCTCGAATCCCTGCAGGGACTCGTGGTCGGGATAGGTGCCTCCCTCGTCGTCGGAGACCTTGACGTCCTTCTTGCCGCCGGAGGTGTTCAGGCGGTCGCCGTCCATGCCCTGGAAGTACCAGTGGTCGACCTGGCCGGGTGCGCCGCTGGTGGCGGCGTTGACCACGCGGACCTTGTCGTAGCCGCGCCACTGCGACCAGGTCTTGTACTTCTCGGGGGTGAGGCCGTCGTCGTCGTCGAAGTGCCACGCGGGGTGCCCGATGCTGTAGTCGTACCTGGTGACCATGTCGGGCGAACCGCCCGTCAGGTCGGTCTGGACGGTCTCGGTCACCACGTACTTGTGGAACCAGTCGAGCGTGGGGTTGTCACTCTCGCCGCTGGTCTTGCTCCAGTAAGTGGGGAAGCACCGGCGTTGGTTGGTCTGCGGGGTCGGCAGGTCGGCTGTGGTGCAGTCGGCCTTGGAGTAGTTGACGTCCAGGACCCCGCCGAACTCGTTGTACACAGTGCCGAGCCGGTTCTTCACGAACGGGCCGAGGTCGTCGCCGAGCTTGTCCACCCGGTTCGGCATCTGGTCGTAGACGAACGACACGGGCGGCAGCACGACCGGGTCCTGGCCGGCGAGCCCGGTGTGCACGATGGACGTCAGCAGCAACTGCCTGTCGACGTCCGCCATCCCCCATGCGTGGTTCAGCTCCCACGTGTCCACCGGGCGGTAGTCACTGCCGTCCGCCTTGAGGATCTCCGTCTTGATCATGGTCAGCCGCTTGCGGGACCAGAACGTCGGCGCGAGCGTGCCGTGCTGCTCCTTGCACTCCTGTCCTGCGTCGCAGTGCAGGTCCCAGGGCACGTCCTCCCAGTACTCCGGATGGTCCTTGATCTTGTCGTCGGCGCAGTCGGCGTCGGCATCGCGGATGCACCGCTCGGAGACCACGAAGTCCACCCGCGCCGGGGCCTTGCCCGGGAACAGGTTGTCGGAGCGCAGGCCGTACTCGATGTGGTCGAGGTAGCCGCCGCGCACGTACGCCGTCTCGTCCTCGGGCTTGAGGTTGCGGCCGTAGTGGTTGCGCTCCTGCTTGTAGAAGTAGGTGATCGCGTTGCCGTCGCGGTCGACGACCTTGTCGAGGTTCCACCGCCACGCCTGGGAGCACGACGACTCCTTGAACTCCGACTTGTGGCAGGGCTCGCCGTCGTCGTCGCCGAACACCGGCACCGTCCAGGCCGACTGTGTCTCCGGGTGCTCCAGGGCGAGGGTGTTCAGGCCGAAGAAGTACTGGGTGCCGTCGGTGGTGGTGACCTTCCAGTACTCTCCGTTGTCGTCGCCGTTGCTGATGGCCTCGCTGGTCAGCTTCTCGATGCGGGTGCCGTCGTCGTTCTTCATCCGCCACTTGTCGCCGCCGACGGGGATGAGCTCGCCGCCCTTGCCGTTCAGCGTCATCGTGGCGTTGTCATAGCCCCAGCACAGGTCGCCGGGATAGGTGTCCCACTCGCTGTTCTTGGGCACGCCGTCGTCCTTGCAGGACTTGTAGCGGCGCTCGATGAAGCCCGGCCACAGGTCGAACCCGTCGCCCACCCAGGACGGCTGGGTGTTGGTGTTGGACGTGCGGCCGTCAATGGACGAGGAGGAGTACGACAGACCGACGCTCGGGGTCAGCCCGCCCGGCACCGGCGGCACCCGCATCGGGTACGACCAGGTGAAGTCGCCGGACTGGGGGCCGACGCCCCACGTCGCCGAGGCCGTCAGCGAGGTCGCCTTGTAGTCGCCCTTGTCGCTGGAGGGCGCCGACGCGGCCGCCAGCACGGTCGCCCCGCCGTCCGTCGACGCCACCTCTGCGCTCACGCTCTGGTGCTCGGTGTCGTTGACGGAGCCGACCGGTGTCGCCGTACGGCATGCCGGGGCGTCCGGCGTGGTGAGCGCGCAGGCGGGCAGCCGCACCAGCCGCAGGCGGGAACCGTAGGAGGCGCCGTACGCGCGGGCGAAACCCGAGTAGTCCAGGCGTACGGCCATCTTCTCCGGGACCGGCGCGGCGCCGGCCGGCTCGACGGAGAACAGCACCCCGTCGACGCCGGCCCGCCGTCCGGCCGCGCGGTCCAGCATCCGCACCCGCACCTTGCCAGGGGCGGCAGCGGACGGGGCGGCGCCGGCGTGCGAGGCGGCACCGACCCAGACCGGAAGCGCGCCCGCCTTCGTGGCAGCCGCGGAGGCCGACTTACGCAGGCCGGGCGCGGCGGCGGCCAGGGAGACCTCGGCGACGCCCGCCTTCGGCCACGTCACGGTGGCCGGCGGCGCCGGGTGGGTCACGGAGGCGTCCAGCTTGCGTGGCTTGACCTTCACCTCGTGCCCGGCCACCGTCTTGTCGGGCTCCGCCGGCTTGGGCAGCAGCCGTACGGCGTCCGCCGCCACCGGCGGGGCCTCGACCGGCGCCGCCGCCAGCAGCCCCGCGCACACGACGAGCGCCGTCAGGGTCGCGACCAGGCGCGGAAAGCGCCGCCCGTTCCTCCCGCTACGCACAGCATCCTCCATGGCTAGAGCTCGTCGATCTCAGTGGGGTTGGCCAGGTAGGCGACCTCTTCGTCGGTGGCCGCGCCGCGCAGCACCCAGACGTCGTCCAGCTGGCCGCGCCAGTTCTGGCCCGCGGGGTAGGCGCCGCCGGTCCTGGCCCGGCCGAGTTGCAGAGAGGTGATGGGGGCGAAGACCCGGGTGTTCTCGCGGTACGACACCGTCGGCGCCTCGGCGGCGTCCTCGCGCACGCCGTTGACGTACAGCGTGATCCGGCTGTTGAAGCCGTCGTAGACGACCGCCAGGTGGTCCCAGTCGCCGAAGCCGCCCTGGTGGAAGCTGGAGTGCTCCACCGTCGCGGTGGTGGCGCCCGTGCCGTCCACGCTGGGCACGTCCAGCACGTAGCAGCCCTTGGCCGCGTCGTAGCGCACCGCCACGGCGCTGTTGGTGGTCCCGGCGAGACCCAGGACGGTCATGGACCTGGTGGGGGTGCCGGCCGTCTGCACCCAGGCGGAGACCGTGAAGCTCTCGGCGCTGTCGATCATCGCCCCGTCGGCCGCCGCGTAGTCGCCGTCGCCGCCGGGAAGGTCGAGCGCGCCGGCCACCTGGCCGTCCGGCGGCGTCACGACGCTCAGGCCGGGGTCGGTGGTGATCCTGGCCGTGCCGGCCAGCTTGACCGGGTGGCTCACGGCGACCGGCGCGGAGTCGGGGCTGGTCGCCGGGGTGCCGGTCGCGGTGTTGAGCCGCCAGCGGCCGAAGATGTCGGACTTGACGGTGAACAGGTCGCGCGCCTCCTCGGCCGAGAGGACCCGGTCGTAGATCCGCACGTCGTCGATCGCGCCCGTGACGTAGTCGACCGGGCCGCCGTTCCACTTCGCCCGGCCGATCTGCAGCCCGCCTCCGGCCTGCCACACCGGTGGCAGGCTGTTGGTGCCGCTCTCGACGCCGTTGACGTAGAGCCGGAGTTTCCCTGCGACGACGTCCTGGACCCCGACCAGGTGGGTCCACTGGCCGAGCACGGCGGTGTTGGCGGAGTACGCGGTGAGGCTCGTCGGGGCCGTGACGTCGCCGGCCGTCCGCATGAACGCCCACTTCTTGTTGGCGGCTCGGTACTTGAGGTAGAAGCCGCTCTGGTTGGCGCCGTCCTGGCTCACGATCGTCATGTCCGTGGCGGCGGTGGTCGGCAGCTTCACCCAGGCGGAGACGGCGAAGTTCCGGGTCGTGTTGAGTACCGGGCCGGCCGTGGAGGCGTACGCGCCCGGCCCGGTGAGCTGCATGGCCGTGCCGACCTGCCCGCGGCCGCCGAAGGTGGCGCCCCCCTGCACCGTGGCGGACAGGGGGCCGCCGCCCTCGCCGTAGACGCGCTCGTTGCCCGCCGGCTCCTCCAGCCGCCAGTGCGCCGTCAGGCCCGCGGGCGTGGAGCCGGTGGCCAGGCTCGCCGCGTCGTCGTCGGACAGGGCCGCGGCGAACACCTTGACCTCGTCGACGTCGCCCGGCCAGTTGTTGGCGTACCCGCCGTCGAACAGGCTGCGCCCGATCTGGAAGGCGCCCCTGGCGTCGAGTACGGAGGCGACCGGGGTCTCGGCCGCCTTGGTGCCGTTGACGTACAGCCGGAGCATCTTGGCGGGCGCGTCGTACACGCCGGTCAGGTGGGTCCAGACGTTCAGCTCCGGCGGCGTGGGCGCGATCGCCCCGGTCCACGGGCCGCTCCCGCCCTTGACGTCGTTCGCCGGGGTCTTGAACACCCATGAGCTGGGGGCGGGGTTCACACCGAGCTGGAAACCGCTCTGGACGGACGCGTCCTGCGCCAGGACGTTGTAGAAGGCGTCGTTCTTGCGCAGCCGGACCCATGCCGAGACGGTGAAGCTCCGAGTGGTGTCGGCGACGGCCAGGTCGGTGGCGGCGTAGCCACCGGCGTAGCCGTCGAGGCTGAGGCCGTTGCCGGTCTTGCCCTCCGCGCCCAGGGTGGCGCCCGCACCGGATCGGGCGGCGATCCCCGGGGTCTCACCACTGAGCGCGGAGGAGCCTGTGGGTTCGTCCAGCTTCCACCGCGCCTTCTCCGGGGCGCCCTCGCTCACCCAGAACCGGTAGTCGCCGACCGAGAAGTTCCCCGCCGCGTCCCACACGGTGATGTACAGGGTGTTGACGCCGGGACGGGTCGGGACCACCTGGACCGTCTGCGGGTTGGCGGCGCGGCTGACCGCCGAGGCGGGGGCGGGGGTGGTGTTGAGCGCGTAGGCGAACTTGGTCACCTCGGGGTCGAAGGTGATCGTGAACGAGCCGTAGTGGCCGACGCCGTCGCGCGCGCTCACGTCCGGGTCGTCGGGGTTCAGCTCCGGGTACTCGGGCGATCCGACCACGGGGGTGCGGGGAGCCGTGGGGTCGTAGTGCAGGTAGCAGTTGGTGGCGGAGCCTCCCGAGCTCCACGGGCTCCACGCCGCGCCGTCGTAGGCGCGTACCTGGTAGTTGAAGTCGGCGTTCACCGGGATCAAGCCCGCCGGGACCTGCACCGAGAACGATGATTTGTGCGAGCCCTTGGCCGACTGCTTCTTGGGCGTGCTGGTGCGCCACTGGTGCTCGGTGCCGGAGGCGTCCTTCCACGACACCAGGAACTCGGCGTTGAGCTTCTCCCCCTCGGCGCCGCTGTTGTCGGGGTCGGTGAGGTTGTCGGCGTACAGCATCGGCAGCCGGTTGACCGGCGTGGTGTGGCCGTACGCCGGGCACGGGCCGCCGGGGCTGGAGTGCAGCTGCGACATGGACGGCTGCCGCGGGGCGGTGTTGTAGTACACGCGCAGGATGGCGTCCCCGTCGAACCGCTTCCAGCCGTACTCGTCGTCCTCGTTCCCGGCCCGCAGGCCGAACGTCGTGCTCGTCCAGCCCTTCTGGGCGGCCTCCTTGACGGCCGACTCGACGTTGAAGCTCACGTCGCCCGCCGGGCAGCTGCTCGAATGGCCCTTGGCGACGTCCCGGTACGTCAGGTAGTCCGCCCAGTTGTCCTTGGTCGAGTTCCAGGTCGAACTCTTGCCGAACGCGGTGGTCCGGTAGATGCGCACCGACCGGTCGTCGCAGGACGGCGCCCAGGTCTCCTTGACGGAGAACTCCGCCGACAGGATCTGCTTGCCCGCGAAGCGGCTGGTCGGCATTCGGTAGAACAGCCGCTTGACGTGGTCGACGCGGCACCAGTCGCCTGCGGGAGGCTGGTGGATGGGGCAGCGGCCCATGCCCTCGTCGTCGAAGTCCGGCTTCTCCCAGCCGCCGTTGGAGACCATCAGGCTGGCGGACTCGCCGGGCGCGGACCACACGGGGTCGATGTAGATCGGGAACTTCACGTCAGGCGAGGTGAGCAGCCCGCGGTCCGGCTCCAGCGTCAAATGCGCGGCGTCAGCGCTCGTCTTCATCACCGCGACGAGGGAGGTGTCACCCGGCGCCGCCGCGGACGGCCTGCGCAACCCCGCCTCCCCGACGAGCGCCTGTGCGCCGGCCGGCTCGCTGGAGTCCCACATCTGCGGCGGCGGCGCCCGGAACACCTCGGCGCCCGTCACCGGGTCGACGGCCGACTGGTTGCCCCGCTCGTCCCCCGCCAGCCGCAGGTCCGGCGCCGAGAGCCCGAACTGGAGCTGGGCCAGCCGGGGATCGCGCGCCGCCTGCGGCGTCTTCACCACCAGCACGTGCGAGGCGCCCTCGGCGGTGGCCCGGACCCGCAGGTCGACGTCGGGGCCGAGCACGCCCTGGTACACCGCGGTGTCACCCTCGAGGGAAGGGGCGGGCAGGGTGCCCGGCCATGACAGCGACAGCCGGCGTCCGGCCCGGGTCATCGACAGCATGGGCGCGTCGCCGCCGCCGGAGAGCCGCAGGTCGACGGTGGTGGCCGCCGGCCGGATGGACCCGTCGGCGTCCTTGCGCAGGGTGGTGTCGATGTCCACCCACTCGCCGTCCTTCAAGGTGCGGACCGGCTTCACGTGCTCGACCGCGACGAACCCGCCCTGGGGCTGGGCCTGCACCTCTTGCCTCTCGCCGCGCAGGCCGAGCACCTCCACCGGCCGCCCCGACTCACGGGCCGCCCGCGCCGCCTCCGCCTCGGTCACCTGAGGCAGCGGATCGGCCGTGACTTGCGCCCCGTGCCCTGGGACCGCGCCCCAGGACGGGACGGCCAGGCACGACAGGGCCATGGCCGCCATCGCTGACACCGACGTCAGGGTCCAACGAGTTCTCACACCGCGCTCCCACCGGCTCCGTGTCGACGTCGGCCGGCAGACCCTTCTGGCGGCCTCGACCAACAGTGACGATCACCGGTAGACGGCGCGTTCAGATCTTGTAGATCACGTGTTGACCCCGGCTCTGCGCGGGGCGCGGGCCGTAAGATCGGCCGGGTGAGCCTGCCCGCCGTCCCCCAGGAGGTGGCGCCGCCGGTCGAGCCGGCGCGCGACCCGTACCAGGTCTATCTCGACTCGCTCACCAGCCCCGAGTCGCGCCGCACGATGCGCGGCTGCCTCGACCGGCTGGCCCGGCTGCTCACCGGTGACGAGCGTGCCACGGGCGCGGGTCAGCCGTGGCATCTGCTGCGGTACGAGCACACCGTCCGCATCCGTACGATGCTCACGGACCAGGGCTGGTCGGCGGCCTACGTGAACAAGCACCTCGTGGCGCTGCGGCGGGTGCTGAAGGAGGCGTGGCGGCTCGGCCAGACCAGCGCCGAGGACTTCGCCCGCGCCTCCGACCTGGCCCCGGTGCGCCAGAGCCGCCTGCCCACCGGGCACCACGTGCCGCCCGAGGTGGTGGGGGCGGCCCTGTCGGCCTGCGACGACTCGCCGTCGGGGGTGCGGGACGCGGCGCTGATCGCCGTTCTCTACTCCACCGGCTGCCGCCGCGCCGAGCTCGGGAGCCTGTCGCTGGCCGACTACGACCCGGGCAGCCGGTCACTGCGGGTGCGCGGCAAGCGCGACAAGGAGCGCCTCGTCTATCTCACCACCGACGCGATCGGGCTGGTGGAGCGGTGGCTGGCGATCCGGGGGACCTCACCGGGGGCGCTGTTCAGCCCGATCAGCAAGGCGGGCCGGCTGCGGACGCGTGACGGGCGGCCTGTGGGGCTGACCGGGCAGGGCATCGCCGACATCCTGGCCCGCCGCCTGTCGGAGGCGGGGGCGGCCCGGCGTACCGCGCACGACTTCCGGCGCACGTTCATCGGCGAGCTGCTGGACGCGGGCGTGGACCTGGCCACGGCCCAGGCCCTGGTGGGACACTCCTCCCCTGCCACGACGGCCCGCTACGACCGCCGCCCGGAGAAGACCCGCCGCGACGCGGTCGACCGGCTCCGCCTCCCCTCCCCGCGTCCACTCTCCTGAGGGTTCACACGTCGGCGGGGAGGAGCGAGAAGGCGCGCTCGGCCGCCCGCACCGCCTCGCGCTCCACCTCTTCCAACGGCCGCCCCTCAGCCAGCAGCTCCACGTTGCGCCGGGCCAGCACGCGCTGGGCGGCCAGCACCTGCCCGGCGACCAGATCGGCGGTCAGGTCGTCGGTCGTCTCCGCGAGCGCCTCGGCCAGGGCCCGCTCGTCCAGCGACATGTGCCGGAACAGCCGAGCGACCAGGCTGGGCGTGGAGAACACCATCCGGTTGAAGGCCAGCACCTCCGGATCGTCGTTGAGCCCCGTGACGGGGTCGTGCCTGGCGAGCCCGTCGAGGAAGTGGCGGCGCAGGGCCTCCAGGGGCCGCTCGTGCGGCGCGCGCTGCCGCACGACGCGCGCCGCCTCGCCCTGATGGTCGGCGATCCGGTGCAGCACGAGGTCTTCCTTGGTCGGGAAGTACTTGAACAGCGTCGGCTTCGACACCCCCGCCGCCGCCGCGACCTCCGTCACGGGCACCTCGTCGAAGCCGCGCTCCAGGAAGAGCGCGACGGCCGCCGTCGAGATGGCCTCGTGGACGCGCTGCCGCTGAAGCTCTCGTAGTCCTGTCATGAGCTCACTCTAGCGCAAAAGTGTTAACCTGGTTAAAGTCTTAACCGAGTTAACGCTTTTAGGGAGGCGCGAATGGGCACGCTCGAGGACGAGAAGCAGTACGTCGAACGCTGCACGGCCGGTCTGCGCAGGATGCTCGAAGGCGCGCGCGACAACGTGATCGTCGGCGAGACCGTGGCCGGCGACCGGTACAGCGCCGAGCGCCTGGGACGCCACCTCAAGAGCCTGGCCAAGGAGCTCAGCGAGGAGCCCGAGGGGCCGCCGTTCTTCGGCCGGCTGGACTTCGGCCAGGACTCGGCCGAGCACGGCGGGCGGGCGTACCACATCGGCAGGCGGCACATCACCGGCGAGCACGGCGGGCCGCCCGTGGTGATCGACTGGCGGGCGCCGGTCGCGCGGGCGTTCTACCGGGCCAGCGCGCGCGACCCGCAGGGCGTCGCGGTGCGCCGCCGCTTCGGCTGGTCGGGGACGACGCTGACGAGCTTCGAGGACGAGCGGCTCGAACAGGGCGAGGAAGGCACGTCACGCATCCTGGCCGCCGAGATCGAGCGCCCCCGCGTCGGCCCCATGCGCGACATCGTGGCCACCATCCAGCCCGAGCAGGACGACCTCGTACGCGCCGAACTGGACACCTCGATCTGCGTCCAGGGCGCGCCCGGCACCGGCAAGACGGCGGTCGGGCTGCACCGGGCGGCGTACCTGCTGTACGCGCACCGGCAGCGGCTCGAGCGCTCCGGCGTGCTGGTCCTCGGGCCGAACCGGGCCTTCCTCGGCTACATCTCCGCCGTGCTGCCCGCGCTCGGCGAGATGGAGGTCGAGCAGACGACCTTGGAGCGCCTGCTCGCCACCGTCCCCGTCACCGCCGTGGACAGCGAGGCCGCCGCGATCGTCAAGCACGACGCGCGGATGGCCGAGGTCCTGCGCAAGGCCCTGTACGGGCGGATCGGCAAGCCGGTCGAGCCGGTGGCCGTGCCCGATGGCTCCTACCGGTGGCGGGTGCCGGAGGAAGAGCTGCGCCGCATCGTGGACGACACGCGCCGCGAAGCGCTGCCGTACGGGGTGGGCCGGGAGCGGGTCCAGGCCAGGGTGGTCTCCGCGATCCGCCGCCAGGCCGAGGCCAGGGGGCAGACGGCCGACGCGGCCTGGACCCGCAGGATCGCCCGCGGCGTCACCCCGTTCCTGGACGCCGTCTGGCCCGCCGTCAAGCCGGAGGAGGTCCTGTACGGGGTCCTCCGGGGCGACACGGCCGGCGGCGTGCTGACGGAGGCCGAGTGGGAGGCCGTCACCTGGGCCAGGCCGCCCCGCAGCGTCAAGAGCGCCAAGTGGACGGCGGCCGACCTGGTGCTGCTCGACGAGGTCGCCGGCCTCATCGAGCGCCCGCGCGGCTACGGCCACGTCATCCTCGACGAGGCCCAGGACCTGTCGCCGATGGAGTGCCGGGCCGTGGCCAGGCGCAGCGAGCACGGCTCGCTCACCGTGCTCGGCGACCTGGCCCAGGGCACCACCCCGTGGGCGGCCTCCTCGTGGCCGGAGCGCATGGCGCTGCTGGGCAAGCCGGACGGCCAGGTCATCGCCCTGACCACCGGCTTCCGGGTTCCGGCGGCCGTGGTCGAGCTGGCCAACACGCTGCTGACGGCGCTGGACGTCCAGGTGCCCGCCACCCGCTCGTACCGCTCGGACGGCCGCCTGCGCGTCACCGAGGCGGCCGGGCTGGACAAGGGAGTCGTGGAGGCGGTGCGCGAGGCGCTGGCGTTCGAGGGGTCGGTCGGGGTGATCGCGGCGGACGCCGACATCGAAGCGCTGACGTCCGCGCTCCTGGACGAGGGCCTGGACGTGGACGAGCGCCTGAGCGTGCAGCCCGCCTCGCTGGTCAAGGGCCTGGAGTACGACCACGTGATCGTGGCCGAGCCCGCGGCCATCGCCGAGGCCGAGCGGCGCGGGCTGAACCGCCTGTACGTCGCCCTCACCCGCGCCGTCTCCCGGCTGGACGTCGTGCACGCCCGGCCTCTGCCGCCCCAGCTTTCGCACTCGGCAGAAGCCTCCTGATTTCGGTATATGTCGATTTTCGTTCGGCTCGACAGGACCGGCGCCTTCGGTGTGTGATGTTGTTCACACCTTGAGAGGAGCCGGCCAGTGACCTCTTCGCACGAGCCGCCCCAGGGCGACGACGTACCGCACGCCAGAGAAGACCAGTGGAGCCAGCCGCCGCCCTATCCTCCTCCCCTGCCACCCCAGAGGCAGGCAGCGAGCAGCCAGGTCCTGTCGATCATCGGGTTCGTCTGCGCGGTGGTGGCCGTGCTGTTCATCCCGCTCCTGTTCGGGCTGGCCGGCATCGTGCTCGGCATCGTCGGCCACTCGCGGGGTGAGCCCCTGGGCAAGTGGGCCGCCATCGCCGCCCTGGTCGGGATGATCATCGGGATAGCGCTCGGCATGCTCGTCTGGAGCATGTCGCCCTGACGCCGCCCGTACGGCGGGCACCGGGCCCGCCGTACACCTCAGGTGGCGGCCAGGGCGACCGCGGGAGACAGGCGAGCGGCTCGCATCGCGGGATAGAGCCCCGCCAGGGTGCCGATGAGGAGGGTCGCCCCGATCGCGCCGCCCAGGGCCCAGGGCGGGACGACCGGCGGCCAGCCCCGTGACAGCGCGTACCCCGTGGTCGCGAGCGCGCCCAGCACCGAGCCCGCCACGCCGCCCAGGGCCGACAGCAGCAGCGACTCCGCCAGGAACTGCACGCGCACCTGCCCCCGGGTGGCCCCGAGCGAGCGGCGCAGGCCGATCTCCTTGCGGCGCTCCAGCACGGAGATGACCATGGTGTTGGCCACGCCGACGCCGCCCACCAGCAGCGCCACCGCTCCCAGCCCGAGCAGGAGGTTGGTGAAGGCGCCCGCGGCGGCGGCCTTGGCGGCCAGGGCGTCCGACGGCCTGCTGACCGTGACCTCCTCCGGGTTCTCCGGGTTCACCGTGCGGGCCAGCACCGCACGCACCGCCTCCACCGACTCGTCCGAGGAACGCTCGTAGATGGTGGTGGCGTAGCCGTCGAAGCCCAGGAGCTCCTTGGCGGCGGGGAACCCCACCAGGGCCGAACGCTCGATCTCCGGCGCCAGCGGCATCGGCCCGAGTATCCCGATGACCGTGAACCACCGGCCGCCCATCCACACCTGCACCCCGGTCCTGCTCAGCCCGAGCCGTTCGGCCGCCTTGGCGCCGAGCACGACGGCGGGCTGCCGGGCGGTGGCGTCGTTGAGCCAGGCGCCCCTGGCCACCGCGCCCTCCAGGGTGGCCAGCAGATCGGTGCTGGCCGCCTGTACGGCGATGCCGCCCGTCACGGCGTCGGGAATGTGGTTGTTGCGGCGTACGGTGGCCTCCACGGCGCCGGTGGCCGCGGCCGTACGCACCGGGCGGATGCGCTGGACCATGGCCAGCGCGGTGGTCGGCAGCTTGGCGCCCTCCCCGAACATGGTCTGGCCGGGCGCGACGGTCAGCAGGTTGGTGCCGAGCCGGTCGAGCCGGCGCAGGAGCTGCTCGCGCGAGGAGGACGAGATCCCGATCACGGCGATCATCGTCGCGATGCCGATGGCGATGCCGAGCGCCGAAAGGATCACCCTCGTGGGGCGGGCGCGCAGGCCGGCGGCCCCGACCCGGAGCACGTCCCCGGGGCTCAGCCTGCCCGGCGCCGGCCGGGGTCGCGGGTCGTGCTCGTTCAACGCCGGGCTCCTCTCAAGAGCTCAACGGGGCTCAGGTGATCGTGCTCGTGGCCGTCGACGACGAGGCCGTCGCGCAGGCGTACCTGGCGGCGGCACCAGCCGGCGATCTCGGCGTCGTGGGTGATGACGGCGACGGTGGTGCCGGACTCGTTCAGGTCCGCCAGCACGGCGAGCACGTCGGCGCCGGCGTGGGAGTCCAGGTTGCCGGTCGGCTCGTCGGCCAGCAGTAGCGGCGGGTCGCCCGCCACGGCGCGGGCGACCGCCACCCGCTGCTGCTCGCCGCCGGACAGCTCCGACGGCTTGTGCCCCAGCCGGTGGCCGAGCCCGACCCGTTCCAGCGCCTCGGCGGCGCGCTCGCGGCGGGCGCGGCGGCCTGTGCCGGTGTAGAGGAGGCCGTCCGCCACGTTGTCCAGCGCGCTGACGCCGGGCGACAGGTGGAACTGCTGGAAGACGAACCCCAGGGTGCGCGAGCGCAGCCCCGACAGCCGCCGGTCGGACAGGGTGGCGACGTCGTGGCCGGTGACGAGCACGGTGCCGGTGGTCGGGCGGTCGAGGGTGCCGATCAGGTGGAGCATGGTGGACTTGCCGGATCCCGACGGGCCGACGATGGCCAGCAGGTCGCCGCGGGCGATCGTCAGGTCCACGCCGCGCAGGGCGTGGACGTCGCCGGGGTACGTCTTCGTCACCCCGCGCAGTTCCACGACGGCCTCTTGATCGTTCATTGGGCCGGCACCCCGACCTTCATGCCCTCGGCCAGTCCCTTGCCCTTGATCTCGACGAGGCCGCCTCCGAACGCCCCCGTCTCCACCGTGACGATCCGGCTGCTCCCGCCCTCCACCACCTCGACCCCGAACCCGCCCTCGCGCAGCGCCAGCAGCGCCTCGACCGGGACGGCCAGCACGTTCGCGTGCCGGGCGCTGGCCATCTCCACCTCGACCGGCGCCTGGTCCAGCTTCGTCCTGGGCGGCTTGGCCAGCGTGATGTCCACGTCGACGGTGGTGCCCGCGTCCTGCTCCTGCCCGGACGACTCCGCGACCGTCCCGACCGAGGTGACCCGGCCGGTGACCCGCTCGCCGCCGGGCAGCGTCACCGTGACCCCGGCGCCCTTCCTGGCCAGCGTCTGGTCGCCCGTGTCCAGGTCCACGTGGACCAGGCGGCGGATGCCGCTCACCGTGAGCGCCTGCCCGCCAGGCGCGGTCCTGGCGCCGACGGCGGTCCTGACCTCGGTCACGCGTACGGCGGCGGGCTGGAAGGCGACCTGGGCCGCGTCCACCCGCCCGGTCTCCTCCAGCCCCCTGTCGTCCTGCCAGTCCTTGACCGCCTGCTCGGTGGCGTAGCTGAAGTGGTCGTCCACGGTCAGGTAGTCGCCGTACCCGAGGGCCTTGAGATTGCGCTCGAGCTGCTCCACGTCCGGCCCGTCGGACACGCCCTGCTGCAGCGTCCGGTACATCGGCAGCTTGCCGTACATCAGCACCAGCGGCCTGCGGTCCACCTTGATCAGCGGCCGGCCGCGGCGGATCACGGCGCCCTGGGCGGCGACCCAGGTCACCGTCCCGGAGGCGCCCGAGGCGATCTGGCGTTCACCGGCATAGGTGAGCGCGCCGTCGACGGTCTTGGTCTCCACCAGGTCCTGCCTGGTGATCTCCGCGGTGGCGGGCACGGGGGGCTTCGTGGGCGTGGCGGCGCCGGGGCCGCCGTCGTTCAGCACGGCCACCGCGGTCCACGTCGCGGCGACGGCCAGTGCGGTGCCGCCACCCAGCAGCAGTCCCTTCCTCACGGGTGCTTCACCTTGCCGCCGTCGGGCGCGTACTGCTCGCAGGCCTTGTGCGCGGCCTCGATCTTCTCCTCCGAGCCCTTCCTGATCTCGAACCGCATCCCCTCGCCCGGCTTGGGGTCGGGCATGTCGATGCCGTGCTGGCGCATGCACTGCGCGAACTTGACCATCTGGTCGTAGTCCTGTGCGCTCGGCGTGCGATCGCGGACGACCGCGTCCAGAATGGGCTGGCACGCCTTCTGGGCCTTGTCCATCTTGTCGCGGCCCATGCTCTTGTCGCCCTCCACCCGGATATTGCCGTTCTGCGGGTCGGGCACGTTGACGCCGTGCTCGCGCATGCACCGCGCGAACCTCAACCCCGCCTCCTGCGGGTCCAGCGAGGCCGACGGGGAGGCTGACGGGGAGGCGGCCGAGGTGCCGCCGCCCGCGCTGGCCACGCCGTCCTCCTTGGGCGCCGTGCCGCCGCACGCGGCCAGCGCCAGCGCGAGAGGGACGGCGACCGGCAACAGCCGTACGTTCATGGCATTCGCTCCTCCGCGCCCCGGGTCCTTCGCCCGAGGCGCGGCCCAACTCCAGCCCACCGGGTGCTAGAACCGGATAAGCCCCCGCGCTTATCCGGCCCTAACACCTGATCCGTCACGCTCTGGTGTCAGAGGAAAGGGGCCGGCTGATGCGGGTTCTGGTCGTCGAGGACGAGGAACGGCTGGCGGACGCGGTCGCGCACGGGCTCAGGCTGCACGCGATCGCCGTCGACGTGGCCTACGACGGGCAGGACGCCCTGGACATGGCCGCGTACGTGGCCTACGACGTGGTGGTGCTCGACCGGGACCTGCCGGAGGTGCACGGCGACGACGTGTGCCGGCGGCTGCGCGAGGGCGGCGGGGGCGGCCGGGTGCTCATGCTGACCGCGGCCGGCCAGATCCGCGACAAGGTGGACGGGCTGGCCGTCGGGGCGGACGACTACCTGGTCAAGCCGTTCGCGTTCGCCGAACTGGTGGCCCGGGTCAGGGCGCTGGCCCGCAGGTCTCCCCGCTCCGCGGTCCCGCCGCTCGAACGCGGCGGCATCGCGCTCGACCCGGCGCGCCGCACGGTCACCAGGGACGGGCGTCCCGTGTCGCTGAACCGCAAGGAGTTCGACGTGCTGCGGGTGCTGCTCGGCGCGGACGGCGAGCTCGTCACCTCGGGTGAGCTGCGCAGGAGCGTCTGGGACGAGTACGCCGACCCCGGCACGGGCGCCCTGCGGGTCACGATCACGTCGTTACGCAAGAAGCTCGGCGTGCCGTCCGCCATCCAGAACGTGCCCGGCAAGGGCTACCGGCTTTGACCCCCGGGACCTGGCGGCTGTGGTGGAGCAGCAGGAGGCTCCGGCTGCGGCTCACGCTGCTGTACGGCGGCCTGTTCTTCGTGGCCGGGTCGATCCTGCTCTGGGTCACCTACCTCATCACCGGGCAGGCGCTGGAGCGGCAGTTCGTCGTCGGCGGCTCCGCGATCAAGAACCCGCCTCCCGGCGTGGTCGTGCAGCGCCCGATGTTCGCGGAGGGTGTCTTCCAGGGCGACATCATGTACCGGGCCGAGAACGTGCTCAGCGACATGGTGCGCTGGTCCACGCTCGCGATGATCGCGGTCGGCGTCGTCGCGCTCGTGCTCGGGTACGTGGTGGCCGACCGGGCACTGCGCCCGCTGGACCGGGTGACGGAGACCGCGCAGCGGCTGTCGGAGAGCACGTTGCACGAGCGGATCGGGCTGAGCGGCCCGCCCGACGAGGTCAGGCGCCTGGCCGACACGTTCGACGCGATGCTGGACCGGCTGCACCGGGTGTTCGACGCGCAGCGGCGCTTCATCGCCAACGCCTCCCACGAGCTGCGCACGCCGCTGGCGATCAACCGCACGGTGCTGGAGGTGTCGCTGGAGGAGCCGGCCGCGTCGGAGGACCTCAAGGCGCTGGCCAGGGCGCTGCTGGGGACCAACGCGCGTTACGAGCGCCTCATCGAGGGCCTGCTGCTGCTCGCGCAGTCGGAGCAGGAGCTCACCGTGCGCAAGTGGGTGGACCTGGAGCAGGTCGTACGCACCGTGCTGGAGCAGATCGACCTGCAGTCGCGCAAGCGCCCCGTCACCCTGCACCAGGACCTGCGCCCGGTGCTGGTCGAGGGGGATCCGCTGTTCCTGGAGCGGTGCGTGGTCAACCTGCTGGAGAACGCGATCAAGTACAACGTGCGCGACGGCGAGGTCTGGCTGGCGCTCGGGCAGGAGGAGGGGGACGCTCTCATCACGGTGCGCAACACCGGGCCGCTGGTGCCGCCGTACGAGGTGGACGACCTGTTCGAGCCGTTCAGCCGGAGCCAGGGCGACCGGGTGCGCTCCTTCAAGGGCGCGGGGCTGGGGCTGTCGATCGTGCGGGCCATCGTGCGCGCGCACGGCGGCCGGGTGGGCGCCGTCGCGCGGCCCGAGGGCGGGCTGAGCGTCACGGTACGGCTGCCGCAGGGGGCACCGTGCGATCCTTGAGGTGTGCTGTCCCCCATCGACGAGCTGCGCGAGCAGATCACCTCCCGCCTGGCCGCCTTCGACCGCCGCGAGGTCCCGCCGACCGGTGGGGTGCGCAGGGCCGCCGTCACCGTGTGCGTGCTGGAGGACGCCGAGCGCGCCCCGTACACGGTCCTGATCAAGCGGGCCGCACGCGGCCGCAATCCCGGGCAGTGGGCGCTGCCCGGCGGGCGGCTCGACGACGGGGAGCGGCCGGTGGACGCGGCGCTGCGCGAGCTCGATGAGGAGACGGGCCTCGCCGGGGTGGAGGTGGCCGGGCTGCTCGACGACTTCGTCACCGACTCGGGGTTCGTGATCACGCCGGTGGTGGCGTTCGGCGGCACTCAGGAGCCGGTGGCGGACCTCCGCGAGGTGGCCTCGGTGCACGCCGTGCCGCTGGAGTGGTTCCTGCGGCCCGGGGTGCCCCGCTGGCACGGGGAGCTGCTGCAGATGCCGCTGGGGCCCTCCATCGTCGTCCACGCGCCGACGGGGGCAATTTTGTGGCAAT
The DNA here is from genome assembly GCF_040674955.1 of Nonomuraea sp. NPDC049695. Lineage (NCBI taxonomy): Bacteria > Bacillati > Actinomycetota > Actinomycetes > Streptosporangiales > Streptosporangiaceae > Nonomuraea > Nonomuraea sp. NPDC049695. The sequence continues at coordinate 78,622 of NZ_JBFANV010000029.1, read as the reverse complement.
TTGCCGAGGTGGCGCTGCGTGGCCGCGAGCAGCGGGTCTTCGACGTGGCGCAGCCTCATTGGACGAGAACCTGACCGATTCTTGGGGCCCGATGGAATAGCGATGGCCGGATGTCCGTTAGCATCGAATGGCCGATGTGGTCTGTGTCCCCCGGGCCGCAAATTACCGCCTTCACGGAATACCGTTCGGCTGGAGCCGTGTTGTGCACCTCGCCGAGGAGGCGACCGCCACATCGGCCTAAAAGCTTTTCCCAGGCGTCCCGCCCCTCGGGCGGGACGCCTGCTTTATGGTGGGGTGGCTGACCGCCCGATGATCAGGAGAGCTCGTTGCTGTACGAAGTGGTCAAGTTCGCCGCCGCGCCGCTCGCCCAGGCGATGTGCCGGCCGCACATCTCCGGGGCTGCGCACGTGCCCAGGAGCGGTCCGGCGATCCTGGCCGCCAACCACCTGTCGGTGCTCGACTCGTTCCTGCTGCCGGCGCTGCTGCCGCGGCACGTGACGTTCACCGCCAAGAACGAGTACTTCGACGGCAACCCTGTCTCCGGGTTCTTCATGCGGCTGGGCGGCAGCCTACCGATCGACCGGGAGAGCGCGCACGCCGCGCAGGCCATGCTCGACGCCGCCGCCGAACTGCTGGAGCGGGGCGAGCTGTTCGGCATCCACCCGGAGGGCACCCGCTCCCCCGACGGCCGCCTCTACCGCGGCAAGGTCGGAGTGGCCTGGCTGGCGCTCAAGACGGGCGCGCCGGTGCTACCGGTGGCGCTCACCGGCACCGAGAAGGTGCTGCCCGTCGGCTCCAAGGTGCCGAGGCCCGCGCGGATCGGCATCACCATCGGGGCGCCCTTGCGGTTCGAGGGCGACCACACCAAGGCACGCGACCGGCGGCAGGTGACCGACGAGATCATGGCGGCCATCCAGAAACTGTCCGGCCAGGAGTACGTGCCGGCCTACGCCGCCAGCGTCAAAGCGGCCAACGGCCAGTCCTAGTGTCGTCGAGGAACAGGGGGATGTAGTGGCGCGGGGTCGTACCATCGCGATCGTGTCCGGCGCAGTCGTGCTCGCGGTGGGGGCCGCGGCCGGTGGCGCATACTACGTGCTGCACACGAGGGGCACGCCCGCCGAGACGGCGCAGCGCTTCGCCGCCGCGTGGCAGGCGGGCGACAAGGCCGCCATGACGGCCCTGCTGGCCAAGCCGCAGCAGCTCAGCGTGTACGACCAGCAACGCACCGCGCTCGCGGTCGAGTCCGCCGCGATCCAGCTCGGCAAGATCACCGAGACCGACGACCGGGCCCGCGCCCCGTACACCGCGACCCTGACGCTCAAGAACATCGGCACGTGGTCCTACCAGGGCCAGATCGACCTCATGGTCGCCGACCGGGCCTGGAAGGTCGACTGGAAGCCCTCGACGCTGCACCCGTCCATGACCGACGGCGCCGCCTTCGCGCTCAAGACGCGCTGGCCCGGCCGGGCCGAGATCACCGACGCCGACGGAGGCCGGATCGACACGGGCACGGTCGGCGGATCGGTGCAGCAGCTGGTCGGTTTTCTCGACAAGGCCACCAAGAAGGACGTGGCCAAGCTCGGTTCCTCCTACAAGGTCGGCCAGGCCGTCGGGCGCGGCGGGCTGCAGGAGACCTTCCAGGAGCAGCTGGCGGGCACGCCGGCCACGGAGATCCAGCTCGGCGGCAAGACGCTGCAGACCATCGACGGCTCCGACGGCAAGCCCGTCCAGACCTCGCTCGACCCGCACGCGCAGGCCGCGGCGGTGGCCGCGGTCAAGGACATGAAGAAGCCCACCTCGATGGTGGCGATCAAGCCCTCCACGGGCGAGATCCTGGCCGTGGTCAACAACCAGGGCGGCTTCAACCGGGCGCTGGACGGCCGCTACCCGCCCGGCTCGACGTTCAAGGCGGTCACGGCGATCGGGCTGCTCGCGGCCGGGATGTCGCCGCAGGACATGGTGACGTGCCCGATGTACTCGACCATCGGCGGGCTGAAGATCCGCAACTCCGACAAGGAGGCGTTCGGGTCGCTGTCGTTCCTCGACTCGTTCGCGCACTCGTGCAACACCACGTTCGCGCCGCTGGCCCAGCAGAAGCTGGGCGCCGCCAAGCTGCTCGAAGCGGCCGAGGACGTGGGCTTCAACCAGCCGCTGAACATCGGGGTGCCGGCCACCAAGGCCAGCTTCCCCAAGGCCCAGTCCGACGCCGAGCTGGCCTCGGAGGCGTTCGGGCAGGGCCGGATCACGGCCAGCCCGCTGACGATGGCCTCGGTGGCCGCCGCCATCGCCGACGGCACCTGGCGTCCGCCGACGCTCGTGCCCTCGCTGAAGCAGAAGGCCGAAGAGCACGCTCTCCCCGACGGGGTCAAGGAGAAGCTGCACGAGATGATGGCGGCCGTGGTGTCCAAGGGCACGGCCAAGGCGGCGGGGCTGCCCGCCGGGACGCACGGCAAGACCGGCACGGCCGAGTACGGCACCGGCGACGACCTGAACACCCACGCGTGGTTCATGGGGTTCAAGGGCGATGTGGCGTTCGCGGTGGTCGTGGAGGGCGGCGGCGCGGGCGGCAAGGTCGCGGCGCCGGTGGCGGCGACCTTCCTCAAGGGCCTGTGACGTACTCCTGCTCAGGTCCATCGGGCCTCCTGAACTGGGATGGGCCGTGCGGGGTCGGCCGACCGGCGTGAGGTGAGCCCGCGCCGGTCCTGGGCAGGGGCCGGTCGTGGGGGGAATCGGTGCCGAGGAGTACGCGGCGCGGCAGGAGGCGATGAGGCGGCTGGCCGCGCGCGAGGGGTTCCACGGGGTCGTGGCCTGGTCCAGGGGCGGATCCGCGCAGGACCGCTACGCCGACGTCCACCACCTCACGGGCTTCTACCAGCACCGGCCCTTCGTCCCCGACGTTCCCGGCCACTGGCGGGCGCGCGGCCACGCGGCCGTCGTGCTGCCCGTGGACGCTCCCCCGATGCCGTCGAACGGCCATGCGGCGCGTACCGGGGCCTACGGCGAGGGCCACCCGGCGCGTACCTGGGCCTTCGGCGAGGGCCACGCTCGCGTCCCGGCCATGCTGATCACCGACGCGGGCGCCCTCCAGGAGCCGCGGCCGATGGCGCAGGTGCGGGTCGCCGCCGACCTCGTGGACGCGCTCGCCGAGCAGATCAGGGCCTGGATCCGGCCCGGCAGGGTCGCGTTGATCGGCTGCGAGTCGATGGCCGCCTCCTGGTGGTGCCGCCTGCGCTCGGTGCTGCCCGGGCACGAGCTGGTGTGCGCCGACGAGCTGGCCTGGGAGGCGCGCCGGATCAAGAGCCCGGCCGAGCTGGACCTGCTGCGCGCCTCCGGGGCGCTGGGCGTGCGCGCGATGGCCGCCGCCCGGGACGCCGCCGAGCCGGGCGCCACCGAGGCCGACGTGGCGGCGGCCGCCGTCGCCGAGATCGTCCGGGCGGGCGGCGCCTACTACGGCATGGGCATCTCCTCGGGCACCGAGTCCCACACGTTCGCCGCCTCCGGCCCGGCGCCCTACTCCGCCGACCGGCGGCTCGCGGCCGGCGACCTGCTCAGGATCGACCTGTACGGCTCGGTACACGGCTACCTGTTCGAGCTGGCCCGTACCTGGGTCGTCGGCGAGGAGCCGACCACGGAGCAGCGGCGGCTGCTCGACGCGGTGCGTGACAGCGTCCTGGCGGGGATCGACCTGCTGCGGCCCGGCCGGCCCTTCGGCGAGGTGGCGCGCCGGTGCCAGGAGGTGTTCGAACGGTCGGCCTTCGCGGCCCATCACGGGCTGCCCGAGGCGGAGATGCACGGGGTGTGGGGGCACGGGCTGGGGCTGTCGTTCGAGCCGCCGTGGATCATCGAGGACGGGCCGCACGCGGGCGAACGGGCGGAAGCCGGGATGTGCCTGGCCCTGGAGCGACGGCTCGCGGTGCATTCCATCGGGGGCGCGGGCTACGAGGATGACGTCATCGTGGGCGACGACGGTCCGGAGCTCACCACCGCCTGAGCGGCCTTCCAGCTCTCGACCTTTTGTCGCCAATTTCCGTATAACTGCTGGAATATTGCGCAGGCATCTCAAGATCTGCCACGATGCCCGCAAGCGGTCCGCTGTCAGGTCGCGATGACATGTCCCCGTGACCGAAAGAGAGTTCGCATGGCCGTCTCCCGCCGCAGGTTCATGACTTCCGTGGCGGCGGGGTCCGCCCTCGCCGCCGTGTCGTCGTCCCAGCTGATGTCCGCGCTGACGAGCGCGGCCGATGCCGCGAGCCCCGCCGGGGACGTCGTCGGGAAGATCACCGTGGGCTATCAGGGCTGGTTCGCCTGCAAGGGCGACGGCGCTCCCATCAACGGCTGGTGGCACTGGAGCGCCGACATGGCGAACCCGCCCTCTCCGCGCAACACCACCATCACGGCCTGGCCCGACATGCGGGAATTCACCACCGGGTACCCGACGGCCTACGCCGGCCTCGGCAACGGGCAGCCGGCCACGCTGTTCTCCTCCTACGACCAGCAGGTCGTCGACACGCATTTCCGCTGGATGCGGGAGAACGACATCGACACCGCCGCCCTGCAGCGCTTCAACCCCAACGGCGGCGAGGGCCCGACCCGCGACGCGATGGCCGCCAAGGTGCGAAGCGCCGCCGAGACGAACGGCCGCAAGTTCTACATCATGTACGACGTCTCCGGCTGGACGAACTTCGCCCCTGAGATCAAGACCGACTGGACCGCCAAGATGTCCGCTCTGACGGCCTCACCGATGTACGCCCGGCAGAACGGCAGGCCGGTGGTGGGCATCTGGGGCTTCGGGTTCAACGAGCCCAAGCACCCGTCGGACCCGGCGGCCTGCCTCGACGTCGTCAACTGGTTCAAGGCCCAGGGCTGCTACGTGATGGGCGGCGTGCCGACGTACTGGCGTCAGGGGATCAACGACTGCCGGCCCGGCTTCATCGAGGTCTTCAACGCTCTCGACATGCTCTCGCCCTGGATGGTCGGGCGCATCGGCAACGTCGCCGACTCCGACCGTTTCGCCACCGACATCAACCTCCCCGACCAGGCGTACTGCGACTCGCACGGCATCGACTACCAGCCCTGTGTGCTGCCCGGCGACGTCAGGAGCCGCCAGCGCGCGCACGGCGACTTCATGTGGCGCCAGTTCTACAACATGGTCCGGCTGGGCGCCCAGGGCATCTACATCTCGATGTTCGACGAGTTCAACGAGGGGAACCAGATCGCCAAGACGGCGGAGACCCTGGCGGCGGTCCCCACCGACTCGGGGATGCTGGCGCTGGACGAGGACGGCACGGCGTGCTCCTCCGACTACTATCTCCGGCTCACCGGCGACGGCGGCCGGATGCTCAAGGGACAGATCGCGCTCACGGCCACCCGGCCGACCCCTCCCATGCCGGGCACAGGCGGAGGGATCGCCCTGCGCTCCCGGGCCAACGGCCGCTACGTGACGGCCGCCGACGGCTCCGCGCTGGTCGCGGACGCGACGTCGGCCGGCGCCGGGCAGCGGTTCGAGCGCGTCGACCTCGGCCAGGGCAACGTCGCCCTGAAGGCGGATGTCAACGCCATGTACGTGTGCGCCGAGTCGGCAGGCGCGCAGCCGCTCATCGCCAACCGCACCGCGATCGGGCCGTGGGAGACCTTCCAGCTGGTCACCAACCCCAACGGCTCGATCAGCTTGAAAGCGCAGGCCAATGGCCAGTACGTGTGCGCCGAGTCGGCAGGAGCCCAGCCGCTCATCGCCAACCGCGCCGCGATCGGCCCCTGGGAGCAGTTCGACCTGGTCACCGGCTGAGCGGGGACGGCGTCCTCACGGAATCGGCTGGAGACGACAGCGGATGGCCTTGCGACTCTCTGACTCTCATGAGCGGGTGATCTTGCAGCCCTCTGACTTTCTCACGTTGCGGACCTCCTGCATGCTGACCACATTGAGCCCCGACATGATGGCCTCCGATCCGATGACGTACAAGGTCACCTGCACATGAAGGAGCCGACGATGACCATCGAGTGGGCCGCGCTGTCGCACGCGGACATGCCGGCGATCGCCGAGCTCGCCCGTCGGTGCGTGGCGCACGACGGCGGGCTCCGGGCGACCACGTCCCCGTCCTTCCTGGAGCGCAGGTACGCGGCGGGGACGGCGGTGGGCGCGTTCACCGATGGCCGCCTGGTCGCCTGCGGGGCCGTACGTCCCGTGGGCGGCGCCTCGGCGGCGACCGGCCTGGTCGACCCGGACCACCGGGGGCGCGGCCTGGGATCCGGCCTGCTCGACCGGCTGGTCAAGGGGCCGGTCCGGCTGGAGACCGAGTCGCTGACCCCGCAGGCCCACGCGCTCTTCCTCGCGCGCGGGCTCCGGCAGACGTTCGCCGAGGACGTCTACCGCCGCGACCTGACCCGGCCGCTCCCGGCCGTCCCCCTCCCGCCGGAGCTGGAGGTCGAGGAGTGGTCGCAGGACACCGAAGGGGCCTTCTACGCGGCCTACTCCGCGTCCTTCGCCGACCGTCCCGGCTTCCCCGGCTGGTCGCGGGAGGAATGGGTGGACTGGCTGGTCGACGACGAGTTCCTGCCCGGCTGCTCGCTCGTGGCGCTTGAAGCGGGCCGGGCCGCCGGCTTCGTGGCGTGCGCGGAGGGGTTCCTGATCCAGGTCGGCGCCGTGCCCGCGTGGCGGCGGCGCCACCTCGCGAGGGCGCTGGCGGCCGCCGCGCTGGACCGCATGCGCGCACGCGGCGCGACGGAGGTCTTCCTGGACGTCAACGTCAACAACCCGGCCTCGGCCGCCCTCTTCCGCGGCCTCGGATTCGAGGTGATCGCCCGCCGGGCCCGCTACGAATGAGCCACCTTTCTTCATCAGCTCACGTCCGGGCTTGGGCCGTTCTTGACGTCGATCTCCCAGTGCCGCCCAAGAGCGGGAGTCCACGATGACGCCGACCACTCCACAGCAGAAGGAGTACGACCATGTGGACCGCCGAACACCCGAACGTGCCGCAGATCACGCTGCCCGGTCAGGCCGCCGCCGTGCCGGGGCCGCTCGACATGAGCAACATGTATCTGGCGCACTACGGCTTCCGCCGCGACCTCGGCCGCCTGCTCACCACGATCGGCCGGGTCCGCCTCGACGACCGCCGGCGCATCACTGCCCTGCGCGAGCACCACGCGTGGGTGCTGTTCGTGCTGCACCATCACCACACCTCCGAGGACGAGACGATCTGGCCGAGGCTGCGGGAGCGGGCGCCGCAGGCGATCGGCACGATCGACGCGCTGGAGGCCGAGCACGAGGCCTGCGACCACTGGATCAACGAGAGCACCGAGGCCTTCCAGGCGTTCGACGCCGGCCCGTCCGAGCGGGGACGCGAGCGGCTCATGGTCGCCCTGCGCGCGCTGGCCGACACCCTGGGCGCGCACCTGGCGCACGAGGAGACCGACGGGATCCCGCTGATGATGGCCCACATCACGCCGCAGGAGGACGCGGAGACGCACAAGACGATCACGAAGCAGTACGGCCTGCGCAAGCTGATCACGCTGCTCGGCTGGATCACCTCCGAGCTGCCGGCCGACGTCGAGGCCCATCTGCGCACGACGTCACCCAAGCCGCTGCTGCTGCTCAGCACCCTGGCCAGGGGCCGCTACCAGCGGCGCATGGCCTACCTGTGGGGGTGACCCAGCTCCCGCTCCACGCTCTCGGCGCGCTCGGCGTGCCGCCGCGCCACCTCGGTCTCGCCCAGGGCCTCGGCCAGTTGCGCCAGTGACCGGCTGACCGGCCACATCAGCATGCTCAGCCCGGAGATCCCCATCCGGTCGGCGTACGGCGACGCCTCCTCGTACAGGTCGGCGCAGGCCTTCCGATCGCCCAGCGCCGCCCAGACCTCGCAGCGGACGACCAGCCAGAACAGATAGACGAAGGTGCGTGGGATCGGCGGTCGCCGCTCCCACGGCCCGAGCGCCTGCCGCGCCTCCTCCAGCCGGCCGCTGACCACCAGGTAGTGGGCGTACCCGTCCAGGTTGAACTGAGCGAGCTGATCGTGCGAGACGTCCTGCGGCGGCTGCATCGCGTCCCCCGCCCCGTGGCGCAGGCGCATGAGCGCGACCTGGTACGTGGCGCCCGCCATGCTCGACTCCAGCCCCCACATGGAGGTGGCCCGATGCTCGGCGACGGTGGCCGCGAGCAGCGTCTCGGCCGCCTCCAGGTCGCCGCGGCCCGCGAGGACGCCGAGCCGCAGCCAGTTCAGCATGATGCGCAGGTACGGCATGTGCGTGCGGCCGATCAGCCGCTCCGCCTCGGCCAGCACGTCCAGGGCCTCCCGCACCCGGCACAGCTCCAGCAGCGTGCCGCCCTGGCAGGTGAGCCCGATCGTGCGCAGTTCGTCGTCGCCCGCCTCCAACCCGGCGCGGGCCATCTCCTCGCCCGCCTCCAGCCGCTGGTGCACCGAGTCCGGGTCGAGCAGCGCGTAGTAGCGGGCGAACAGCACGCGGCCCAGCAGCGTCGCGTCGTTCTCCTGGCGGGCCAGCCGCGCCGCCTCGGCGCTCCACCGGTCCCGCTCCGCCGGGTCCCGACCCGGCTGGTAGTACGACTGGAGGGCCAGACAGGCCAGCACCCGGGCCCGGGCGGACGGCTCCAGCCCCTCGTCGGCGGCCAGCTCCATCAGGTCCGCCAGCAGGTCGGCGTCGTAGTCGCCGTAGATCTTCCAGGGTTGCAGGATGCGACCGCCGTACCCGGTCGCGGCCTCGATCCAGCGCCGCCGGTCGCCCGCCTGCTTGGCCAGGCGGCGGATCCGCGTCAGCCCGGCCTCCTGCCCCACCGAGTCGCCCGCCCCGAACCTGGCCTCGGCCAGCGTGAACAGCAGGTCCATCCGCTCGGCCTCGCCCAGCTCCAGGTCGTCCTCGGCCACCCGCTCGGCCCGCTCCAGCAGCTCGAGGGCCGCGTCGTACGCGCGCAGCCGCTTGGCCTCCTCGGCCGCCCGCCACGCCGCCCGCCAGGCACGCGCGGTGTGGCCCGCGGGAATCGCCTCGAACCAGTGGTGGGCGGCGGCGGCCAGCCGGTCGGAGGCCGAGCCGCCGGTACGCGACTCGATCGCGGCGGCCACGGCGGCGTGCAGCCGGGCCCGGCGCAGCACCGGCACCACCTCGGTGAGCGCCTCCTGCACCAGCGCGTGCACGAACAGGAACCGGCCGGGCCGCCCCTCCGCGACCAGGTCGGCCGCCATGGCCGGCTCCAGCCGGTCCAGCGCCGCCTCCAGGTCGAGCCCGGCGGCCTCGGCCACGATCGCCACGTCGAACTCCCGCCCGGCCACGGCCGCCACCCGTAACAACTCGGCGGACGGCTCGGGCAGCCGGTTCACCCGGCCGAGCACGACGTCCCGGACGCCCAGCGGCAGCGTGCCGCGGCCCGGCGATCCGGCCTCCAGGTAACGCATCAGCTCCGTGACAAAGAACGGGTTGCCGTTCGTGCGGTCCCTGAGCGCGTGCACGTCCGTGCCCGCCGGGGTCAGCTCGGCCAGATCGGACGCCGAAAGGCCGGACAGCGGCAGCCGCACCGCCTGCCGGCGCGCCAGCGCCTCGAACGTCTCGGCCAGCGCGCCCTCCGGCTGCGGCCAGTCGCGTGCCGTGCCCACCACGGCCAGCGTGCCGTCAAGCACATACTGGGCCAGGTAGCTCAGCAGCCGCAGCGAGGACCGGTCCGCCCAGTGCAGGTCGTCCAGCACCACCAGCACCGGCTGCCTGCCCGCGGTCAGCGCCCGCGCCGCCGCCTCGTAGGTCCGGAACCTCGCGCCCTCGGGGTCGGTCCCGGTCGCGGAGCCGACCCCGGGCAGGTTCGCGCGCACGTCGTCGGGCAGGGGCGGCAGCGTGTCGGCCAGCCGCTCCAGCACCGTCACCCACGGCCAGAACGCCGGCGCGCCCTCCGTCGCCGCGCACCGCCCCACCGCGACCGTGAAACCCCGGGCATGGGCCCGGCTCACCAGCTCCTCGGCCAGCCGGGTCTTGCCGATCCCCGGCTCCCCCGTGATCAGCGAGAACCCGGGCCGGCCCGCCGCCGCCGCTTTCAGCAGCCCGTCCAGCGCGGCCAGCTCCTCCTGCCGGCCCGTGATGCCCCGCCCGGCGACCTGCGGCTCGGCCACCTGCGACTCGAGCGGCGGCCGGTGCGGGAGCAGGGCCGGTGATTGGCCGAGGATGTCACGTTCCAGCGCGCGCAGCTCTTCGCCCGGGTCGATGCCGAGTTCCTCGGCCAGGATCCGGCGCGCCGTGCGCAGCGTCTCCAGTGCCTCGCCCTGGCGGCCGCACCGGTAGAGCGCCAGCGCCCGCAGCGCCCACAGCCGTTCGCGCAGCGGGTGCTCGTACGTCAGGGCCTCCAGCTCGCCCAGCAACTCGCGGTGGCGGTCCTGCTGGATGACCGCGCTCACCCGCAGCTCGCGGGCCCGCTCCCTGGCCTCGGTGAGCCGCGCCCTGACGGCGGCCACGTACGCCTGATCGCCCAGGTCGTGGTACGGCTCCCCGCGCCACAGCGCCAGCGCCTCACCCGCCAGCCGCTCCGCCTCGGCCGGCCCGGCCGCCTGCTCGGCCTGCCCGACCAGGCGCAGGAAACGCGTCGTGTCCACCTGTTCCTGATCGATCGCCAGCGTGTAGCCCACCGGCCCGAACGTCAGCAAGCGGCTCTGCCCCCTGGCCGGGCGTCCCGGCTCCAGCAGGCGGCGCAGGTTGGACACGTACGAGTGCAGCGACGCCTGCGCCTCGGCCGGCGGCTCCTCGCCCCACAACCGGTCGATCAACGTGGCCGGGGCCACCGGCCGGCCCTCCGCCAGCACCAGCATGCTCACCAGCGCCCGCAGCTTCAGTGAACCGATCTGACACGACCGCCCGTCGTCGCCGACGATCTCCAGCGGGCCCAGCACTCGGATGTCCACAGCCCTACCCACCCTCACGAAGTCGCCTGATCTTACGACAAGGGGGGTTAGCCGGAACATGGCCGCGCCTGCCCGGGGACCTCCTGCGGTATGCATTGCATCCATTGCATGCAATGCATACCGACCGCTACCCTTGGCGGCATGCAGACCGATGTGGCGCGGAGCCGGCTGCGGGAGTTGATCCTCGACGGCACCTACCCGCCGGGAGCGCGGCTGACCGAGATGGAGGTCGCCGCCGCTCTGGAGATGAGCCGGACCCCCGTGCGGGAGGCGCTGCGAGCGCTCGCCGCCGACGGGCTCGTGCGGCCGTCCGGGCGCGGCGTCGTGGTCGTGTCGCTGGAGCGCGGCGACCTGGAGGAGGCCTATCAGGTACGGGCGGCGCTGGAGGCGCTCACCGCCGAGCTGGCCGCCACCCGCCAGCGCGAGGGCCGCATCGCCCCCGCCGACCTCGCCGCGCTCCGTGACCTCACGACCGAGACGGCCACCGCCACCGCCGAGGGGCGGTTCGCCGAGGCCGTGCTGCTCAACCGCCGGTTCCACCGCCTGATCGCGGAGCTGGCGGCCAACTCGATGGCGCTGCACGCGCTGGAACGGATCTGGGACCAGATCCAGGTGTCCACCTTGCGGTCACTCGCACCGCCGTCACGGCCCGCACACGTCTCGGGGCAGCACGAGGAGCTCGTGGCCGCGATCGTCCTCGGCCGGGCGGACGAAGCCGCCAGGGTGGCCCGCGCCCACGTACTCGACACCCGTACCACCACCAGCCAGGAGGAGCGAGCATGACCCGCCAGCACACCTATCCGGTCGTCGTGACCTGGACCGGCAACAAGGGCACCGGCACCAGCGGCTACCGCGACTACGGCCGCGAGCACGAGCTGACCGCCGAGGGCCCGCCCTCCATCGCGGCCAGCTCCGACCCCGCCTTCCGCGGCGACCCCTCGCGCTGGAACCCGGAGCAGCTGCTGGTCGGCGCGCTCTCGCAGTGCCACATGCTCTCGTATCTGCACAAGTGCGCGGTCGCGGGCGTCGTCGTCACCGAGTACATCGACAACGCGGTCGGCACCATGGCCGAGACGGCCGACGGCGGGCACTTCACCGAGGCGGTGCTGCGCCCGGTGGTCACCGTGGCGTCGCCCGACATGGTGGATGCCGCCGTCAAGCTGCACGAAGACGCGCATCACGCGTGCTTCATCGCCAGTTCCGTGAATTTCCCGGTACGGCATGAGCCGACGGTGCGCATCGAGGGCCGGGACGCCGCGGCCTCGTGAGCCGAGGCCGCGTGAGCCGAGGCCGCGCGCCCGTTCCGCAACGGCCCACCGCGCGACACCCCTGACCAAGCGCAGGCCATCACGCGACCGCATCGCACGGGCCATCGCACGGGCCAGCCGCGCAGCACCTGTGGTGTCGCACGGGCCAACGCACGGGCCAACGCGCCGCAGCGGCCTCGGCCGATGGCCGCCTCCTGGAGCGGGAAGTGGCAGGCGGCCGCGTGCGGCGCGTCGTCGCCGGGCGGCTCGAGGGGCGGCGCTTCCTGGACGACCGGGCTCTGCGAGGCCATCCTCGCGGGGCGACCCTGAAGAGGTCGACGAGCTCCCGCCGGAGCGCCTGCAGCCGCGTCCCGTCAACACCATGCCGACCGCACGGCCCTGCGCGCCGAACTCGAGGAGGTCAGCGCCGCGGCCATGCCGTCGACGAGCAGAAGTCGACCATCGGCCTGCGCCGCTTCGCCGTCGCCCTCGCCTTCGGATCCCTTCGAACGAGGCGCTCAGCTGCTCGGCCTCAGCCATCCGGCTCCCTCTCGAGCGGGAGCAGGCGATCGTGGCCGCTCACTCCCTGCCACAGCGGCACAAGATCGCCACTTGGCAGAAACCCTCACCGTCCCCACCTCCGGCCGAGCCGTCGCCGCGGACGGAGAACGCGTGGTACGTTGAATAAACGTTTACTCAACGAGGTAGGGGCGATGGTCAGGACGCGAAGCGAGCAGGCGGTGTGGCGCCGGGAGCAGCTGCTGGACGCGGCCCTGAGGGTGTTCGCCGACAAGGGCGTCGACGGCGCCACCGTCAAGGAGGTGGCGCAGGCGGCCGGTGTCACTCCTGGCCTGCTGTATCGCTACTTCGACAGCAAAGAGGCGATGGTGGAGACGCTGCTGTCGGAGCGAGGCTTCCTGCCCCGGCTGCGGGAATTGCGGACTGAGCCGAACGATCTCCGACCGGCCACCGAAGTGCTGACAGAGCTGCTGGAGTCCTTCGACAGGTTGCTGGCCGGGCACGCCGACCTGATGGCGGTGTTCTTCAGTGCCGCCCAGGCCCGTGCGCCGCTGGCGGCGCTGGTGAGCGAGGGCCAGCGGCTGATCGGTGACTTCCTGGCCGAGCGGGTCGCCGCCGGTGAGCTTCGCGCACACGACACCGCCACGGCGGCCAGAACCCTGTTCGCCACCGTGGCCGTCAACCGGCGGCTGGGCACTCCCATCAACATCGCGGCCCTGGTCGGGCTGCTGTTTCCGGAAGAGGGATGACAATGCGTGCACAGTGTTGTGTCGTCGGGGGCGGCCCAGCGGGAATGATGGCCGGGATGCTGCTGGCCCGCCAGGGCGTGGAGGTGATCGTGCTGGAGAAGCATGCGGACTTCCTGCGCGACTTCCGCGGCGACACCGTCCACCCCTCCACCCTGGAACTGATCGCCGAACTGGGGTGGATCGAGGAGTTCCTCAGCCTCCCGCACACCAAGATGCCCCACGTGACGGTCAACATGGGCGGCCAGGACGTCACCTTCGCCGACTTCACCCGGTTGAAGGTGCGCTGCCCCTACATCGCGTTCATGCCCCAGTGGGATGTGCTCGACTTCCTGGCCGGCAAGGCCGCGGCCTTCCCCTCCTTCCGCCTCCTGCGCCGAGCCCAGGCGACGGAACTCCTTACCGAGCAGGAACGCGTAACCGGCGTCCTGGCGGACACCGAGAACGGCCCCTTGGAAGTGTGGGCCGATCTGGTGATCGGGGCGGACGGCCGCCACTCCACCGTACGTGCGCGGGCGGGCCTGGTGCCTGTGAGCGACTCGCCACCCATGGACGTGCTGTGGTTCCGCCTGCCCCGTCAGGCACGGGATCGGGTGCCCTTCTTCCAGGGCGGCAAGGGAGCCTTGATCTCCATCGACCGCGGCGACTACTGGCAGATCGCCTATGCGATCCCGGCGGCCGCGTTCGACGAGCTCAAGACCGCCGGACTGCCGGTGTTCCGGGAACGGGTTGCGGCTCTGGCCCCCGCCCTGCGCGACCGCGTCCAACGGATCGACGACTGGGAGGCGGTGCACCATCTCACCGTCCGAGTGGACCGGCTGCCCCAGTGGCACCGGCCAGGACTGCTGTGCATCGGCGACGCCGCCCACGCCATGTCGCCCGCCGGCGGCGTGGGCATCAACCTGGCGGTACAGGACGCGGTGGCCACCGCCAACCTGCTGAGCCCTGTTCTCACCCGGGGCGGCATCCCCGACCGAGCCGATCTGGCCCGGGTTCAGTCGCGCAGGGAGCGCGCCGCGAGGGTGACCCAGGCCTTTCAGCTCGGAATCCTGCGGGACCTCTATCCCAAGGACCTGGGCGACGACACGACACAGCACGTGCCGCCGCTCTTCACAGCATTCCGGGCACTGCCGCCGCTGCGCCACCTCGCGGGCCGCTTCATCGGCATGGGCGTCCGTCCGGAACACATCGCCGCATAGTAAACATCATGGCCGTGCCGCACAGCGACGGCAGCGGGCGGCGTTCGGCCCGGCGGGCGGCGTTCGGCCCGGCGGACATCGGCCGGCCGGCGGTGCACGCTGAGCGGCGACGTCCAGGCAACGTCGAGCAGGCGGATGCCGGTCAGGCCGGCTCATACCCCGGCGGGAACCAAGCGTGCAGGTTCTGCGGGTTGATCGGCACGGAGATATGTTCGTGCGTGATCAGCCACTTGCCGTGTGTCCGCCGGAGACAAACGGTCGAACGTACCCATATAGCGCTTTGAAGCCCGTTCTTTCGCGTTCCACTGTCCAGGTGAAGCATGTGGGCGAACGCGACATCCCCACTCGTTGCGATGGTGACGTCGTGCGTTTCCAGACTGATGGGGCCGTCGTACTCGTCGAACCAGCGTACGAAGTTGCCGCGGACTTCATCGGCCCCCGCGAACTGGAGAGGGGGAACGGCATCGTAATAAACGATGTCGGAAGAATAATGTGACATGAGCCGGTCAATGTCCTTTGTCTGGCAGGCATCGACCCGGCTGTCCAAGAGCGCCCTGACCTCGGAATCGTGTGAAGTCATCGCATCCTCCGTTCAAGAAAATGTGGGTGTTCCCTGGTGGATCAGGCGGAGCGGCCGGCCTTGAGCAAGGCCGCGGTGTCGACGACGCGGCGGGCCTGGTGGCGGGCCGCCTGCAGCGCCACCTCACCGGGTGCGCCCTCGCCGGCCACGTGGGAGGTGCCGTAGGGATTGCCTGACTGGAACTGGATGGGGTCGGTGTAGCCGGGGGGCACGATGATGCCGCCCCAGTGGTAGAAGGTGTTCCCCAGCGCCAGGATGGTGGATTCCTGTCCGCCGTGGGCGGTGTTGGAGGCGGTGAAAGCCGAGTACACCTTGTCCGCGAGCTGGCCCTGGTACCACAGGGGGCCGGTGGTGTCGATGAACTGCCTGAGCTGGCCGGCCGGGTTGCCGAAGCGGGTGGGGGTGCCGAAGAGCACCGCGTCGGCCCAGACCAGGTCGTCGTGGCCGGCCTCGGCGATGTCGGCGGTGTCCTGCAGGTGTTGGCCCCAGGCCGGATTGGCGCTGATCGCCGCGGGTGGGGCCGTTTCGGCGACCTTGCGCAGTCGCACATGAGCTCCGGCCTTCTCCGCGCCCTCGGCGGCGGCTTGGGCCAAGGCATGCACGGTGCCGGTGGCGCTGTAGTAGATGACGGCGACGTTCACGGGTTCCATGACCGGTTCACTTCCTTCGCGTTTCGGTTCATCGGTACGACGACACAGCCCCGCGCAATGTCAGGAGACGCGCCGACCTCACCGTCCGCTCCAGAACGCAACCGGCCAGATCGGTCTCGACCAGGCCGCAGAGCATCAAGACCGCGGAACGAGGAGACCGCGGAACGCCAAGACCCCAGAGCACACCACACCCCCGGAGCGCCACATCCCTGGAGCGCCACACCTCCAGAGCGCCACACCTCCGCAGCGCGTCACGCCCCTCGGGGCCTCAGTGGCCTCGAAGCGTCAGTGGCCTCCGAGCATCAGGCCGGGCGGGCCTACCGGAACGCCGTCCAATGCCAGGTGACAGCCCATGCCGGGGCTCGAGGCGCCCGTACCGGTTCAGGCGAGTCCAGAACAGGGCCGTCAGGCCGCGCCCGGTCGGCCGCGGTTATCTGCTTTCGTCAGGCGGCGTCGCGCGGCACGATCTGGATCGGGCGCATGTTGGGGTCATGCCGCTCAGAACAAACCAGTGGCGAAGGGGACCCGGCCAGGTCGAGGTGGGCCGGGAGTTGGGCGGGGGTGGCCGGCCAGGGAGGGAGGGGCCGGGCTGAGACGGGGTGGGTGGTCAGAAGGCGGCGGCCAGAGCCAGTGCGGCGGCGGCCTCGTGACGAAGAACCATGATCAGAAGCGTGGCGACCAGCGTGGCGATGAGCAGCCAGCTGATCAGGATGATGACCGTCGAGCGGCGCGGCCGGGGCCGGCGGACTCGCTGCTCCTTGGCCTGAGCCTTCTCCTCGCTACGGCGCACGCGCTCGTTGAACGACTCCAGCCGTGCGACGAGTCGCGGATCGTCGTCGACGAGGTGCTGCTCGATCTGGGCGAGCATCCGCTCCTCGTCCTGCGACCAGGCCATAGGTGCACACCTCCCGAACGCAAGCTCTGCGACGTCTTTCTGCCCAACCCTGAAGATCATTAGCCCCCAGCTGACCAGGTAATTGCAACCTCTTTTCGGTTTGCGATCAAGCTCGAACCTTTGTTCTAATCATGCCATGCGCTGGGACAACCTGCGCCTGGCCGGGGCCGGCCGGGACGAACCGGCCGTGCCGCTGTTCGCTCGCGGTGCGGTCACCCGCACCTTCGACACGCCCGAGTTCAAGGGGATGACCTTCTACGAGATCCAGGCCAGATCCCTCATCAACCGGGTCCCGGGGGCGAGCCGGGTCCCGTTCGAATACACGATCAACCCCTATCGTGGGTGCACTCATCGCTGCATTTACTGTTTTGCCCGAAAGACGCACGAGTATCTAGATTTTGATGCCGGTGCGGACTTCGACTCGAAAATCGTCGTCAAGGTCAACGCCGCCGAGTTGGCCCGCAAGGAGCTGGCCTCGCCCCGCTGGGGTGGCCACCACGTCGCCATGGGCACGAACGTCGACTGCTACCAGCGCGCGGAGGGCCGCTACAGGCTGATGCGCGGCATCCTGTCCGCGTTGCGCGACGCCCGCAACCCGTTCTCCATCCTGACCAAGGGCACGCTGATTCTCCGGGACCTCGACCTGCTGACGGAGGCGGCCGACGTCACAGAGGTGAGCACCAGCGTGTCCGCCGGCTTCGTCGACCCGGCGATATGGCGCGCGGTGGAGCCGGGCACTCCCCACCCGAGCAGACGGCTCGAGACATGCGCGACGCTCAACGACAACGGAATCGCCTGCGGTGTCCTGATGGCCCCGATCCTCCCGTATCTCACCGACTCCCCCGCCCAGCTGGAGGCCACCGTCAAGGAGATCGCCGCCTCCGGCGCCACCCACGTCGCCCCGATCGTGCTCCACCTGCGGCCGGGGGCGCGGGAGTGGTGGCTGAGGTGGCTGTCGCACGAGCATCCGCGCCTGGTGCCCCGCTATCTGGAGCTGTACGGGCGGGGCTCGTACGCTCCGAAGTCGTACCAGGAGCGCGTGACCGGCCTGGTCAAGGAGCTGGCCGAACGCCATGGCGTCGGCCGCGCCACCCCCGCCATGGCCCGCCGCCTCCCGCCCCGTCCCACGCCCGTCGAGAGCCGGCCGGAGCAGCTACGCCTGCTCTGACGCCCTCCCGCCGCACACGTGCCATCGACCGGATGGCCGCGCGGCGGGTCCTGACGACGGCCGGATGGCCGCGCGATGGATCCCGACGACCCGGCAGGACGCCCGCCGGCACCGGACCACAACAGCCAGGACGCACGGCGGCAGCGGACCACAACAGGCAGGCCTCCCAGAAGCACCCGACCACGGCCGGATGGCGGCGAGGTTGCTCTCGGGCGCTGGGATCACGAGGCCTGTACGTGCTCGACCAGCCCATCGACGAGGTGCCGGCAACTTGGCGTGAATCGGCCTAGCGAGAGTTACGGTGTAATCACGTAATCCCCTTCTCGTTCGGGAGCCGTCCATGGCTGAGCCCCTCGACTCGTACTCCCAGATCGTGTCCACCGTTGCCGCGGAGCTGCTGCCGAAGGTCGCCAGCGTCCGCACCAACCAGGGCAGCGGTTCGGCGGTCGTCATCTCGGCAAGCGACTTCTCCCCGGCGAAGGACTACACCCACGGCTCGCCGAGCTTCCTGCTGACCAACGCGCACGTGGTCGGGTCCTCCCGTGCCGGCACCGTCGCGTTCGCCGACGGGAGTTCGGGTGATTTCACCGTGGTGGGGCGGGATCCGCTGTCGGACCTGGCGGTGATCAGGGTGCAGACGGCCACGCCCGAGCCCGCCACGCTGGGCGACAGTGACGAACTGGTCGTGGGCCAGCTCGTGGTGGCCGTGGGCAATCCGCTCGGGCTGGCCGGGTCGGTGACGGCCGGAGTGGTGTCGGGGCTGGGGCGGTCGTTGCCCGCGCGCAGCGGCTCGGCCGTACGGCTCATCGAGGACGTGATCCAGACCGACGCCGCGCTCAACCCGGGTAACTCCGGCGGCGCGCTGGCCGACTCCCGGGCACAGGTGGTCGGGATCAACACGGCGGTGGCCGGGGTGGGCGTGGGGCTCGCCGTGCCGGTGAACAGCACCACCCGTTCCATCATCGCCGCCCTGATCAGGGACGGCCGGGTGAGGCGGGCGTTCCTCGGGCTGGTCACCTCCCCCGCACCGCTGCCCGAGCCGTTGCGGCGGCGGACCGGGCAGGCGGGAGCGCTGCGCGTGATGGAGGTGGTGCCGGGCTCGCCCGCTCACCAGGCCGGGCTGCGCGCCGGCGACCTGGTGTTGAGCGCGGGCCGCAGCCCGGTGGGCGACGCGCAGAGCCTGCAGCGGCTGATGTTCTCCGACGCGATCGGCCGGCCACTGCCGATCACCGTCTACCGGAACGGCGCCCTCGTCGATGTCATCGCCGAACCGGTGGAGCTCACGGGGTCCGGCGTCTGAGCCCGCCGATCATGGCCTCCAGGCGCGCCCGTCATCGTGGATCCCCGAGCGCACCTGTCATCCCGTCTCAGTGCGCCGATCATTTCGCGGCTGCGGAGCCGGTGCAGGTCACGGGCACGGGGGCATGGCATCGGACGGACGAGCCGGGCTCGGCTGCTCACTCCGTCCCGGCGCGGTCACCGCGGCCTCGCCCGATCGCGGCGCGGAGGTGGCATCGCCGTCCCGTCCCGACGCGCGGGTGGCGTCGCCGTCCGGTCCCGCAGAAGCGGCGCCGTCCGGCGACGGCGACGGCGGCTCGGTGGCCGGGCGCTCCGGGGGGACGTAAGTGCCGTCGCGCCGGGCCAGCAGCTCCGCCAGCAGCGCGTCCCACTGCTCCCCGACCGCATCCACGTCATACGTACGCGCCGTCTCCAGCGCCCCCGCCGCCAGGCTGCGCCGCAGCTGCTCGTCCTCGATCACCCGGATGATCGATTCCGCCAGGTTCGCATTGGTACGCGGCTTGACCAGCAGCCCGTCGACCTCGTGCGTGATCATCTCCTTGGGCCCGTGCGGGCTGTTGAAGCTGACGATCGCCAGCCCCTTGCCCATGGCCTCCAGGATCGTCATCGGGAAGCCCTCGTGCCGGGAGCTCAGCACGAAGATCGACGCCTTCTCCAGCTCGGCCCCCACGTCGGAGGTGGGCCCGGGCAGCTCGACCTTGTCCTCCAGCCCCGCCTCCCTGATCTGCTGGGCGAGGTTCTCCTCCTGCGGCCCGGCGCCGTAGATGCGCAGCTTCCAGTCGGGATGGGCGGCGGCGACCGTCTCCCAGGCGGTGATGAGGCGGTGGAAGCCCTTGATGCGGGTCATCCTGCCGACCGCGACGGCGACCTTGGCGTCCAGTTTGGACACGTCACCGTTCATCGGCGGCACCGCGTTGGGGATGCGGGCCAGCCTGCGCGGCTTCTTCGGCAGCGTCTGGCGGTAGTCGCGCAGGTCGGCCTTGGTGAGCGTGACCAGGGCGTCGAGGCGGCGGTAGCGCCACTTGATGAGCTCCTGCATCGACTCGGCCTGGGTGCGCAGCGCCACGTGCTCCTGCCCGATCGTGATGACGCCCGGCTGCGCGAGCTGGGCCATCACCAGGTTGAGCCCCGGCCGGGTGGCCATCAGCACGCCGGTGTCGAGCGAGCGGATGTAGCGGGCCAGCTTGAGGTCGGTCCACAGGTTGAAGCGGTGGTACGCGGTCTCGTCCTTGGGGATGAGCCGGCTCGGCATCTTCGACAGCATCGCGCGCAGCGGGTCGGGACTGGGGTTGAGCCGGTCGTCGATGAAGCGGAACTTCACCCGCGGGTCGATGGGGAAGAACGGCTCCTCGGCCTCCTTCAAGATGCTCACGATCTCGACGTCGTGCTCCTTGGCCAGATAGCTGGCCAGGTTGAACACGGTCCTGATCGTCCCGCCCATTCCGTAGGCGTGCAGGAGCAGGATGCGGACCTGCCCGGTGGACGGCGGGGGCGCGTTCTGCGCCTTGCGCCGGTTGTACCCCCGATATAGCCGGCGCATAGCCGACTTTCCCTTGCGTGCAAGTGCGCGCACCTGACAAATCCCCTTTTATCGCCGGAAGAAGTCCCAACACAGGTGGCCGGCGGCAAGGAGCCCCACCACCGGCTTATTGTCCCGCTTCGGCAGAGTGCACTTGTTCATCCCCTATGTGCTAACCCCACCTATGATCTTTAGACGCTTGCAATGTCCCTAAGGTTGCATGCGCGGCCTATGCCGGGGATCAGGAGTGTGCGGCGGCCGTTCGGTGAGCAGGTCGAGCGCGACGTCGATGGCCCGCTCCAGCTGCGTGTCCACGCCTCTGGCGTAGTCCTGCGGGGTGATGTCGACCTCGATGTCGGGATCGGTGCCGTAGTTCTCGACCTGCCAGCCGACGTCGTCGAAGGCGAAGGAGAACTCCGGCTGCGTCGTCACCGTGCCGTCGGCGAGCTGGTGGCGCGGCCAGATGCCGATGACGCCGCCCCAGGTGCGCCTGCCGACCAGCGGGCCCAGCTTCAGCACCTTGAAGGTGTGGCTGAAGATGTCGCCGTCGGAGCCCGCCCACTCGTTGGTGATCGCCACGAGCGGCCCGCGCGGCGACTCCGGCGGGTACGGCTCCGGGTCGCCCCAGCGCGGGTAGTCGTAGCCGAGCCGCCGCCTGGCCAGCTTCTCCAGCAGCAGCGCCGAGACGTGGCCGCCGCCGTTGAAGCGCACGTCCACGATGAGCGCCTGGCGGCCGTACTCGGCCAGGAACCCCCGGTGGAACTCCCCGAACCCCTCGGCCCCCATGTCGGGCACGTGCAGATAGCCCACGCGCCCGCCGGAGCGCCGGTGGCACTCGGCGCGGTTGAGGTTCACCCAGTCGCGGTAGCGGGCCGGCTGCTCGTCGGCGAGCGTGCGCACGGTGACCGTGAACACCCGGTCCTCCCGGCGCAGCGTCAGCTCGACCTCCTCGCCGGCCTGGTTGACCAGGCGCTCGTTGGGGGTGGCGGCCGTTCCGATGGGCGCGCCGTTGATGGCGAGGACCGCGTCGCCCGTACGTACGTCGAGACCGAGCCGGTTCAGCGGCGAGGTCGCCTGGGGATCCCACGGGTCACCGGTCACGATGGAGCGGATGTGGTAGACGCCGTCGCGGTAGTCCCAGTCAACGCCCAGCTTGCCCTGGCTGTAGTCGGGGCCTGGGCGGTATTCGCCGCCGCTCTCGAAGGCGTGGCTCGTGGCGAGCTCTCCGTGCAGCTCCCACAGCAGGTCGGAGAACTCGCCGCGGGTCGTGACCCGCTCCACCAGGGGCCGGTAGCGGTCGTAGACGGCCGGCCAGTCGACGCCCGCCATGTCCTCGGTCCAGAAGTTCTCCAGCTGCAGCCGCCACGCCTCGCGGAACATCTGCCGCCACTCCGCCTCCGGGCAGACCGACACCTTGATCCGTGACAGGTCGATCCAGCCGCTCTCGCGCCCCGGCGCCTCCTCGTCGCCGGGCGCCTCGCCCGCCTTGACCACGCGCAGCCTGGAGTCCGCGCGGTAGAGCAGCGTCTTGTGGTCGCGGCCCAGCTCGAAGTCGGTGACGCCGTCGGCGAAATGCTCGTTCTTGCCCGTGGTGAAGTCGTACAGGTGCAGGGAGTTCTCGCCCTCGAGCGGGCTGGTCAGGATCAGCACCTTGCCCTTGAGCCCGGCCACCCGCTCGTAGCGCCCCTCGGGCAGCGGGAACGCGGTGACGCGCCGGGACAGCCCGTCCAGGTCCACGCGCAGCGGCTCCTCCTCCTCGTCGGAGTCGTCCTCGTCCTTCTCCCCCAGAGGCCGCTGGACCGGCACGAACGGGTCAGGCACGTCCGCGCGCAGCGCCACCGCGTACGGGCGGGTGCCGAGCGGGAAGCCCAGGTCGAACTGGAGCTGGTCGTAGACGGGCGAGAAGGTCCGCTGGCCGATGAAGTAGAGGTAGCGGCCCTCCGGGTCGAACGCCGGCATCGAGTCCTTCAGCACCGGCTCGGTGGCCTGCACCGTCCGCCCCGACTCGGGGTGGTACAGCTTGATCGCGCTGGAGCGCGGGCTGAGCGGGCTTGTGTAGGCCAGCCACCGCCCGTCGTGCGACCAGGCCGGGTCCTCCGGCGCGCCGTGCGGGTTGGCCTCGACCAGGTCCGACCGGCCGGTGGCCAGGTCGAGCAGGTGCAGCTCGTGGCGGTGGTTGACGACGGCCACCCGGTCGTGCGCCGGGTCGGGGACGAGGGCGTTGACCCGGCCCAGCCTGGCCACCTCCGTGCCGCCCCCGCCCTCGTGGCCCTCGAGGATGACCAGGCGCTCCTCGTCGCCGTCGTCGCTGGCCGCCGCGATGAGCCGGGCGCCGTCGTTGAGCCAGGTCAGGAACCGGTAGCGGACGCCGTCGGGCGAGCCGTACTGCTGCACGGGCCCCTCCCAGTCGGCCATCGCGTACGCCTTGCCGCGCGCGGTGACGGCCAGCGCGCTGCCGTCGGGGCTGAGCGTGGCGCTGTCGAGGTAATCGGCGGGATCGACGAACCTGCGGTTGCGCTGGGTCCTGGAGCTGGCCAGCGACACGTCGAGCCGGCGCGCCGGCTCACCGGGCTCGAGCAGGTAGAGGTCGGCGCCCGCGTGGTAGACCAGCCGGTGCCCGTCGCCGGACAGGTTGCGCGCGTAGTAGTCGTCGTGGTGGGTGTGCTTGCGCAGGTCCTGGCCGTCGGGGGTGCAGGAGTAGACGTTGCCGACGCCTTCGTGGTCGGAGATGAAGCACACCCGGCCGCCGCTCCAGCAGGGCGAGGCCAGGTTTCCCGGCAGCCTGATCAGCCGGCGGAACTCGCCGTCGCCGCGCGGGTCGATCCACAGGTCGCCGACCGTGCCGCCGCGGTAGCGCTTCCACCGCGCGGGGTCGGCGGTGTTGCGGCCGAGCACGATCATGCCTTCTGGGCCGTACGCGATCGAGTTGGCCGGTCCGTACGGGAGCCGCTCCGGGACGCCGCCCGGCGCGACGCGGTGCAGCCATTTGCGGCCCTCGAACGGCTGGGCGGCGTCGCTGGCGTAGAGGATGCGCCCTTCGGGGTCCCAGCCGGTGACCGTGCAGCGGGCGCCGTGGAAGGTGACCCGGCGGGCCGCGCCGCCGCCGGACGGCATGACGTACACCTCTTCCGGGCCCTCCTCGCGCCCGACGAACGCGAGCCGGTCGCCGCGCGGCGAGATGCGTGGATAGCCCGCCTCGGCGAGCCCGGCGGTCAGCCGGAAGGCCCGTCCGCCCTGGGCGGACACCATCCACAGGTCGTCCTCGGCGGCGAAGACGACCACGTCCTGGAAGACAGCGGGGAAGCGCAGGTAGGCCGACATGAGGGCAGCTCCACGATCGAATCGACAGCCGGGAGCGCGAGGCCCCCGGCTGTCAGATCATGTCACTCGGGTCAGACGAGTCACCGCTGCCGCCCAGCCGTCCGGCCGGGCAGGCGGGAGGGGTCATTCCTCGTCCGTGGACGTCTTCCGTGGCGTCTCCCTCTTGGTCTCCTTGGCCTGCCTGCTGGTCTTGATGGCCTGCTTCTTGGACTTGCCGGACTTCGCGGCGGGTTTCTTCTTCGTGTCTGCCATGGGAATCCCCCCTGTACGGACGTGTGCCCCCGAATGGTGCACTGTGCCTCTTAATACCCATCTATCGCTGAAACCCGACATACCGCCTATCGGGTGCTCCGGTCTCCGGCGGGCGTGGACCACCACACCCCTTCGCCGTGCGACAGCCCCGGCAGCCGCCGCTCGAACTCGTGCACCGAGGCCGCCGGGATCTCGCCCTCCAGCATCCAGGTGTCGTCGCGGTGCCGGGCGTCGCGTACCTCGCCGCCCAGCGCCGCGAGCCCGGCGGTGACCGCGCTGAACGCCTCCAGCGGCACCTCCAGCTCGAAGCGGTGGCACGGCTCGTACACGGTCGTGCCCGCCAGGCGCAGCGCGCGCATGAGCACGATCGGCGTGCGGCCGCGGAAGTCGGCCGCGACCGTGACGGGAGAGTCGTATCCGGTCCTGGTCAGCGTGACCACGACATCGGTGACCGGCCAGCCGTGCGGGCCCTCGCGCAGCGCCAGGCGCACGCTCTCCTCGATCGCCCGGTGGAACGCCAGCGGCAGCGACCCGAGATCGACCTCCAGCCGGTAGCCGACGCCGGAGCCTTTCGAGCCCGGTTCGACGCGCAGGCCGACAGTGGCCACGAACTCGTTGCGGCCGTGGCGCTGGATCTCCTGGACGGCCTCCGCGGCGCCCGACGGGCGTTCGAAGTAGACGGGACGGCTCGGCTCGAAGACCGCCTCGACGCCGAAGTCCCTGGCCAGGGTCTCGCCGATGACCTCCTTCTGCACCTCACCGTAGAGCAGGACCGAGGTCTCGCCGCCGGCCAGCGTGCGGGTGCCGATGAGCGGATCCTGCTCGGCCAGCGCGAGCAGGGCGGCGTGCAGGCGAGGCTCCTGGCCGGGCACCCGGGGCCGTACGACGGTCTCCAGGCTGGGCGGGGTGAAATGGGCCTGATGAACACCCGGCGGCTCGCCCACATGGTCGCCGACGCGGATCTCGGGTACGCCCCAGACCTTCACGATGTCCCCCGCCAGCGCGTGGCGCCGTTCGGGCGCGCCCGCGACGGCCAGGGCGGTCAGCCGCCCGTCGTAGGTCTCTGTCCCCCGGTGGAAGGTCAGGTGCTCGCGCGCGCGGAGCGCTCCCCCGCGTACCCGCAGGTAGGCGACCTTCTCGCCGGACGGCGCCCGCTCGATCGCGAACACCGACGCCCGCGCCGCCTCCCCCGGGTCCGCGTCGGGCCGGCGCACGGCCGGCAGCAGGTGGATGCCGTCGAGCAGCTCGGCGACGCCCTGCCCGGTCAGCGCCGAGCCGAACAGCACCGGATACGCCTCCCCGGCGGCGCACTGCCGCGCCAGCGCCGCGCGCACCTCGCCGAAGTCGGGCGCCTTGCCCTCGACGAGCAGCTCCAGCAGCCCGTCATCCCGCTCGGCGAGCACCTCGGCCGCCTCCTGCGGGGAGGCGATCTCGGCGGTGGTGGCCGCCTTGGAGCCGATGCGCCGCACGGTGTTCAGGGCGACGCTGTACGGCGAGAGCCGCCGCCGGATGTCGGCCAGCAGCTCCCGCTCCCTTGCGCCGGCCCGGTCGATCTTGTTCACGAAGATCAGCGTGGGCAGGCGCAGCTTGCGCAGGGTCTTCATCAGGACCCGGGTGTGCGGCTGAACGCCCTCGACGGCCGACAGCACCAGCACGGCGCCGTCGAGCACGCCGAGCGCGCGCTCCACTTCGGCCACGAAGTCGCTGTGGCCGGGTGTGTCGACCAGGTTGACCCGCAGGTCGCCGATACGGAATGAGGCGACGGCCGCGCGGATGGTGATGCCGCGACGGCGCTCGATCTCGCCGCTGTCGGTCTGTGTGCTGCCCTCGTCGACGCTGCCGAGCCGGTCGATGACGCCGGTCTCGAACAGCAGTCGCTCAGTGAGGCTGGTCTTGCCCGCGTCTACGTGCGCGAGGATGCCGATGTTGAGGATGTGCATGAGTGGTGGAGCCCTCGGGAACTCTCGTGCCAATGGGGCGCTGGGAGATTCCGAGGCACCGCATCTCATGCTCCTGTCGTCGGCGGGCGGATGCGCCGCCCATGGTGCCACCGCTCACCGGGCGGGGGCCAACGATTTTCACAGGGCCTGGGCCAGGGCCGCGCCGCAGTAGGCCGCGCCGAGCCCGGCCACCACGCTGGCGGCGGCGTTGGCCACCGCGTGGAAGCGCGCGCCCTCCTCCATCAGCCGCACCGTCTCGTACCCGAACGTCGAGTACGTCGTCAGCGCCCCGCAGAACCCGGTGCCCGCCAGCGCCATGAACCCGCCTCCCGCGGGCAGCGCGGCCAGGAAGCCGAGCAGCGCCGACCCGCACACGT
This sequence comes from Nonomuraea sp. NPDC049695, assembly GCF_040674955.1. Lineage (NCBI taxonomy): Bacteria > Bacillati > Actinomycetota > Actinomycetes > Streptosporangiales > Streptosporangiaceae > Nonomuraea > Nonomuraea sp. NPDC049695. The sequence continues at coordinate 52,027 of NZ_JBFANV010000029.1, read as the reverse complement.
TCACCGCCAGCGTCCCCCACGGGAACACCGTGTCGTGCCGCGCCTGCACCGCCCGGTCCGCCAGATAGCGCAGCGGCGCCCCGGCCGCCGCGCCCAGAACGATCAGCAGCACCGTCATCGCACGCCCCCCGCGACGGCCGGCAGCGCCCTCATCGCACCCCCGCGGGTATCCCGGCGATCCGCCTGGTCAGCCACATGCCCGCGGCCACGGCCACGAGCGCCGCGGCCATCGTGGCCGCCAGGTAGACCAGGCCCGTCAGCGGCGCGCCCGCCGCGACCGCCCGCTGGACGTCCACCGCGTACGTCGAGAAGGTCGTGTACCCGCCCAGCACCCCCACGCCCAGGAACGGCCGCACGAGCCGGTGTGCCTGCCGCACCTCCGTGATCATCACCATCAGCACCCCGATCAGCAGGCAGCCCGACACGTTGACCAGGAAGGTCGCCCACGGGAAGTCCGCCGGCCCGGCGGGCAGCGCCGACTGCAGGCCGTAGCGCGCCAGGGCGCCCAGCGCGCCACCCGCCGCGATCGCCGCGAGCACGGGCCAGTGCAGCTCGGTACGCTGCGCCGGGATATGGAGATCGACGTCCGGATCGATCGGACGATCAGTCACACAACCCTCCCCGTGTCAAAACATTCGATGCCGGGAATTTCTCTAGACAACCTTGGATGCGCGGAGGCCTGCTTGAGCACGAAGGACGCCATTGCCCTTCTAGCGGGAGCCATCATCGTCGTTTCCCTCGTCGGCACTACCAAGACCCATCCGGCCACCGCGGCGAGCCCGCTCGGCAACGCCAGCGGCACGCTGCCCGGCCTGGCACCCATCATCTCCGACGCCGACAAGGCCAGAGCACGCGCCCTCATCAAGCGTCTGCGCGTGAAGGGCTTAGGCCCCAACACCGGATACGAACGCACCCGGTACGGCGAGAACTGGGCCGACAGCGCGATCGGCGTGCCGTACGCGCGCAACGGCTGCCGCACCCGCGACGACCTGCTGGCCCGCGACGGCCAGAACGTGAAGTACCGGGCCGGCTCCAGCTGCGAGGTCGTCTCCATGGAGCTGACCGACCCCTACACCGGCAGGACCATCTACTGGCGCAAGGCCGATGCCGACGAGGTGCAGGTCGATCATGTGGTGCCGCTGAACTACGCCTGGCGCATGGGCGCGCCGCGCTGGCCGATGTCCAAGCGGCTGGACTTCGCCAACGACCCGCTGAACCTGCTGCCCGTGGACGGGGAGGCGAACGAGCAGAAGGACGCCTCGGGGCCGGCGAGCTGGCTGCCGCCGCAGCGGCTCATCCGCTGCGCGTACGTCACCCGCTTCGCGCAGGTCGCGCTCAAGTACGACGTGCCCGTCCGGACGGCCGACAAGAAGATGATGATCGACCAGTGTCGTTAGCGGGGGTCGATCCAGGTGAAGCCGTGCTCGAACGTGAGCTTCGCCATGATCTGCTGCCCGGCCGTGTTCGGGTGGAAGTAGTCCCATTTGCTGACGTGGTCGAGCGTGAAGGGGAACGAGAACACGGCCCCGCCGTCGGTGTGGCAGGCGGCGCCGAAGGCGGCGCACGCCTCGGCCGCCTCGTGGTTGTAGGCCATCACCCGCGCCCGCACCCGGTCACGGCGCTGGACGTCGGCCTGCTTGGCCGAGTCGGGCCTGGCGAGCATGGTCTGGCAGATGTGGCCCACCGTCCAGAACGTCCGCGCGAGCGCGCTGGCCTTGCCGACCTTCCACAGCCGCCGCAGGTCGGGGATGCTGGCGATGAACACCCTGACCGCGGGAAGCCCGGCGCGCAGCTCGGCCAGCGCCGTGTCCAGCCGCTGCCGGTAGGTCGCGACGGGCGTCATGGCCTGCTCGGTGCGGGTGCACGCGTCCTGGGCGCCCACGAGGATCGTCACGTAGTCGGCCTTGGCCTCGACCGCCTTGCGGACCTGACCCAGCAGGTCGGCGCTGGTCGATCCGGGGGCGGCGAAGTTGAGGTTGTGCTTCTGGAGCGTTCCAGACATCTTGGACAGGCGCAGGTAGTGGCTGGCCACCTGCTGGTAGTCGCCGGTCGACCAGGAGCGCGCGGTGCAGGAGATGTAGAGGCCGCAGGCGTTGAAGCCGGTGGAGATCGAGTCGCCGAGCGCAGCCATGACCGCGGGCACGGCTTCACCCGTCGCGGCCTGCGCCGGACCGGTGGACGAGACGAGAATCACTGCGGTGAGCGCGGAGCCCAGGCGACGGATCATGGACCCAAGGTAGGAAGTGGATCAACGACCGGCTATGGCGTTCCGGCAAGGTCTGTGATTTCAGGACCGACTTCATATCGCCGCTTGACAGGCCGGACGCGATCAGGTCGGGGCGAATTCGGGTCTAGCCCCCACGTTTTTTCGGGTTGTTGTCCGTAACCTCGCATTCACGGGGGTCCGAGTCGAACGTGTTCAGTTCCCGCATAGAGTGTCTTGGGTGAGTGTCGCGCTCGGAACAACCCGCCCGCTGCCGGTTCGCACCACCCCCGTAGGTGACCCGGGCGACCTGCTGGCATCTCTGCCCAGGACGGCGCCCTACGCCTGGGTCAGGAACGGTGAGGGCCTCGTCGGCTGGGGACAGGCCGCACGGGTGGCCGTGCCCCCTGGTCCCGGCAGGTTCGCCTGGGCCCGCCAGTGGCTGGCCACGGTGTTCGGCGACGCCCACGTGGACGACGCCGTGCGCACGCCCGGCTCCGGCCCGGTCGCCTTCGGCAGCTTCACCTTCGACGAGGACGCCCACGGCTCCGTCCTGGTCGTCCCGCGCGCCGTGCTGGCCCGACGCGGCGGCCACGCCTGGCTCACCACGATCGGCGACGCGCCGCTGGAGACGTTCTCCCCCGTCCGCGACCCCGGCCGCATCCGCTACGGCGACGGCAGCCTGACCGCGCCGGAGTGGGAGGAGGTCGTGGCCAGGGCCGCCAAGCGCATCCGTGAAGGCGAGCTGGAGAAGGTCGTGCTGGCCCGCGACCTGGTCGCCACCGCCGAGCGGCCCATCGACGTGCGGCTGCTGCTCACGCGGCTGGCCCGGCGCTATCCCGAGTGCTACACGTTCTCCGTCGCCGGGCTCGTCGGGGCGACGCCCGAGCTGCTGATCCGGCGTACGGGCCAGGAGATCGAGTCGCTCGTGCTGGCCGGCACCACCGCCCGCGGCACCGGCCCGGCCGACGACTTCGCGCGCGGGGCCGCGCTGCTCGCCTCGGCCAAGGACCGCCACGAGCACGAGTGCGCGATCGCCTCGGTCCGCCAGACCCTCGCCCCGCTCTGCTCCCTGCTGGAGACGCCCGACGAGCCGGAGCTGCTGGTGCTGCCCAACGTGCAGCACCTGGCCAGCCATGTCAGCGGGCGGCTGGCCGACGGGGCTTCCGTCCTGGACGTGGTCGCGGCCATGCACCCCACGGCCGCCGTCGGCGGCACCCCGACCCGCACCGCGATCGAGGTCATCCGGGAGCTGGAGGGCATGGACCGGGCCGGGTACGCCGGACCCGTCGGGTGGATCGACGCCCACGGCGACGGCGAGTGGGGCATCGCGCTGCGCTCGGGGCTCATCCAGGGCCGCCGCGCCCGCCTGTTCGCGGGCGGCGGCATCATGGGCGACTCCGACCCGGCCGCCGAGCTGGCCGAGGCCCAGGCCAAGTTCCGCGTCATGCAGTACGCCCTGGAGGGATGATCAGGCGGGAACGTGGATGTCGTCACCCACGTCCACGCGGGCCCGGCCGGCCGTCAGCGTGGCCACCCAGTCGGCGAACGGCGCCACCTCGTCCTCGCCCACCGCGACGGCGAAGGTGACCTCGCCCGCGTACGTCACCTCGCGCACCGGGTGGCGGGAGGCCCGCAGGTCGTTCTCCACCCGCCCGGCCTGGTCGTGCGCCACCGCGACGCGTACGAGCTTGGCCGGCACCATCCGCACCGGCTCGGCCCGGTCGAGGGTCTCGGTCACGGCGGAGCCGTACGCGCGCACCAGGCCGCCCGCCCCCAGCAGGGTGCCGCCGAAGTAGCGGGTCACCACGGCGACCACGTCGCTGAACCCCCTGCCCACCAGGGCCTGCACCATCGGCGTGCCCGCGGTGCCGCCGGGCTCGCCGTCGTCGTCGCCCTTCTGGATCCGCTGCCCGATGACGTAGGCGGTGCAGTTGTGGGTCGCGCCGGGATGCTTCTGCCGCCGCTCGCCGATGAACGCGACCGCCTCCTCGACGCTGCGCGCGGGCGCCAGGGCGCAGATGAAGCGCGAGCGCTTGGCCTCCGTCTCGTGCTCGACGACGGTGGCGAGGGTGAGGTACGGCGCGGGCACATTCGACAGCGTATTCGGCTGCGGCGGCGGCGAGGGCACCGCCCGCATCCTGTGAGGCCCGCCTGCGGCGTGGCATGCTCGTAGTCACGCGCGAAGGAGGTACGCCCGTTGCCCAGACAAGGCGAGAGCAGGTTGCTGGCCATCAGCGACCTGCACGTCGGCTATGCCGAGAACCGGGCCATCGTGCAGGAGCTGAAACCGGTCACCCCCGGCGACTGGCTGCTGGTCGCGGGCGACGTCGGCGAGCGGCTGGCCGACATCGCCTGGGCGCTGGGGCTGCTGGCGGGCCGGTTCGAACGGGTCGTGTGGGTGCCGGGCAACCACGAGCTGTGGACCCCGCCGGACGACTCGCCGGACCTGCGCGGCGCCGCCCGCTACGAGCACCTGGTCGGCATGTGCAGGGACCTCGGCGTGCTCACCCCGGAGGACGACTACCCCGTGTGGGAGGGGGCGGGCGGGCCGGTCCGGATCGTGCCGCTCTTCCTGCTCTACGACTACACGTTCCGGCCGCCCGGCCACCACACCAAGGAGAGCGCGCTCGCGTACGCCCACAGCACCGGGATCGTCTGCACCGACGAGTACCTCCTGCACCCCGACCCGTACCCGAGCCGTGAGGCGTGGTGCCGGGCCAGGCTGGAGGCGACCGAGCGGCGGCTGGCCGGGCTCGACGACGTGCCGCTGGTCTTCGTGAACCACTATCCCCTGGTACGCGAGCCGACCGACATCCTGCGCTATCCGGAGTTCGCCCAGTGGTGCGGCACGACGGCCACCGGAGACTGGCACATCCGCCACCGGACCGCCGCCGTGATCTACGGCCACCTCCACATCCCGCGCGTCACCTGGTACGACGGCGTGCGTTTCGAGGAGGTGTCGCTCGGCTACCCCAGGGAGTGGCGTCCCCGGCCGGGCGGCCCCAAGCTGCTGCGCGAGGTCCTTCAGTAGCCCCTGGTGACCTTCACGCCCCGGCCGATCTTGCGCGGCACCCCGATGCCGTCGATCAGGTTGCCGCTGGAGGCGACGGACATCGACTCGCCTTCCCCGTCGCCCTTGGTGAGCAGGATGCCCGTCTCACGCTTGGTGCCGTGCCCGAGGATGGTGTTGCCGGTGATCGCCGCGTGGCCGATGCCGTAGTTGACCGCGTCCAGCGCGAGGTAGACGAAGTTCACGTCAGGCGGCAGCGGCCCGGCCGTGGTCAACGTGCGCTCCGGCGGCGCCGAGCCCTCCCGCCGGGCCTTGCCCAGCTCCTTGCGTAGCGCCACCAGCGCGTCCGGCGGCGGCAGGAACTTGTGGATCCGGTTGGCGGTGATCGTCGTGTTCGCCTCGCCCTGGAGGTCGCAGCGGATGCCGTAGTACGTCTGGTTCGCCGTGCTCTCGGCGCCGAAGTCCTCGATGTAGTTGTTCTGGATCGAGGTGCCGAAGCAGCGGTGGGCGTCGATGGCGTTCTTCGGCGTCGCGTACAGGTGCAGGTCGCTGAGCGTCCAGCCGGCCGCGTTGTCGCTCTGGATGGCGTGCGTGCCGCTGAAGCCGATCCAGGAGCGCTGCAGCGTCCAGTCGGTGACCGAGTTGCCGGGGTCGACGACCCGCAGCCCCGCCTCGGCGGCGCCCTCGATGTAGACGTCGCTGATGACGCTGTTGACCATGGTGTTCTTCAGCAGCGTGCCGTTCTGCGACGGGTTGCTGATGCGGATGCCGTCGGAGGGCGTGCCGTAGATGTCCACGTCGTACACGCGGGTGTTCCACGAGCGCAGCAGCAGCCCCACGGTGCCGCTGTTGTGGTCCCGGTTGCCGTCGATCGTGAGCTTCTCGACGCGGATCGTGTCGCCGCTGTACTCGGTGTTCTTCACCCACCCCTCGGAGGCGAGCACCGCGGGCAGGTTGGCGCCGTCGGCCTGCCTGAGCACCGCCCCGGCCTTGGCGTCGCCCCGGTACGTACGCCGGTCCGGCAGGCTGATCGTGGCGTTGATCAGGCACGGGCCCTTGATGACGACCTCGTCGCCCTCCTTGGAGGAGTCGATCGCGGCCTGCAGCGTCTGGGCGTCGGCGGCGGTGTCGGCGCAGACCGCCTCGACCCTCGCGGCCGCGGCGGGCGCCGTCGGCATGAGGATGGCGGCCCCCGTCACGGCCATGGCGAGAGCGGCCCCGCCGGCGAGCAGGCGGGTCGGTGAATGACGCACTGTCGGTCCTTCCGTCAGAACGATGTCACCGGAGACGCGGCACCCCCGAGCGTCCCCGTGATGATCATTCTCGCCGGGTGGAGGGCGGTTGTTGATCTCTTTTCGGGCGCGAAAACCGCAAACACTTCTTCGCGAAGAACTCTTTGCGAAGAAGTGTTTGCGGTTTAGGCTTCCCGTCATGACGCCATCCCCTGAGAACGTGGTCGTCCTCGACGCCAAGGGCCTGCGGGCACTCGCCCATCCCGTACGGGTGCAGCTCGTGGACCTGCTGCGCAAGCACGGCCCGTCCACCGCCACCCGCCTGGCCGAACGCCTGGGGGTGAACTCGGGGACGGCCAGCTATCACCTGCGCAGGCTCGCCGCCGCCGGGTTCGTCGAGGAGGACGCCGAGCGCGGCAACGCGCGGGAGCGCTGGTGGCGCTCGATCCACCGGACGACGCGCCTCATCGACGAGGGCGGGCTGTCGGAGCGCGAGCCCGAGGCGGTGCTGGCGTACATGCAGTCCATCGCCGCCCTGTACAACCTGCGCACCCAGCAGGCGCTCAACGAGATGCAGACCATGCCCGAGCCGTGGCGGCGCGTCCTCGACCTCAGCTCCTACGCGTTCCGCCTCACCCTGGAGGAGGCGGGGCAGCTGCGCGAGGACCTCAGCGAGCTCGTCGCACGCTACCGGCGTGACGGCGAGGAGGCGCCGCCGGACGCGGTCCGGGTCTACCTGATGCCGCAGGTGCTGCCCGAGCTCGACGACCCGGAGGAGCCGTGATGGAGCCGCGCCGGTCCTTACGGCCGATGGCCGGGGTGCTCGCGGCCATGACCGTCTCGACGACCGCGACTCGCGTGTCGGCCATCGCGCTGCCCTGGTTCGTGCTGACGAGCACCGGGAGCGCCGCGTTGACGGGGGTGGTGGCGTTCGCGGAGATGGCCCCGTATGTGCTGGTCAAGGCGCTGACCGGGCCGCTCGTCGACCGGGCTGGGCCACGCCGGATCTCGTGGGTCGCCGACGTCGTGAGCGCCTCTGCGGCCGCCGCGGTGGTCCTGCTGCACGCGGCCCACCTGCTGCCGCTGGGCGTCCTCATCGCGCTGGTCGCGGTGATCGGCGCGGCCCGCGGGCCCGGGGACCTGGCCAAGGAGATCATGGTCCCGGAGGCCGCCGAGCGTGGGCGGGTGCCGCTGGAGCGGGCCACCGGGCTGATGGGCGTGATGGACCGGCTGGCCTCGACGGTGGGTCCCGGGCTGGGCGGCGCGATGGTGGCGCTGCTCGGCCCGCTGGCCAGCCTGGTCATCAGCGCGGTCTGTTTCGCGCTCGGCTCGGCGGTCGTGGCCGCGGCGCTGCCGCGCGGCATGGGGCACCGCTCCCCCGCGCCGGAAGAGCGGCAGGAGGGGTACTGGCGACGGTTCGGCCAGGGCTCCGCGTTCCTGCGCGGCGAGCCGCTGCTGCTCGCGATCGTCGTCATGGTGGGCGTCACGAACCTGCTGGACGCGGCCTTCAGCCAGGTGCTCGCGCCCGTGTGGGCGAAGGAGTCCGGCCACGGACCCGCCGTCCTCGGGCTGAACAGCAGCGTGATGGGGCTGACCGCGATCGGGGGCAGCCTGGTGGCCGCCATGGTGGCGCACCGGATGCGGCGCAGGCCGGTGTTCTTCGTGGCGTTCCTGATCGCCGGACTGCCGCGCTTCCTCATCCTGGCCACGGACGCGCCGGTGTGGGCGTTGGTGTCCGTGTTCGCGGTGTGCGGGTTCGCCGGCGGTTTTCTCAACCCGATCCTGGGCGCGATCTCGTACGAGCGGGTGCCCCGCCACCTGCTGGGCCGGGTGAACGCCCTGAAGGACTCGCTGGCCTGGGCCGGCATCCCGCTGGGCGGGCTGCTGGGCGGGGCCGCCGTGACGGCGGTGGGCCTGGCGCCCGTCCTGCTGGTGTCCGGTGTCGCCTACGCGCTCACCACGAGTCTGACCGGGCTGCGTCGCGAATGGCGGGAGATGGACCGGCTGCGCGGGCAGGGTCCCCCGGCCGTACCGGCGCCGGAGCAGAGCACCGGTACGGTGGGTGACCGGCTCAGCGGTTGATCATGCCCTGGGCCAGGTCGGCGGCCGTGGCCGTGTGGGAGCGGTGCCCGGCGGGGCCGTAGCCGCCGCCCCCGCCCGTCTCGCAGCGCAGCACGTCCCCGGCCGTGACCGGCAGGGCGTTCACCTTGAGCAGCTCGCGGGCGTCCGGGGTGCCCGGGTTGAGGGTGACGCGCGGCGGCGCGCCCGGCTCGCCGCCGGCCAGGCCCCAGGCCGGGGTGACCGAGCGCTCGAACCACAGCGACAGCGAGGTGTCCCCGCAGAACTCGTACTCGCGCACCGCCCCGTTACCGCCCCGCCACTGCCCCGCGCCGCCGGTGCCCGGGCGGACCTCGTAGCGGCGCACGCGCACCGGGAACAGGGTCTCCAGCACCTCGATGGGCATGTCCCGCAGAGCGCCGTTGACGTTGTTGATCAGGCAGTCCTCGCCGTCGCCGCCCTCCCAGGCGCCCCAGCCGCCGACCGTGGCCTCCTGGGAGACGTACAGCTTGCCGGTACGCGGGTCCGTGCCGGTGAACTGCACGATCATCGAGTCCCCGTACGAGGCCGCGGCCGCCTTGTCCGGCAGCACGGGCGCCAGCGCCTTGACCACCAGGTCGATGAGGAGCCCCAGGTGCGAGTAGTAGTACTGGCAGGCGGCGGGCGACTCGGCGGCCAGCATCGAGCCGGGCCGCGTCTCCACCGACAGCGGCCGGAACGAGCCCCCGTTGAGCGGCACGTCACCCGAGACCAGCAGCTTGTAGCCGACGCGGACGGCGGCCACGGCCTGGGCCGCGCCGCAATTGACCGGGCCGGTCGCCTGGTCGGCGCAGTCGGTCAGGTCGACGTGCATCGACTCGCCCGACACCGCGACCGTGACGTTGACGGGAAGGGGGGTGTCCAGGTCGATGCCGTCGTTGTCGAGGTAGCCGGACGCCTCGTAGACGCCGTCGGGGATGGCCGCGATGGCCGCGCGCTCCAGGCGCTCGGTCTGGGCGAAGATCTCGTCGCGGGCCGCCAGCACCGTCTCCAGGCCCCACCGGGAGACGATCTCCTTCAGCCGCCGCTGGCCGGTCATGGCGCAGCTCACCTGGGCGCGCAGGTCGCCGAGCGTGGCGTGCGGGAAGCGTACGTTGCGGGCGATCAGCTCGTGCAGGTCGCGGCAGGGCTCGCCGCCCGCGTACGCCTTCACCGGGCCCATCCGCAGGCCCTCCTGGAAGATCGACGTCGAGTCCATGGAGCCGCCGGGGTCCTTGGAGCCGACGTCCAGCCAGTGGGCCCGCGACGCCGCGAACCCCGCCAGCTCCCCCTCCACGAAGATCGGCCCGTAGACGGTGACGTCGTTGAGGTGGGTGCCGCCGATGTAGGAGTCGTTGAGCACCCACACGTCGCCCTCCTGCCAGACCTCCCGCCCGTACAGGCGTTCGGTCTCGCGGGTGCACACCTCAAGGTTGCCGAGGAAGATCGGCAGGCCGGACGACTGGCCCAGCACGTTGTGGTCACGGTCGAGCAGCGCGACCGCGCAGTCCTTGGCCTCGTAGATGACGGGGGTGTAGGAGCTGCGGATGAGGGTGGTGTTCATGTCCTCCGCCGCCTGGAGCAGGGCGCAGCGGATGATCTCGGTGGTGACGGGGTCGATCACTGGGGGCCCACCTTCACGATGAGGAAGCCGTTGGGGTCCACGGTGGCCACGCAGCCGGGCGGGATGACCGTGGTCGCGGTCTCCTCGACCACGATCGCGGGGCCGGTCAGCTCGCCGTCGAGGGCAGCGCGCCGCAGTACGGGCGTGCGGTGCACGGCCCCGTCGAAGATCACGTCCCGTACGTGCCCGGCCTGCTCCTCGGGGACCTCCGGCACGGCGGCGGCGGTACGCGGGAACGAGCCGAACCCGGTGCTGCGCAGCATGACGAACTCCACCGGCGCCTCCGGGGTGGCGTGCCCGTAGCGGCTGGTGTGCGCCTCGGCGTAGCGGGCCGCGATCGTCTCGAGGAAGCCGGGGCCGGCGGGCTCGGCCGCGTCGCGAAGGGGGATGGTGAGCGTGTAGTCCTGTCCCTCGTAGCGCATGTCCACGGCGTGCTCGACCCGGCGCCGCTCCTCCGGCACGCCCTGGGCGGAGAGCGCCGCGAGGGCCTCATCCCCCAAAGTCGCGAAATTTCGAGCCATGTCGGGGCCGTCGAGCACGTCCTGCGGCCGGAAGTACGGATGCGTCAGATCCCGGCGCACGTCGGCCTCCAGCATCCCCCACGCCGAGAACGCCCCGGGGAAGCGCGGCACCACCACCTCGGAGATCCCCAGCTCCCGCGCGATGAACGCGGCGTGCATCGGCCCCGCGCCCCCGAACGCCACCAGCGCGAACTCCCGGGGCTCGATCCCGTGCTCCACGGTCAGCGTGCGGATCGCCTGCGCCATCTTGGCGTTGGCCACGTCGCAGATCCCCTCGGCGAGCAGCAGCGGATCGAGGTCGAGCTCGCCGGCCAGCGTGGCGATCGCCGTACCCGCCGCCTCCACGTCCAGCGTCATCAGCCCGCCCGCGAACCACGCCGGGTCCACCCGCCCGAGCACCACGTTCGCGTCGGTCACCGTGGCCCGCGTGCCGCCCCTGCCGTAACAGGCCGGTCCTGGCACGGCGCCTGCGGACTCGGGCCCCACGCGCAGCGCGCCCGCCTCGGCGTAGGCGAGCGAACCGCCGCCCGCGCCGATGGTGTGCAGGTTCACGATCGGCATGAGCACCGGGTAGCCCTCGATGCGGGCCTCGGCGCTGACGTCGGGCCGCCCGTTCACCACGAGCGACACGTCGAACGACGTGCCGCCCATGTCGACGCAGATGGCATTGCCTCTGTCGAGCATCCTGCCCGCCGCGACCCCGCCCATCGTGCCGCCCACCGGTCCGGACAGCAGCGTCTGCAACGGTCTGCGCATCGCGTACGAGGCGTTGACCAGCCCGCCCGACGACTGCATCACGTGCACCGGCACCGCCAGGCCCCGCTCGGCGAAGCGCCGCTCGATCCTGGCCAGGTAGCGCCGCACGACAGGCCCGGTGTACGCCTCCAGCACCGCCGACGAGGTCCGCTCGTACTCCCGCCACTCCCGCGCCACCTCGTGCGAGAGCACGACCAGCACGTCCTCGCCCAGCTCCGCGCGCAGGATCTCGCCCGCCCGCAGCTCGTGCGCCGGGTTCGCGTAGGAGAACAGCAGGCACACGGCCACCGCGTCGAACCCCTCCGCACGCGCCCGCCGCGCCGCCGCCCGCACCGCCTCCTCGTCAAGGGGAACGAGCTCCTGCCCCCGGTAGTCCAGCCGGCCGCCCGCCTCCATCACGTCCTGGCGCGGCACGAGCGGCACGGGTTTGCGGTAACGGAGGTCGAACATGCGGTCGCGGTTGCCCCTGGCGATCTGGTAGACGTCCCTGCCGCCCTGGCTCGCCAGCAGCAGCACCCGGGCGCCCTTGCGCTCGAGCAGCGCGTTGAGCCCCTGCGTGGTGCCGTGCACGAAGAACGAGATCTCCGCGGGGTCGTCCACGACCCGGCCGAGCGCGGCGAACACGCCTTCGGCCAGGTCTCCCGGAGTGGTGGGCGCCTTCGAGGCGGTGACGGCCCCGCTCCGCTCGTCGTAGCACACGACGTCGGTGAAGGTGCCGCCGATGTCCATGGCGACGCGATAACTCATGCGCTGCACCGTACGCGGTCCCGGGACCTTCCCGCATGTGCGGCCCGCACAGGGAGAGGCTCCCTCCAGTGCATCCTGCAACCCCCGGGGCCCGTCGTCTGCGGGCTCAGCGGAGGAGGACGCGGCAGGCGAGCTGGAGGGCCAGGCGGGTGGCGGCATGCCGCACGGGCGGGCCGCACGATCTGTGCGGCCCGCCCTGCGGCTCGCCTCAATGGCGTAATAACGGTCCCGGCGGCACCGCCGCGGGCGCGTACATCAAGGCCGCGCCATGATTCGGCCCGATCTGCCGCACGGTGACCCCCCAGTGCAGATACACGTAGAGGGATTTGTGCCTTTTTGCGCCCCCAGCCCACCGCCAGAAATCGTCAAATTCTGGCCAAGAAGTTCACTCCCGCCGCAGTTCGTGCGCCAGCTCCTCCAGCTCCGCCCCGCCCGCCATGAGGGAGGTCAGCTCCTGCGGGGTGATGTCGGCCCTGCCGTACTCGCCCAGGCTGGCGCCCCGGTTGAGCAGCAGGAACCGGTCCCCCACCGGGTAGGCGTGGTGGGGGTTGTGGGTGATGAAGACGACGCCGAGCCCGCGGTCGCGGGCCCTGGCGATGTAGCGCAGCACGACGCCGGCCTGCTTGACGCCGAGCGCGGAGGTGGGCTCGTCGAGGATGAGGACGCGGGCGCCGAAGTGGACGGCCCTGGCGATGGCCACCGACTGCCGTTCGCCGCCGGACAGCGTGCCGACCGGCTGGTCCACGTCGCGGATGTCGATGCCCATGGCCCGCAGCTCCTCGCGCGCCACGCGGCGCGCCTGGGCCACGTCGAAGGCGAGGCCCTTCCGGGGTTCGGAGCCGAGGAAGAAGTTACGCCAGACCGACATGAGCGGGATCATCGCCAGGTCCTGGTAGACGGTGGCGATGCCGCGGTCGAGCGCGTCGCGGGGGCTGGCGAAGCGCACCTCCTGCCCGTCCACCAGGAACGTGCCCGCGTCGTGCTGGTGCACCCCGGCGAGGATCTTGATGAGCGTGGACTTGCCCGCGCCGTTGTCGCCGAGCACGCACGTCACCTCGCCGGCGCGCACGCCCATCGACACGTCGCGCAGCGCCAGCACCGAGCCGAACGTCTTGCCGATGCCCCTGGTCTCGAGGATCAATGCCTCACCTCCTCGGCGTACCGCCTGACCAGGCGGTTGGCCAGCGTCGCCAGCAGCAGCATCGCGCCCAGGAAGAACTTGAACCAGTCGGCGTTCCAGCCCAGGAAGACGATGCCCTTGTCGGCCATGCCGAAGATGACCGCGCCGATGGCCGCCCCGACGGCGGAGCCGTACCCGCCGGTGAGCAGGCAGCCGCCGATGACGGCGGCGATGATGTAGATGAACTCCTGCCCGATGCCGATGTTGGCCTGGACGGACGTGTAGCGCAGCGCCAGGATCGAGCCGACCAGCCAGGCGGCGAACGCCGTGGTCATGAAGAGCGCGATCTTCGTACGGGCGGCGGGCACGCCGACCGCGCGGGCGGCCTGCTCGTTGCCGCCCACCGCGAAGATCCAGTTGCCGGCCTTGGAGCGCATGAGCACCCAGGTGGCCGCGGCGGTCGCCAGGACCCACCACAGGATCGCCACCCGGAACGAGGTCCCGCCGATCTCGACGGTCCCCGCGAAGACCGCGTTCGCGCCCTCGAACCCGGCGGCCCGGCGCAGGCCGCTGACCTGCACCGTCCCGGTGATGGCCTTGGTGACGCCGAGGTTGATTCCCTGGAGCATGAGGAACGTGCCCAGCGTGACGATGAAGCTGGGCAGCCTGGTCCTGGTGACGACCAGGCCGTTGGCGAACCCGATGCCCAGCGCCACCACCAGCCCGACCAGCATGGCCGTCCACACGTCGAACCCGAAGCGGGTGGCCAGCGTGACGAGGATCAGCCCGCTCGTGCCGGTCAGCACGCCCGCCGACAGGTCGAACTCGCCGCCGATCATCAGCAGCGCGACCGCCACGGCCATGATGCCGAGCGTGGCGGCCGGGTCGAGCCAGTTCGCGATGCCGGCCGGCGACCGGAACACCGGCGACTGGGAGGCGAAGAACACGAACACCACGACCAGGCCGACCACCGCGCCCAGCTCGGGCCTGATCAGCAGGCGGCGGGCCAGGCCGACGTCGGCGACCCGCTCGTCGGCCGCGATCGTCATCGCGTGCCCGCCTCGGCCAGCTTGGCCACCTGGTCGGCGTTGTCCTTGGTCACGAAGCCCGGGCCGGTGTTGACGGGCAGCCCGCCGCCGACGGTGTTGAGGTTGTTCTTGTACAGGTTGAGGAACGTGATCGGCAGGTAGCCCTGCAGGTACTGCTGCTGGTCCACGGCGAACAGGATCTCCCCGTCCTTGATCGCGGACACCACGTCGGCCGACAGGTCGAACGTGGCCAGCTTGGCCTGCGAGCCCGCGTCCTTGACGGCGTCCCTGGCGGCGACCGCGACGGCCGGGTTGAGCGCGAGCACGCCGTTGACCTGCTTGTCCGACTGGAGCTTGGCGGTGACCTTGGAGGTGACGTCGGCCAGGTTGCTCACGTCCACCTGCAGCCGCTCGACCGTGCCGCCCAGCGTCTGCTCGGCGCCCTTGCAGCGCTGGTCGAGGCCGACGTTGCCGGCCTCATGGATGACGCACAGCAGCTTGGTGACGCCGGCGGCCTTGAGTTGCTCGCCCGCGCCGCGCCCGGCCACCTCCTCCGACTGGCCGACGTGGGTGATGGCGCCGAACGCCTTGGAGGAGTCGGCGCCCGAGTTGATGGTGATGACCGGGATCTTGGCGGTGACGGCCTTGCCGATGGCCTCCTTCAGCGCGTCGGGGTTGGCCATGGAGACCACGATGCCGTCCACCTTCTCGGAGACGGCCTGGTCGATGAGCTGCGACTGTTTGGCGGGGTCGCCGTCGCCCTGGTAGGTGACCTTCACGCCGTACTGCTTGCCCGCGGCCTCGGCGCCGTTCTTGACCACGTCCCAGAAGGAGTCGCCCGGGGAGGCATGGGTGATGACGGCGTAGGTGGCGCTCGCGGGCGCCGCCGCGGCTGCGGAGCTCGCCGGGGCGCTCTGCGCCGCCTGTCCTCCCGAGGAGGAGCAGCCGGCGACGGTGAGCGCGCCCAGCAGGGCCAGCACGATCGGGGTACGTCTCATAGGACACCTCCAAGACCAACGGGCTCGCCCCGGTTGTACCCCAATATCATCTCTATGTATAGACATGCTGACTATTGCCCGTAGAACGGAACCATACGTTCCGATAGTATGGGGGCATGACGAGCGCACCCATGAGTGGCCGCAAGGCGCAGGCGGCCCGCAACGACGAATTGATCCTGCAGGCGGCGCGGGCGGTCTTCACCGCCGATCCCGGCGCGCCCATCGCCGCCGTGGCCGAGAAGGCGGGCGTCGGGATCAGCGCACTCTACCGCCGCTACCCCAGCAAGGAGGCGCTGCTGCAGAAGCTGTGCGGCGACGGACTCAAGCTCTACATCGAGGTCGCCGAGCGGGCTCTGGCCGACGACGGCGACCCCTGGGAGGCGTTCGCCGGCTACATGTGCGGCATCGTCGATGCCGACACCAATTCACTGACGATCAAGCTGGCGGGCACCTTCACGCCGACCGAGGAGCTGGGCCGCGACGCGGTCAGGGCCTCGGAGCTGGCCACCGAGGTCCACCACCGCGCCGTGGCGGCCGGCGTGCTGCGGCCGGACGTGACGGTGGCGGACATCGCGCTGCTGTTCGAGCAGATGGCCTCGATCAAGCTGGGCGGCGAGGAGCGCACCTCCCAGCTGCGCCACCGTTACCTGGCGCTGGTGATGGACTCGCTGCGGGTCCCACCGGTCCACCGGGACCTGCCGGGGCCCGCTCCGGTGGACGAGGAGTTGTCGGTCCGCTGGTACCCGTCCTAGTCCTCGCCGGCCTTCCAGTGGAACAGGTACGACATCGCGAAGCCGAGCAGCCCGGTCACCCCGGCCGACACGGTCATCGCCATGCCGAGCGCGGACACGACGCCGGAGACCAGACCGGGGCTGCCGGCGACCAGTCCGGCCGCCTGGACCAGCACGACGACGACGCCGAGGACGAGGAAGACCACGAGACCGATCTTGAACAGGATCATGGTGAGACTCTTCATGGCGTGAGCTCCTCTCAGATCGGCAGCGCGCCGGTCGCCACCAGCACGCCGATGACCAGGGTCGGGATGACGAACCAGATGATCAGCCGCCCGAACGTCCTGGCCGGGTCCACCTGGGCGATGCCGCTGGCGATGTAGATCGGGGCGGCCCCGGGCGGGGACGCGCCCTCGGTGGAGGCGAAGATCATGATGGCGGTGGCCGCGGCGGCGGGGGCGATCCCGGCCGCGGTCAGCGCGCTGAAGGCGACCCCGCCGACGGCGGCGATGGTGGCGCTGCCGGTCAGGGGCGCGGCGATGACGACGATCAGCAGGCCCACCAGGGTCGCGATGACGGCGGCCGGGGCGTCCAGGCCCTTCATGATGGCGGTCAGCTGGTCGACGAGGCCCAGCTCGCCCAGGCTGGCGGCGGCCGCGAAGGCGAAGAAGAGCGTCGCGCCGATGACCGCGTACCTGGGGGCCATGTCGCCGAGCAGCTCGCTCCAGGCGCGCCCGGTGCGCGGCAGCCGCTTCCACGCCACGGCGAAGGTGGCCAGCACGGTCAGCACGGGGATCCACACGACGATGCTGACGTCGTCGGCCGCCTCGCCGACGCGCGACTCCATCAGCTTGACGCCGAAGTCGAGCGTCATCAGCACGGGGATCAGGATGCCCGCGTACACCAGGAGCGAGGTCCACCCGGCCCGGAGGGCCGCGTGCAGGGGGACGAGGTCGGAGGCGTCGGTGGCGGCGATGCGGTGCCGCCGCACCCACACGAACACCACGACGAACCGGTACGCCACCGTCCACAGGCCGCCGACGAGGGCGGGCACGAAGAGCTGGTCGGCGGTCAGCACTGGGGCGACGGCGGCCGAGCCGAGCAGCAGGAACATCGACGAGCTCGGCGGGATGGAGATGCCGAGCCCGGCGTTGCCCGCCACCAGTGAGGCGGCCAGGTCGGGACGCCAGTTCGACCTGGTCATCCAGGGGATGGTGACCGACCCGACGGAGGCGGCGATGCCCGAGCCGGAGCCGGCCGGGCCGCCGAGGAGGGCGGCGGCGGAGGTGGAGACGTACCCGGCGCCGCCGCGCAGCCGCCCGAAGACGGAGTTCAGCACGGTGACCTGCTCCTGGATGAGGCCGAGCTTGGTAAGCAGGTAGCCCATGAAGACGAAGGCCAGGGCGGCGAAGACGACCTCCTCCGCCAGCGCGTCGGAGATCCCGGTCCAGGCCAGGTCGAAGAAGCCGGTGCCGCCGAAGAGGCACACGCCGGCGAAGCCGATGAGCATCGCCTCACCGATGTTCCGTTTCAGCACGCCGTTCCAGACAACGATGATCGCGATGTAGGCGATGAGCGCCCATACGGCGATTCCCATGGCGAAATGACCTCCGATGGGGAAAGGGGGTGGGGTGGTTCGGCGTGCGCGTTCCCGCAGGCTACGGGCCGCTTGGGGGCGGGTCGGTCAGCCGGTGGGCCAGGGCGAGCGTGTGGCGGGCCCTGGCGACGATGGGGGCGTCCACGAAGCGTCCGTCGGGCAGGGCGACCGCGCCGGCGCCCGACCGCTCGGCCCGTTCGGCCGCCTCGACGATCTCGGCCGCCCTGGCCGCCTCCTCCTCGGAGGGACGGAACGCGCGCCTGATGACGGGGATCTGGCGCGGGTGGATCGCGGTCCTGCCGAACAGGCCGAGGGCGCGGCCCGCCAGGCAGGAGGCGAGGAGCCCGGCCTCGTCCTTGACGTTCGGGAAGACGGACATGGGCACCGGCGGCAGTCCCGCCGCGGCGGCGGCGAGTACCACCTGGAGCCTGAGGTGGTCCATGGCCCGCTCGTCGGTGACGGCCAGCTCGGCGGCGAGGTCCTGCTCACCGAGCGCGACGCCGGCCACCTTGGGATGCGCCGCGATCTCCCGGGCCGCGAGGATCCCGGCCGCCGACTCCAGCAGCGCGTACGCGGGGGCGCCGGTGATCGCGTCGAGCGCGGCGGCCGACTCGACCTTGGGCAGCCGTACGCCGTCGGCGAGGTGCCCGACGGCCTCGAGGTCGGCCCGCCCGCGCTCGGAGCCCAGGTCGTTGACGCGCACGTGCACGGCGACGCGTTCGTCCGGGCGGGCGCGCAGGTAGGCGACGGCGTTGGCGCGGGCCTCGTCCTTGCGGGCGGGCGCGACCGCGTCCTCCAGGTCGATGATGACCACGTCCGCCCCCGAGTCAACGGCCTTGCCGAACCGCTCGGGCCGGTCACCGGGCACATAAAGCCAGGTCACGGGGGTGTTCACGCGATCACCCCGGCCTCGCGCAGTGCGGCGATCCGCTCGTCCGGGTAGTCGAGCTCGCCGAGCACCTCGTCGGTGTCGCGCCCGAGCCGCCGCCCCGGCCAGCGGATCTCGCCGGGCGTGTCCGACAGGCGGAAGAAGACGTTCTGCATGGTGAGCGAACCGAGCTCCTCGTCGGGCACCTCCTGGAACGTCCCGAGCGCCGCGTACTGCGGGTCCTCGGCGATGTCGCTGACGTCGTAGATGGGCGCGACGGCGGCCTGCACCTCCTCGAAACGGGCGATGACCTCCTCGGCGTCCCGCTCGGCGATCCAGGAGGCGACCGCCTCGTCCAGTTCGTCCACGTGCTGCACGCGCCCGTGCCCGCTCGCGAACCACGGCTGCTCGACCAGGTCCGGCCGTCCCACCAGGGTGACCACCCGCTCGGCGATGGGCTGGGCGCTGGTGGAGATGGCCAGCCACCGCCCGTCGCGGGTCCGGTACGTGTTGCGCGGCGCGTTGCTGCTGGACCGGTTGCCGGTCCGCCGCGGCACGACCCCGAGCGCCTTGTACGCGGTCATCTGCGGCCCGAGCAGGCCCATGATGGGCTCGATGATCGCCAGGTCGATGACCTGCCCGCGTCCGGTCCGCTCACGGGCGCGCAGGGCCACCATGATCGCGTACGACATGGCGAGGCCCGCGATGCCGTCGGCCAGGGCCAGCGGCGGCAGCGTGGGCGGCCCGTCGGGCTCCCCGGTCATGGCCGCGAACCCGCTCATGGCCTCGGCCAGCGTCCCGAACCCCGGCTGCTTGGCCATCGGCCCGGACTGCCCGAACCCGGTCATCCTCGCCACGATCAACCGCGGGTTGAGCGTGAGGAGGTCTTCCGGGGCCAGGTTCCACCGCTCCAGGGTGCCGGGGCGGAAGTTCTCGATCAGCACGTCGGACCGCTCGGCCAGGCGGCGCAGGATCTCCTGCCCTTCGGACTGTGACAGGTCCACGGCCGCGGTGCGCTTGTTGCGCGAGAGCGTCTTCCACCACAGCCCCACCCCGTTCAGGGAGGCGCCGTGCCCGCGCGAGGGGTCGCCGCGCCGGGGGTGCTCGATTTTGATCACGTCGGCGCCGAAGTCACCCAGCATCATCGCGGCGGAGGGACCGGCGAACAGCGTCGCCGCGTCGATGACCCGCAGGTCGGCGAGGCTCGTCATGGGCATGTAACTTATAAGAAATATGTCATAGGTCAACCGGCTGACCAATCTGCGAGACACTTGTCGACATGTCGTCCACGGAGCCGCGGCCTCCCATGAGCAAGGCCGATTACGTCTACAGCGTGCTGCTCGACGAGATCCGTACCGGGCGGATCCCGGGCGGCACGGCGCTGCGGGCCGGGGAGGTGGCCCGCCGGCTGGGCGTCTCGGTCACGCCCGTGCGCGAGGCGCTGCGCAGGCTGGAGACCGACCGCCTGATCAGCTACGAGGCGCATCACGGCGCGACCGTCGTGGACCTCGGCGACGAGGCGCTGGCCGAGTACTACGGCCTGCGCGCGGTGGTCGAGGGTCTGGGGGCGCGCCTGGCGGCGGAGAAGATCACTCCCGAGGAGCTGGCCGGGCTGCGCGAGCTGCACGCCTCGATGGCCGACGACGCCGCGCACGGCAGGCACGACCGGCTCGGGGACCAGAGCAGGCGCTTCCACCTGCGCATCGTGGACATCGGCGGCCCCGCCTTCCTGGGCGCGCACGCCAGGTCGGTGCGCAACAGCTTCCCCGTGCCCGCCGAGGCGTCGCTGTGGCTGGACGACACCCAGGTCAAGGCGCAACTCGAGGCGCACGAGGGCATCCTGGCCGCCCTGGAGTCCGGCGACGCCGAGACCGCCGAACGCATCATGATCGACCACGTGCGCCGGGCCGGGGACTTCCGCAAGGAGCGCTGACCCCCGGGCGTGGGGCCGTTTCCTCCTAAGATGAACAGCATGTCCCTTCCCCACCGGAGCCTCGCCGACGGCCGCCGCCGTGGGAGGGCCGCCGTGATCTCGTCCGTCCCCACCGATGGAGGCCCGCGGTGACCGCGGCACTGCCGGGCATCAAGGGCGTGCTGTTCGACCTGGACGACACGCTGCTCGACCACCGGGGCGCCGCCGACGCCGCGATCGTCGCCTGGGTGTCGGCGCACTCGCCCGCCCACCCGCGCCTGGACGAGGTGGCCGTGCTCTGGGCCGGGCTGGAGGGGCCGTACCTGGCGATGTGGCACACGGGCGCGTGCTCGCTGCAGGAGCAGCGGCGGCTCCGCCTGCGCGCGCTCTGCCAGGAGCTGGCCGTGCCGGCGCCCGCCGATCTGGACGCGGCCTACGCGGACTTCTCCGAACGCTACCGGCAGAACTGGACGGCCCACCACGACGTGACGCAGGCGCTGGCGGAGCTGGACGGGCTCACCCTCGGGGTGCTGACGAACGGGACGCAGCGGTTGCAGGAGGCGAAGGTCCGCGCGATCGGGCTGGCCGGGCTGGTCGGGCCGGTGCTGACGGGCGAGGTGCTGGGCGGACACTTCAAACCGTCGCCCGCCGCGTACACGGGCGCGGCGGCGGCGCTCGGGCTGGCGCCTGAAGAGGTGCTGCTGGTGGGCGACGACGTGGACAAGGACGTGACGGGGCCGGCGCCGACCGGCATGCGGTCGGTCTGGCTCGACCGGCTCGGTGCCGAGCCCCCGCCCGCCGGCTTCCCGCGCATCACCACGCTGGCCGAGCTGGCCCCGCTCATCCGCTGACCCCGGCGCCTCGTCACCCCAGAGGCCACCTCATCCGGGCGCCACCTCGGCCAGCACCGAGCCGTCCAGGTCGAACCCGCCCACATGGGCCAGATAGTCGCCCTGGACCAGCGGATCGCCGAGGTACACGCCGCCGGCCTGGCGCACCAGCAGCGCGCCCGCCGCCACGTCCCAGGGATGGGCCCGGGTGCCGTACGCGGCGTCCGACCAGCCGGCGGCCACGTGCGCGAGAGTGAGCGCGGCGCTGCCCGGCCGGCGCACGGCGGAGAACGACGCCAGGAACCGCCCGTAGCGCCGCAGCGCCTCCTCCGCGTCCACCTCCACGTCGCGGGGCGTCGGGTAGCTCGTCAGGAGCATCGCCTCCCGGTCGCTCGAGGCTCCCCCACTGCGCAGCGGCGTGCCGTTGCACCAGGCGCCCTCGGTGGTGGCGCTGAACTCGTCCTCGCGTACGGGGTCGTACACCACGCCGGCCACCAGCTCGCCGCGCACGGCGGCGGCGATGGACACGCAGAAGAACGGCAGCCCGGTGGCGAAGTTCGCGGTGCCGTCAATGGGGTCGACGTACCAGACGAGGTCGCCGGAGCCGGTGGAGCCGCCCTCCTCCCCGACGATCGCACTCTCGGGCAGGCGGGCGGTGATGACCGCGCGGATGGTCTCCTCCGCGGCCCGGTCGTGCTCGGTCACGGGGTCGTGGAAGTCGCTCTTGGTGGCCACGTCGGGCCGGGATCTGAACGCCTTGCGCAGCCGCGGGCCGACGGCTCTGGCCGCCTCGGTGGCGATGTCGAGCAGGTGTGTCGCGTCCATGTCTTCTCCAGCACGGGGTCCAGCAGGTCGTGAAGTCATCAGGAACCACTATGCCCACTCCGCATCCACGCACCGGCCGCCACCCGTCCCGGGCTCAGCGGTGCAGGGCGGTCTCCCGTTCCATGTGCGACAGCTTCTCGGGGTTGCGTACGGCGTAGAGCCCGGTGATGAGGCCGTCCTCGATGCGCATCGCCAGCACGCCGTCGATCTCGCCGTCGATCCGGACGATCAGCGCCGGGTAGCCGTTGACCTGTGCCGGCAGCAGCGACGCCACCGTGGCGATCCTGCCCATCACCTGGGCCACCTGGTCGGCTCCCACGACGGGCTCCAGCGCGGCCCGCTTGATCCCACCGCCGTCGGCCAGCAGGACGACTTCCGGCGCGAGGACGTCGAGCAGGCGCTGCAGGTCGCCCGTCTCGATCGCCCGCTGGAACGCCGTGAGCGCGTCCCGGGTCTCGGCCGGGGAGATGACCCCGCGCGGCCGGCGCGCGGCGACGTGTGCCCGCGCCCGGTGGGCGATCTGGCGTACCGCGGCCGGGGTCTTGTCGACGGATTCGGCGATCTCGTCGTAGTCCAGGTCGAACACCTCGCGCAGCACGAACACCGCCCGCTCGGTCGGCTGAAGCGTCTCCATCACCAGCAGCATCGCCATCGAGACGCTGTCGGCCAGCTCGACGTCCTCGGCCACATCGGGCGCGGTCAGCAGCGGCTCGGGCAGCCAGGGGCCGACGTAGGACTCCTTGCGCCGGCCCAGCGTACGCAGCCGGCCCAGCGCCTGCCGGGTGACGATCCGGACCAGGTACGCACGCTGATCCCGCACCGCGTCGAGGTCGACGCCCGACCACCGCAGCCACGTCTCCTGCAGCACGTCCTCGGCGTCGGCGGCCGAGCCCAGCATCTCGTAGGCCACGGTGAACAGCAGGTTGCGGTGGGCGACGAACGCCTCCGTGGCGGAGTCGACGCGGTCCTCGCCTTCCATGCCTCCGCCGTGATCTTCGGGCGTGGTCTGCGACGTACCGGCCATGGGCGGCTCCACTTCACTCTCGACTGTGTCATCCACCAGACGCCGGATCCCGCCGTTCTGTGACACATCGTGCATGTGGCTCACGTCACAGAGCCGTTCTGTCACAAGCATCGGGCCGTCGGCATCTTGTGGTCATGAGTTCAACGCTTGAAACCCTTCGCCGCGACTTCGGCGGCGACATCATCGAGCCCGGCGCGGCGGACTACGAATCGGCCAGCCGCTCGGTACTGGCCTCGGGCAGTCCGGCCTATGTCCTGCGGCCCAAGAGCGCCGGGGACGTGCGGGCAAGTGTCAGATTCGCCGCGAACGCAGGGCTTGCGCTGTCCGTGCGCGGCGGCGGCCACGCCTTCGCGGGCTTCGGCACCAACGACGGCGGCGTCGTGATCGACCTCAGCCTGCTCGCGAACGTGGAGATCATCGACAGGGAACGCCATCTCGTTCGGATCGGCGGCGGCGCCACCTGGGGTCAGGTCGCGGCCGCCCTGGCCCCGCACGGCCTGGCGATCTCCTCGGGCGACACCAAGAGCGTGGGTGTCGGTGGGCTGACGTTGAGCGGCGGCATCGGCTGGAAGGTCAGGAAGTACGGCCTGGCCCTGGACAACGTGGTCGCCGCGGACGTGGTCACCGCCGGCGGAGAGGTCGTGCGGGCGAGCGCGGAGGAGAACCCGGAGCTGTTCTGGGCGATCCGCGGCGGCGGCGGCAATGTCGGGATCGTGATCGCCTTCGAGTTCGCGGCCCATCCGACGACGGACGTCTTCTACGGCAAGATCGTCTTCCCGGCCTCGGAGGCGGCCACCGTGCTCCAGGGGTGGGCGGACCACCTGCGCACCGCCCCGGAAGAGCTCACCTCCATCGTGAGCTTCGCCAACCCCTTCGCCGGCGGACCCGAGGCGCCGGTCGAGATCCAGGTCGCCTTCGACGGCGACGACCCGGAGCTCGCGGCCGCGGCGATCGACCCGATCCGCCGGCTCGGCACGGTGGTCGACGACGACGTCGCGCTGACGCCCTATGCGGACACGCTCGTGGACGGGGCGGTCCCGCCGCCCGGCATCCGGCTGCTCACCCGGAGCGCCTTCGTCGACAAGGAGTCGGTGCCGGCCGCCCTTCGGGTCCTGGCCGAGGTCGGGGCGTCGCAGGGGTCGCCGTTCATCGCCGTCCGCAGCGTCGGCGGTGCGGTGTCCCGCGTCCCCGACGACGCCACCGCCTACGCGCATCGCCGGGCGGAGCTGATGATCGTGACGACCACCCTGGGCCCGCAGCCGGTCGTCGAGGCCGCCCGCCCCGCCCTGGCGGCGATCTGGGAGAGACTCGCGCCGCACGTCAACGGCGCGTACGCCAACTTCCTCGCCTCCGCCACCGACGAGGATGTCGCCGCGGTCTATCCGGCGCAGACCTATGAGCGGCTCGCGGCGGTCAAGCGTCAGTACGACCCCGGCAACCTGTTCGCCGGCAACCACAACGTCCGGCCTCGGTAGGGCGCACGGCCCCCACCCCCGGGAGCATCCCGGAGTGGGGGCCATGGGCGCGTCCTCGCCTTGAGGGATATCCGCTGCTCGGATCATTTGTCAGGACATTCTGACCTGGGTTAAGCTGATCGGCATGACCGCGAACCTGGCCATCGACCTGGATCGATCCAGCCCCGTGCCGCTCTATTTCCAGGTGGCCGAGCAGATCGGCGAGGCGATCCGGCGAGGGGACCTGGCGCCCGGCTCCCGGCTGGACAACGAGATCCTGCTGGCCGACAAGCTGGGCCTGTCGCGGCCGACGATCCGCCAGGCCATCCAGTATCTCGTGGACAAGGGCCTGCTGGTGCGCAAGCGCGGCGTGGGCACGCAGGTCGTGCACGGGCAGGTCAAGCGCTCGGTCGAGCTGACGAGCCTCTACGACGACCTGCGCAGGGCGGGCCAGGAGCCGGCCACGCAGGTGCTGGCGCTGGAGCCGCGCCCGGTCGCGGAGGAGATCGCCCCCATTCTGGGCGTGGAGCCGGGCAGCGAGGTCCTCTACCTCGAGCGGCTGCGGTTCGCGGCCGGGGAGCCGCTGGCGGTGCTGCACAACTGGCTGCCGCTCGGCCTGGCCCAGCTGAGCGCCGCCGATCTGGAGGGCCGCGGCCTGTACGAGCTGCTGCGCGCCGCGGGCGTGCGGATGCGGGTGGCCAACCAGCGCATCGGCGCGCGGGCCGCGACCCAGGCCGAGGCCAGGCTCCTGGAGGAGCGCCGCGGCGCGCCGCTGCTCACCATGGTCCGCACCACGTACGACGACCAGGGCAGGGCCGTCGAGCACGGCTCACACGTCTACCGGGCCTCGCACTACTCCCTCGAGGTCACCCTCATCGAGCGCTGACGCGGCCCGCCGCTTGAGGTAGAGCGTGGTGCAGATCCCGAACACCACGGCCACCGCGAGCCCCACCCAGGAGAAGCCCTTCAACCACTTCTCGGCGACGAGCCCGAGATAGAAGATCACCGTGGTGGTGCCGCCCGCCCACACGATCCCGCCGAGCACGTTGGCGACGGCGAACTTCCAGTACGGCATGCGCAGCGCCCCCGCCAGCGGTCCGGCCAGGATGCGCAGCAGCGCGATGAACCGGCCGACGAAGACCGCCCACACGCCGAACCGCTGGAAGTACTGCTCGGCCTTGGCCACGTGCCGCGGCCCGAAGTGCTTGGGGAAGCGCCGCCCGAGCCGCGCGAACAGCGGCGCGCCCCCCTTGCGCCCGATCGCGTACCCGGCCGAGTCGCCCACGATCGCCCCGGCGCTCGCGCACACGCCCACCCAGAGCGGGTGCACCACGCCCTTGGAGGCCAGGATCGCGGCGCTGACCAGCACGATCTCGCCCGGCAGCGGGATGCCGAGGCTCTCGAGGCCGATCACGAGCGCGACCATGGCGTAGATCCATCCGGCCGGGACCGCCTCCAACCACACGTCGATATGCACGCGCGCAACCCTAGCGCCGCCACATCACCACAAGGACCGCCTTTGAGACCTTCCGCACCGGATGGTCAGCGTTCACTGTCGAGCATGGCCAGCTGCGCCTCGCCGTAGCGCTCGCCCGCGGCCGCCCCGGCGGGCACGGCGGCCTCGATCGCCGCCAGCTCCTCCGCCGTCAACGCGATGTTCAGGGCCCCGAGCGCCTCGGCCAGCCGCTCGCGCCGCCGTGCCCCGACGAGCGGGACGATGTCGTCGCCCTGGGCCAGCACCCAGGCGATGGCCAGCTGCGCGACCGTGATCTCCTTGGCCTCGGCCACCGCGCGGAGCGCGTCCACCAGTGCCAGGTTGTGCGCGAGGTTGTCGCCGGAGAAACGCGGGCTGACGGCGCGGAAGTCACCCTCGCCCAGCTCGCGCTCCTTGGACCAGTGCCCGCTGAGCAGCCCCCTGGACAGCACCCCGTACGCGGTGACCGCGATGCCGAGCTCGCGGCAGGCGGGCAGGATGTCCCGCTCGATCCCCCTGGACAGCAGGGAGTATTCGAGCTGCACGTCGGCGATCGGGTGGACGGCGTTGGCCCGCCGGATGGTCTCGGCCCCGGCCTCGGACAGCCCGATGTGGCGGACGTGCCCCTTCCGGACCTCCTCGGCGATGGCCCCGACGGTCTCCTCGATGGGCACGTCCGGGTCCACCCGGGCGATCCGGTAGACGTCCACGTGGTCGGTGTCGAGGCGGCGCAGGGTGTAGGCGAGCGAGGTCTTGACGGCCGCCGGCCGGCCGTCCTGGCCGAGCCAGTTGCCGTCGTAGTCGCGCTGCGCGCCGAACTTCACGCTGATCGTCACGTCGTCGCGCGAGCGGCTCTTGAGCGCCTCGCGGATGAGCAGCTCGTTGTGGCCCATCCCGTAGAAGTCGCCGGTGTCGAGCAGCGTGATGCCGGCGTCGAGAGCGGCGTGGATGGTGGAGATGGACTCGGACGCGTCGGCCGGGCCGTACAGGTCCGACATTCCCATGCAACCCAGCCCGAGGTCGGAGACGACCGGGCCGCCGGTTCCCAAAGTTCTCATGGGGACAGCATGCCACATTGGATTGACAGATTTCAATTTCTGTCAGTCGTCGCCACTCTCTGCGATCGACCGCATTCACTCCGTCACAGCGGCTTCAGGGTGTTGTCCCAGAAGTTGTCCCGCACGACCGCGGCCTTACGGCAGTCGGTCCACGCCCCATAAGCCCCGCTCTTGAGAGAGAAATTGCGCCCGAACCGATTTCCGATGACGCGGTAGTCGCGGCTGTGGCCACGCGGGCAATACAGCGTGTACGCGCCCCCGGCGAGCAGGTTGTTCTCGACGAGGACGTTGGCATTGTTCGTGGGATGACTGATGATCGCCGAGGTGCCGCCCGGCGCGTAAATCGTGTTGTGCATGATCCGGATATTGGAGCCGCCGGCGAGCTGAATGCCGTCGGCGTGCCCGGTGGCGCCTTCGTACAGGTCGTGGATGTAGGAATCGACGACACTGGTGGTGTCGTCGATGTCGAAGCCGTTCTCGCATCCGTGGATGTTCAGCCGCCTGGCGGTCATCCCGTAGGAGCCGACGCCGGTGGTGTTGCGGTTGCGGCAGTCCACCTCGACGTCCTCGAGCAGCAGCCCGCCGCCCTGGTACGACTCGATGAAGCTGCCGATGGCGTAGTAGCCGGTGCACGTGACCTTGGAGCGGCGGATGGTCACGTTCGGCGCTTTGACCTCGACGCAGCCCCTGATGTCCTTGCCGTCGACGACCGCGCCCGCCTTGGTGATGGAGAGATCGCCCTTCACCACCGTCAATTTCGTACCGGCCGGAACTCCGGTGTTCGTCACGTCGGGATATCCGCACCTGCTGGGCGAAATCGCGCAGCCGGCCTGCCGTGGATTCGTATTCGGCGGGGCTGCCTGCGCATTCGCGGTGGTGACGGGATTGGCGGCGGCGATGATCAGCACAATGGCGGCGGCGGGTCGTAAGTCGAGCGGCATGATCGGCTCCGGTGAAGGCGAACAGCGGGGATGTCGCACACCATAGAACGCATCCATCTCAATGGGCTCGAAAACGCGGCTTTTCATCTGATAGGCGGGGTCACCACCCACCCCCACCAGCACCCTTAGATGGTTTCGGTCCTGTTACGTTCCCGCGAAGCCCCGTCCGCAACCCTTGGCAACAGGGCTCCCCGGCACCTAAGGTGCAGTGCAATGCCACACATTACTGGGATGGTTCATGACGTCTAAGCAGGTCAAGCCCCTGGCCGGCGCCGTACGCGCCGTGTCCGGGGCCGTGCGGCCGGTGTCCGGGGTGCGCATCACCGGCGGTCTGCTCCACCACTGGCAGCGTCGCAACAGCACGGCCACGATCCCGCACACCATCGAGCAGCTCCGCGCCGCGGGCAACGTGGCCAACCTGAGCCGCCTGCTGGAGGACGACCCTGCCCCTTACCGGGGCCGGTACCCCTTCCTGGACACCGACCTGTACAAGACCCTGGAGGGCCTGGCGTACGAGCTGGGCGACGGCGACCCCGCCACCAGGGAGTTCTTCGACGAGGTCGTCGGCCTCCTCGAACGGGTCCAGGCCGAGGACGGCTACCTCAACTCCTTCTTCCAGGACCCGGCCTCCGCCAAGAAGCCGTGGGAGGACCTGACCTGGGGGCACGAGCTGTACAACCTGGGCCACCTCATCCAGGCCGCCGTCGCCGCCAACCGGCGGATGGGAGACGACCGGCTGCTGCGCGTGGCGGTGCGCTTCGCCGACCTGGTGCTGGACAGGTTCCGCGAAAGGGGCATCTGCGGGCATCCCGAGGTGGAGATGGCCCTGGTCGAGCTGTTCAGGGAGACGGGCGAGCGCGGCTACCTGGCCATGGCGGCAGCGTTCGTCGACCGCAGGGGCACGGGGCAGCTCGAGCACCGCACCTTCTCCGGCGAATACTTCCAGGACCACGTGCCCTTCCGCGAGCTGCCGTCGGTGACCGGCCACGCCGTGCGCATGGCGTACCTGGCGGCGGGCGCGACGGACGTCCTCCTGGAGACCGGTGACCGGTCGCTGCTGGAGGCGCTGGAGCGGCTCTGGGACGACATGGTGGCGACCAAGCTGTACCTCACGGGCGGCCTGGGCAGCCGGCACTCCGACGAGGCGATCGGCGACAGGTACGAGCTGCCCTCCGAGCGCGCCTACAGCGAGACCTGCGCGGCCATCGCCGTCATGCAGTGGTCCTGGCGGATGTTCCTGGCCACCGGCGGCGCGAAATACCTCGACGTGTTCGAGCGCGTGCTCTACAACGCCTACGCCGTGGGCCTGTCGGCGGACGGCAGGGCGTTCTTCTACGACAACCCGCTCCAGCGCCGCCCCGACCACGAGCAGCGCAGCGGCGCGGAGCCGGACGGCGAGCCGCTGCGGCGCGCCTGGTTCGGCTGCCCGTGCTGCCCGCCGAACATCGTGCGCTGGATGGCCCAGCTCGCCGACTACGTGGCGGCCGAGCGGGACGGCGCCGTGCTGATCGCCGCCTACACCGAGGCCACGATCCGGACCGATGAGCTGGACCTGGCGATGGAGAGCGCCTACCCGTGGGACGGCGACGTGCGCATCGCCGTCGAGCGGGCCCCCGACCGCCCGTACGGGCTGGTGCTGCGCATCCCCGGCTGGGCCAGGGACGTGACGATCACCGTCAACGGCGAGCCCTGCGACGCGCGGGAGTCCGGCGGCTGGGTCACCCTTCACCGCGACTGGTCGGCGGGCGACGAGGTACGCCTCACCCTGCCCATGCCGGTCAGGGCGCACGGCTCCCACCCCTACCTCGACGCCACCAGAGGCGCGGCCGGCCTGGCCCGCGGGCCGCTGGTGTACTGCGTCGAGCAGCACGACAGCCCCGAGGCCCCGGTCGACGACCTGGTGGTCCGGGCCCATGACGCTGTTAGCGCGAACATCGAGCGGCGGGACGAGACCGTCGTGCTGCGCGTGGACGCGGGCGCGGCTCCCCCGCACTCCCCCGAGCTCTACCCCGAGCTCCCCCTGGACGATGCGCTCCCGGAGACGAGGGTCTCGGCGACCTTCGTCCCCTACTTCCTGTGGGGCAACCGCGGACCCCAAGCCATGCGGGTCTGGGTCAGGACCCCCTGAACCAACGAAAGAAGGCAACATGAGGAGATCTGCGGCGCTCGCGAGCGTCACCATGACCGCCGTGCTGGCGCTCACCGCATGCGGCGGGGGCGGCGGCGCGGGGGGCACCGGCACGGGAGCGGGCACGGGCACCGGCACGTCGGGTGGACCGGGCGCGCCCGCCGCCATGGGCGGCACCGTGCACAGCCTGGCCAAGGCGGACTTCTCCCACCTGGACCCGGTGCGCGGCTGGGACGGCGGCGTCAACAACTTCTACCGGCTCATCTACCGGGGGTTGACGATGTTCGGCGCGGGTCCGGGGGCCGAGGGCACGAAGGTCGTGCCCGACCTGGCCACCGACACGGGCACCCCGTCCGACGGCGGCAAGACCTGGACGTTCAAACTCAAGGACAACCTGTTCTTCGAGGACGGCACCCCGATCAACAGCGAGGCCGTGAAGTTCGGCTTCTCACGCACGTTCGACCCCGAGGCCGGGATCGGCTCGCCGTACGGCAAACTGCTGCTGGACGCGCCGAAGGACTACAAGGGCCCGTATCTGGACGGCGACCTGAAGACCATCGAGACGCCCGACGACAAGACGATCGTCTTCCACCTGAAGAAGCCCTTCGCCGACTTCCCGAGCGCGCTGGCGATGGCCAACTTCACCCCCTTCCCCAAGGGCACGGGGGCGGGCGCGGCGTTCGACACCAAGCCGATCGCGAGCGGGCCGTACAAGGTGGCGAGCTACCAGCGGGGCGTCTCGCTGAAGCTGGAGCGCAACCCGCAGTGGAAGCGTGAGACCGACAGCGTGCGGGCGGCCAAGCCGGACGCGTTCGAGTGGACCTTCGGCCTGGACCCGGCCACGATCGACGAGCGCATGCTGGCCGGGCAGGGCGCCGACGCCGACGCCCTCGGCCCGTCGATCCAGGCGGCGACCGTGGCGCGGGTGCAGCAGCCGCAGATCAAGCAGCGCACGCTGTCCGGGCTCAACGGCTGCACCACGTACATGGGCCTGAACACCACCAAGAAGCCCCTGAACGACGTGCGCGTGCGCCAGGCGATCAACTACGCGATCAACAAGGACACCGTGGTCGCGGGGATGGGCGGCGGCGCCCTGGCCGCCAAGGGCACCTCGATCCAGCCGCCCACGATCGCGGGCCGGGTCGACTACGACCTGTACCCGTACAACCCCGAGGAGGCCAAGAAGCTGCTGGCCGAGGCCGGCCTCGCGGACGGGTTCTCCCTGACGCTGGACACCCGCCCGGACCCGAAGATGGCCGCGGTGGCGGTGGCGATCCAGGACGCGCTCAAGCAGGTGAAGATCGAAGTCAAGATCAACAACATCGACACCTCGACGTACTACGAGGTCATCGGCACGCCGGCGCAGCAGCACGACGCCGCCGTCACCGGCTGGTGCCCCGACTGGGCCTCCGGCGCGACGTTCCTGCCGCCGCTCTTCGACGGCCGCAACATCACGCCCAAGGGCAACTCGAACCTCGCTCAGATCAACGACAAGGGGATCAACGAGCGGATCGACGAGATCGCCGCGATGACGGACGTCAACCAGGCCAACGCGGCCTACGGCGAGCTGGACAAGGAGATCATGAAGCTGGCGCCGGTCGTGCCGCTGGCGTACGAGAAGCTCATCCTCCTCGTCGGCTCGAACATCGCGGGCGCCTACCAGTCCAACTCCTTCTCCGGCGGCATCGACCTGATCTCCGTCGGACTGGCGAAGCCGACGAAGTAGATGACCGTCGCAGCTCTTTCCCCTGCCACGTCGGGCCGGCGGGTCGCGGGCGCGCTGCTGCGTGATCGGGGCGCGGTGCTGAGCACCGCGTTCCTCACGCTGATCGTGCTGATGGCGATCTGCGCGCCGCTGATCAGCGCGATCACCGGTCACGGGCCGAACGACTTCGACACCGCCGCCGTCAACACCGACCTGGGCGGCGTGCCGCACGGGTCGCTCGGCGGCATCAGCGCCGACCACCTGCTGGGCGTCGAGCCGCAGAACGGCCGCGACATCCTGGCGCGCATCGCCTACGGCGCGCGCGTCTCGCTGCTGATCGCGGTCTCCGCCACGGCGCTGACGACCCTGCTGGGCGTGGTGCTGGGCATGCTGGCCGGGTTCTACCAGGGCTGGGTGGACCAGGCGATCTGCCGGGTCATGGACTTCCTCATGGCCTTCCCCGCGCTCATCTTCATGATCGCGATCCTGTCCTCGCTGCCTCAGGGGAACCGGTCGGTGCTGCTGGTGGTGGTGATCAGCCTGTTCGGCTGGCCGTACCTGGCGCGGGTGGTGCGCGGGCAGACGCTGACACTCGTGAACAGGGAGTTCGTGGAGGCGGCCCGCGCGTCGGGCGCCTCCACGAGCGCGCTGGTGTTCAAGGAGATCCTGCCGAACCTGCGCAGCTCGCTGATCGTCATGACCACCCTCGCCGTGCCCGGCTACGTCGGCACCGAGGCGGGGCTGTCCTTCCTGGGCGTCGGTGTGACGCCGCCGACGCCGTCGTGGGGGCAGATGATCTCCGGTTCGGTCGGGTGGTACGCCGTCGATCCGATGTACTTCGCGATCCCCGGCGGGTTCCTGTTCCTCACCGTGCTGTCGCTGACGGTCCTCGGCGACCGCCTGCGGGCCACGCTCGACGCCGGGGAGGCCTCCTGATGGCGCGTTACTTGGCCGGACGGCTCGCCTGGGTGGTGCTGATCCTCTTCATGGTGTGCCTGTTCACGTTCATCATCTTCTTCACGCTCCAGCCGGACCCGGCCGTGATGATCTGCGGGAAGACGTGCACGCAGGAGCGCATCGACCAGATCCATGTCGTGCTGGGGCTGGACAAGCCGTTGCTGACGCAGTTCTTCGGCTTCCTCTTCGGGATCTTCGCCGGGCGCGACTACGGCGAGGGCGCGAACCTCGTGCACTGCGCCGCCCCGTGCCTCGGCTACAGCTTCCAGACCGGCCAGTCCGTGTGGGACATGGTGGTCGACCGGCTGCCGGTCAGCGCCACGGTCGCGATCGGGGCCGCGGTGCTGTGGCTGCTCATCGGGGTCGTCGCGGGCCTGGTCAGCGCGGTCAAGGAGGGCACCTGGTGGGACCGCGCGGCCATGGGCCTGGCACTGGGCGGCTCCAGCATCCCCAACTACGTGCTGGCGCTGGCGCTGCAGTACGTGCTGGTGGTGCAGCTGCAGGTGCTGCCGTTCCCGCAGGCGGTGGCGTTCGGCGACGATCCGGTGCTGTGGTTCGAGTCGTACCTCATGCCGTGGGTCGTGCTGGCCACCGTCTACGCCTGTCTGTATGCCCGGCTGACCAGGGCGAACGTGATCGACACCCTCGCCGAGAACTTCATGCGCACGGCCAGGTCCAAGGGGCTGAGCCCGGCGCTGACCCTGCGCAGGCACGCGCTGCGCCCGGCGCTGACGCCGATCGCCACGATCTTCGGGATGGACTTCGCCGCGCTGCTGGGCGGCGCGCTGATCACCGAGACGGTGTTCGGGCTGAACGGGGTCGGCAAGATGGCCGCCGACTCGATCGCCAAGAACGACCAGCCGGTGATCATGGCGGTGACCCTGCTGGCGGCGTTCTTCGTGGTGATCGGGAACCTGGTGGTGGACCTCGTCTACGCGAGGTTGGACCCGAGAGTGAGGATCGCGGCGAAATGAGCGAACTTCTTGTCGTGGAGGACCTCACCGTCACCTTCCCCACCACGCGCGGCCTGGTGGACGTGGTCAAGGGCGTGTCCTTCACGGTCGGACAGGACGAGACGGTCGGGATCGTCGGCGAGTCGGGCTCCGGCAAGTCGATGACGAGCCTGGCGGTCATGGGACTGCTGCCCAAGGGCGCCAGGACCAGCGGGAGCATCCGGCTGGACGGCATGGAGCTGCTCGGCCGCTCCGACCGCGAGCTGCGGCGGCTGCACGGCGAACGGATGTCGATGATCTTCCAGGACCCGCTGTCGTCCCTCAACCCGTACTACACCGTCGGCCTGCAGATCGAGGAGATGTACCGCGCGCACCGCGGCGGCTCGCGCGGCGCGGCCAGGGCGGTCGCGATCGACGCGCTCGATCAGGTGGGCCTGCCGGACGCGGAGCGGCGGGTGGACTACTACCCGCACCAGTTCTCCGGCGGCCAGCGGCAGCGCATCATGATCGCCATGGCCCTGGTGTGCTCCCCCGAGCTGCTGATCGCCGACGAACCGACCACGGCGCTGGACGTGACCGTGCAGGCGCAGATCCTGAAGCTGCTGGCCCGCCTGCGCGAGGAGGCCGGCATGGGCATGGTGTTCATCACGCACGACCTGGCCGTGATCAGCTCGATCGCCACGCGCGTGCTGGTGATGCGCCAGGGCGAGCAGGTCGAGTACGGCACGGCCGAGCAGGTGTTCGCCGAGCCGGCCCACGACTACACCCGGATGCTGCTGGAGAGCATCCCGCGCATCGACGATGAGGTGAAGGCATGACGCTGCTGCGCGCCCGTGACCTGACCAAGCGGTTCCTCTCGCGCGGGCCGCTGGGCGCGAAGGCCGAGTTCACGGCGGTCGACCAGGTCAGCTTCGACGTACAGCTCGGCGAGACGCTGGCGGTGGTCGGCGAGTCCGGCAGCGGCAAATCGACGACCGCCCGCATGATCGCCAAGCTGATGGACCCGAGCGAGGGCACGCTGGAGTTCGACGGCGAGGACGTCACCCACGCCAAGGGGGCCGACCTGGCCCGCTTCCGCGCCAACGTCCAGGTCGTCTTCCAGGACCCGTTCTCCTCGCTCAACCCCCGTCACACGGTGGAGCGGATCCTGATGGCGCCCCTGGTCTACCAGGGCATCGCGCCCAACGGCAGCCGCCGGGCGCACGCCAAGGAGCTGATGGAGCGCGTCGGCCTGAACCCCGACCACTCCCTGCGCTACCCCGCGCAGTTCTCCGGCGGGCAGGCCCAGCGCATCGGCATCGCCCGCGCGCTGGCCGTCAACCCCAAGCTGGTGATCTGCGACGAGGCCGTCTCGGCGCTCGACGTGTCGGTGCAGGCCCAGGTGCTCGAGCTGCTGCGGCGGCTGCAGCGCGAGAGCGGCTTCAGCTATGTGTTCATCGCCCACGACCTGGCCGTCGTCCGGCAGATCGCCCAGCGGGTCGCGGTGATGAGCAAGGGGAAGATCGTCGAACTGGGGGACACCGAGCAGGTCTTCGGCGACCCGCAGGACGAGTACACGCGGACGCTGCTGGCGGCCATCCCACGCATCAACCCGGAGTGGGACCGCCGCAGGAGGGAGAAGGTGTGATCACCGCGACCTACACGATCCCCGGGATGCGGGTACGCGACCATGTCGTCGAGGTACCGCTCGACTGGTCCGATCCCGAGGCCACGATCAGGGTGTTCGCCAGGGAACTGGTGGATCCCGTGCGGGACGGCGACGACCTGCCGTGCCTGCTCTACCTGCAGGGCGGGCCCGGCGGCAAGGGCCCGCGGCCTGTCGGCACGTCGGGCTGGCTCGGCAAGGCGCTGGAGACGTACCGGGTGATCCTGCTCGACCAGCGCGGCACGGGCCGCAGCTCGCGGATCGACGGGCGGGTGATGAGCGCGCTCGACCCGCA
This sequence comes from Nonomuraea sp. NPDC049695, assembly GCF_040674955.1. Taxonomy (NCBI): domain Bacteria; kingdom Bacillati; phylum Actinomycetota; class Actinomycetes; order Streptosporangiales; family Streptosporangiaceae; genus Nonomuraea; species Nonomuraea sp. NPDC049695. The sequence goes on along the minus strand of NZ_JBFANV010000029.1, from coordinate 16,312 downwards.
GGAGGGCGCCGACTACCTGGCCCGCTTCCGCGCGGACTCGATCGTGGCCGACGCCGAGCACCTGCGCAAGACCGTCTTCGGCGGCCGGCGCTGGTCGACGCTCGGGCAGAGCTACGGCGGCTTCCTGACGCTGACGTACCTGTCGAACGCGCCCGAGGGCCTGAGCGCCTGCTACGTGGCGGGCGGCCTGCCTTCCGTGGACCCCGACGCCGCGGAGGTCTACCGGCGCACCTATCCGCGGGTCGCGGCCAAGAACGCCGAGTTCTACCGCCGCTACCCGCACCACGTGGAGACCGTGGCCCGCCTGGCCGACCGGCTGTCCCACGGCGACGTCCTGCTGCCCGACGGCGACGTGCTGACCGTGCGGCGGCTGCAGTCGCTGGGGATCGACTTCGGCATGAAGCCGGGCTACGAGCGCATGCACTGGCTCCTCGACGAATCCGCCGAGCTGCCCGAGACGTTCCTGCACCAGGTGCTGGCCCGCTCCTCCTACGCCGACAACCCGCTCTTCGCCGCGCTGCAGGAGAGCATCTACGGGTCCGGGCCCGGCGCGACGGCCTGGGCGGCGCAGCGCGAGCGCGCCCGCCACCCCGCCTTCGCCGAGGACGCCAGGCCGCTGCTGTTCACCGGCGAGATGATCTACCCCTGGATGTTCGAGGAGATCCGCGCGCTGCGTCCCTTCCGCGCCGCCGTCGAGCTCCTCGCCGAGCGTGCCGACTGGCCCGTGCTGTACGACCTGGACCGCCTGGCGGCCAACGAGGTGCCGGTGGCGGCGGCCGTCTACTTCGACGACATGTACGTCGACTCCGGCCTGCAGCTGGACACCGCGTCCAGGGTCGGCAACACGCAGGCCTGGGTCACCAACGAGTACGAGCACGACGGCATCGGCGAGGAACGGGTCTTCGCCCGGCTGACCGGGCTCGTACGCGACATAGGAGGAGGCATTACGGGTGAGTGACGGCAAACCCCCCAAGCTGACCGAGATCCCCGCATTCTTGGACTACATCGCCCAGGGCTGGGACTCCCCCGCCCGCACCCCCACGTTGGTGCCCGGCGCGGCCGAGGCGGCCGCCGCGCACCGGCAGCGCCTGGCCGCCGCCCTCCCCGGCAGGACCGTGGTCGTGAAGGCCGGGCGGGCTCCGGTGCGCAACAACGACACGTACTACGACTTCCGCGTGGACAGCGACTTCTACTGGCTCACCGGCTGCGCGGTGGAGAACGCCGTGGCCGTGATCGCGGACGGCGCCGCCACCTTGTACCTTCCCCCGCCCGCCCGCCCCGGCGAGATCGGCTTCTTCGCCGACGCGGCCTATGGCGAGCTGTGGGTGGGCCCGTCCCCGTCAGTCGCGGAGTGGTCGGCGGCGCTCGGCGTGGAGGTGCGGCCGCTGAGCGACTTCACCGACCCGATGCAGCCGCAGGATGACCTCCCGCGCGTGCTGTCCGAGCTGCGCATGATCAAGGACGAGTGGGAGATCGGCCAGCTCCGCGAGGCCGTGGACCGTACCGTCGAGGGCTTCGCGGCGGTGCTGGCCGAGCTCCCCGCGGCCATCGAGGGTGCGGGCGAGCGGTGGCTGCAGGGCACGTTCGACCGGTACGCCAGGGCGTACGGCAACGGCCCCGGCTACCCCACCATCGTGGGCAGCGGCCCGCACGCCCCCACCCTGCACTGGGTCCGCTGCGACGGCCCCGTCCTGCCCGACGAGCTGCTCCTGCTCGACATGGGCCTCGAGGTACGCAGTGGCTACACCGCCGACGTCACCCGCACCTTCCCCGCCTCGGGCACCTTCTCCCCCGCCCAGCGGCAGGTGCACGACCTGGTGGAGAAGGCGCACCGGGCGGGCATGGCGCAGGTCGGCCCCGGCCACCGCTTCACCGACTTCCACCACGCGGCCATGGAGGTCATCGCGCGCGGGCTGGACGACTGGGGGCTGCTGCCGGTCTCGGTGGACGAGGCCCTGTCGGACCAGGGCCAGCACCATCGCCGCTACCTGATCTGCGGCATCGGCCACCACCTGGGCCTCGACGTGCACGACTGCGCCCAGTCCCGCCCGGAGGCGTACCAGGGGGCGGTCATGGAGGCCGGGATGGTGCTCACCGTCGAGCCCGGGCTCTACTTCCACGCCCACGACCGCACGCTCCCGCCGGAGCTGCGCGGGATCGGCGTACGGCTCGAGGACGACCTGCTGGTCACCGCGTCCGGCGCCGAGATCCTTTCTGACGCCCTACCCATCGACGCGAGCGGCCTGGAACGCTGGACCAAGGAGGCTTCCAGGTAAACCCCCGCACAAACCCACCGGCCGCCGCACACGATCAACCGGAGGCGCTGTAGCGGGCCTCGCGGGCCGTGGCCGTCAGGGCTGCGGCACGGGCGGCCTCGGTGGGGGTGAACGGCAACGCGGGACGCCGGATCAGCAGGGCGCGGTCCGGGTTGACGGAGATCACCATGGTGGTGTTGAGCTCGGCCCCGTCGTCCACGGTGTCGCCCGGCCGCCGCCACTCGACGTGCGGGACCCGCAGCAGCTCCGCCATGGCCTCGGGCAGCCGGTCAGGGTCCGCGCTCACCCGCTGCGCCAGGACAAGAGCCTGCACGCCGGGGTCGGTGAGATCCTTGACCTGGGCCGGCACGATGACCACGTCCAGCCCGCCCGCCTCGCTCAGCGCCCCGGCCAGCACATCACGGGCCAGCCCCCGCGGCGCCTCGATGACGAACTCGTCCAGCGCGTCACACCCGGCGGGCGTGATGGCACTGCTGCCCGTCGGCGCGATGTGCAGCGCCAGGATGTTGCAGCCCAGCCGCCCGAACGCCCCCGCCACGGTGGCGAGCCGGCCCGGCCGCTCCACCACCCGCATGCGAATGCGCCACAACATCATGGGCGAGCCCGCGCCGCCCTCCACGGGCAGCGGGGCCGCCTTCCGTACGCTCCGGCGGCCCAGCCGCTTGTGCAGCGCCGCCCCGGCGATCAACGCCGCTCCCAACCCCACCAGCACGGCTGGACCGGGCTCCTGGCGGCCGAGCAGGGTCGCGAGCAGGTGCGCCAGGCCGACCGCGAGGAACAGCGCGGCCAGCTCGACGATCTCCCGCCGCCAGGAGCTCCGGTTTCCGTTCGACACCTTGGGTGCATCGCTCATGCCGCCCAGTGTGTCCGCGGCGTGTTACCTGATCATGAACGGCGCGATTGCGGCGCCATTAAACCGCCTTCACCGCATGACTTGTACGTGACCTGGCTCTAGACCTTCTCGACCTCGATGACGAGCGCGGTGGTGGGCCGCAGCACAGGGGCGGGCAGCCCGAGCTCGCCCAGGACCGCCCCGCTCAGCCGCACCGGACCGGCCGTCCACTCCGGCAGCCCCGACCGTGGGGGCTTGGGCCCGGCGACGCGCACCTCGTACGTGCTCGAGGGGTCGAGCCCGGGCAGGCGCAGCGGCGCGGGGCCGATGGGGACCCTCGAGGTGAGCTGGGCGAACGCGAACACGCCGCGCTCGGGCAGCACCACCCCGTGCAGCAGCGCCGTCGGGTCGGGATGGTCGGCCCGCACCACCCGGCCCGCGTGCAGCACCGGCCGCAGCCGCTTGTGCAGCGCGATCCATTCGGCCAGCTCCTCCAGCTCGGCCTCGCTCACCGAGGTCAGGTCCCACTCCACGCCCATGTGCCCGAACAGCGCGGTCGCGGCGCGGAAGGCCAGCGGCAGCGAGCGCCCCGTGATGTGGTCCTGCGCGGCGCCGACGTGGCTGCCCATCCGCTCCGGCGGCACGAGCAGCCCGGTCCAGCGCTGGATCGCCTGCCGGTCGAGCGCGTCGTTGCTGTCGGAGGTCCACACCCGGTCGGTACGCGCCAGGACGCCGTAGTCGATGCGCGCGCCGCCCGACGAGCACGACTCGATCTCCAGCCCGGGGTGGCGGGCACGCAGCTCGTCCAGCAGCCGGTACGTGGCCAGGGTCTGCGCGTGCACCCCGGGCACACCGTCGTGGACGGGCTCGGCGATGTCGCGGTTGTGGTCCCACTTGATGTAGTCGAGCTCGTACTCGCTGACCAGGCTGTCCAGGCGCTCCAGCAGGTAGTCGTACGCCTCGGGCCTGGCCAGGTCGAGCACCTGCTGGTGGCGGTACGCCGGCGGCATGCGGTCGGCCTGGCCGAGGACCCAGTCGGGGTGCGCGCGCAGCAGGTCGGAGTCCGGGTTGACCATCTCCGGCTCGAACCAGAGCCCGAACTGCATGCCGAGCTTGCGCACGTGCTTGACCAGCGGGTGCAGGCCGTTCGGCCACACGCCCTCGTCGACGTACCAGTCGCCGAGGCCGGCCTGGTCATCGCGGCGGTGGCGGAACCAGCCGTCGTCGAGCACGAACCGCTCGATGCCGGCCGCCGCCGCCTTGTCGGCCAGCTCCAGCAGCCGGTCCAGCCCGTGGTCGAAGTAGGTGGCCTCCCAGTTGTTCAGCGTGACGGGCCGGACCGGCAGCGGCCGGGCGGCGCGCAGGTGGTCGTGGAGCCGGGCGCTCGCCTCGTCCAGACCGCTGCCCGACCAGGTGAAGTACACCAGCGGCGTGCGGTAGCTCTCCCCCTCGGCCAGGACGATCTCGCCGGGCTCGAGCAGTTCGCCCGCCGCCAGCACCGCCGGCCCCTCGGCCAGCCGCTCCGCGTAGTGGACGTGGTTGCCGCTCCAGCCCGCGTGCACCGCCCATACCTCGCCGCCTCTGAACCCGAACCCCTCGGTCCCGGCCACCAGCAGCCCTGTGCCGTCGTGCCCGGTCCGGCCGCGCCGGTTCTCCCTGGACCACACGCCCTGGGCGAACGCCGTGCGCTGCGGCACCTTCTCCAGCGCCCAGCGCCCGGTGAAGTCCAGCAGCTCGCCGGCGCGCGCCGGCACCGGCAGGGCGCAGGTCAACCCCTCCAGCCGGTACGGCGAGGCGGCGGTGTTCGTGACCGTGTGCCGCATCGTCACCAGGCCGCCGGCGTCCATGGCCAGCTCGCTCACCAGCTCCAGACCCGCCCGGGCGTCGGAGGCCACGACGGTCACCGTGCCTCCCTGCCCGGGGGTGGCGTCCACGTCGAGCCGGTCCAGCGTCCAGCGCACCGGCCAGTGCTCGCCCGCCCGGCCGCCCGACAGGCCCGGCCGGCCGTACCAGCTGTCCGCCTGGGCGGGCAGCAGCGGCTGCGCGGGGGTCAAGGACGCCAGTGCGGGCAGCAGGTCGGACCCGGCGGCGGGTCCGAGGTCGGCGCCGAAGTGGCGCACCCGCGGCAGCCCGGGTCCGTCGAGGACGAGGGCAGTACCTGCGGCGGACAAGATGAGGGGTGTCAAGTCGGGCTCCTCAGTCAGCAGACGCTGGTCGATACCACGCGAACCTACAGGAATGAGGCACTCGGCCTGATCACGGGGATGCCCCTCCGGTGGAGACGCCCGTTTCCCGCCTCACCGAGGCTGGAGCACGATGTTCAGGTCGTCCTGAGTGGGCGGCGTGGTCCAGGTGAGGCCGGGACCGCCGGCTTCGATCAGGCGCTGTGTCACCTCGCGCAGCAACTCCTGAGCGCCGGCCTCCGGCTGCTTCTCGCGGGCCTCTCCGTAGAGCTCCACCAGCCTGGCCAGGTCCAGCATCATCGTGTTGGAGTCGCGCGGGGCCACCATCAACGATCCGAGGGCCACGTCGGTGCAGGAGGAGCACGCGCCGACCACGATCTTCCCCACCGCCTCGGCGAAGGCCTGCCGGTCCATGCCGTCCGCCTCGCCCTCCAGCCAGTCCGCGCGCAGGTGCAGCACGCCGGGCCGCTCCACCGCCGAGAGCTGCGAGACCAGCGTGGCGACCGCGCTCTGCGGATCATGCAGCGCCCCGTCTCCCCTGGCCATGAAGGCGTCGGCGAGCAGGGGCAGCGAGATCAGCCGGGGCGGCTCGTACGTCGCGAGCACCCCGCACCACACGTGCGCCCGCTGTGGATAGGCCCGCAGACCCTCCATGAACGCGGGCTCGGTCTCGGCCGGGAGCCCGAGGTCCATGTCCCCATGGATCTCGAACGTGTCGTCGGCGCCCCCGCCGACCGCGTCACGCCGGAGCCACCAGACCACCCCGCCCACCACGACGGCCGCCAGCACTGCGACTGCGATCCACACGATGTTGTTGCTTTCCCCTCGTACCTGATAGCGGTAGCAGCGTAGTGTCACCGACCACGATTCAGTGCCATTTATCCGCATCCGGACCGCCGCATCACACACAGCCAAGGGGCTGACAGAATTGGAAATATGACAGACGGCATCCTGACGGCGGATCAGATCCTCACGGCGGCCCAAGACGTCCTGCGCCGCTACGGTCCCGCCAAGGCGACGGTCGTCGACGTCGCGCGGGCGCTCGGCGTCAGCCATGGCAGCGTCTACCGGCACTTCTCCAGCAAGGCGGCCCTGCGCGAGGCCGTCACCCAGCGCTGGCTGGACGAGTCGCACGCGGAGCTGGGCATCGTCCTGGCCTCCGACGCGCCGGCCCCCGTGCGGCTGCGCGAATGGCTGAGCACCCTGTTCCGCGCCAAGCGCAAGAAGGCGCTCGGCGACCCCGAGCTGTTCGCCACGTACACGGTGCTGGTGGGCGAGTCCAGCAAGGTCATCGAGCGGCACATCGCCGACCTGGTCGGCCAGGTCCGGCAGATCGTCGAGGCCGGTGTCGCCCGGGGCGAGTTCGCGGCTCCCGACCCGGCCGCTGCGGCCCGTGCCGTGTTCGACGCCTTCGTCCGCTTCCACAACCCGGCGCACGCCGCCGACTGGAGCCTGCCGGACATCGAGGACGACTTCGCCGCATTGTGCGATCTCATCCTTCGCGGGCTGGAGCCCCGCTGATTGGTGTGATGTTTTTACGTCTGGGTAATCGGAATTGATCCTCGCGGATCCGTCCTGTCCCCCGGAATCACGGTTCACGCCTGACCAGGCATGTACACTTAGCGTCAAACACCGTCGCACTACGTGACGCGTCATGACTCTGGTGCCCACGGCAAGGGCTGGCCCGCGCAACCGGCAGGAGGTTCCGGCCCTGACAGAGCGCGGAGCCGACATGCAGCCACTGCACCTGACCACCAGCCGCCGCAACGACACCCTGACCGTCAGTGTGTCCGGAGATCTCGACATCGCCACCACCGAGCAGCTTCGCGGTTACCTGTTCGGGCTGCTGAGGGAGGCGGGGGGCGCCCCGCGCAGACAGGCCACGCTCCTCATCGAGGTGAGCGGGCTCACCTTCATCGACGCGGCCGGGCTCGGCATCCTCGTCTCGGTCCGCAACCACGCTGTGCGCCGGCACACCGCGATGCGCCTCACCGGCATCCCGCCCACGATGCGGCGGCTGCTGCGGATCACCGGCCTGGAGGGCCACCTCACCTGATCGGCCGCCCTGTAGGTTGGCAGGGTGATTCAGGTTCCCGATCAGATACCCCTGAAGCTGGAGGACGGGTTCGAGCGCGTCGGGCGGGAGCTCGGCCTCCCGGGCGACTTCCCCAGCGCCGTGCTCGACGAGGCCGCATGGGTGGCGCGAGTGCCCCGGCTCGACGCCGAGGACCTGTCCGAGGTGCCGTTCGTCACCATCGACCCGCCCGGCTCGATGGACCTCGACCAGGCCGTCCACCTGGAGCGGGTGCGCGGCGGCTACCGCGTCTGGTACGCGATCGCGGACGTCGGCGCGTTCGTGCGTCCCGGCGGCGTCATCGACACCGAGGCCCGCACCAGGGGCGAGACCGTCTACCTGCCCGCGGACAAGGTGCCGCTGCACCCCAGAGTCCTGTCGGAGGACGCGGCCAGCCTGCTGCCCGGCGCGCTGCGCCCGGCCGCGGTGTGGCGGATCGACCTCGACGCCGACGGCCGCACGGTCGGCGCCGACGTGCAGCGCGCGCTTGTGCGCAGCCGCGAGCGCCTGGACTACGCCTACGTGCAGGCGGCGGTCGACACGGGCACGGCCGACGGCGTGCTGGGGCTGCTGGCCGAGATCGGCCGCCTCCGGCTGGCGCTCGAGCGTGAGCGCGGCGGCGTCACCCTGCCCACGCCCGAGCAGGAGGTCGTCCCCGGGGACGACGGCTCCTACCGGCTCGAGTTCCGGCTGCCGCTGCCCGCCGAGGCGTGGAACGCGCAGATCTCGTTGCTGACCGGCATGGCCGCGGCCGCGATGATGCTGGACGCCGAGATCGGCATCCTTCGCGTGCTGCCCCGGCCGCACGCCGACGACCTGGCGAAGGTCCGCAGGGTGGCTCAGGCGCTGGACGTTCCGTGGCCCGACGGGGCCTCCTACGGCGACGTGGTGCACGACCTGGACCCGAAGAACGCGCAGCAGGCAGCGTTCCTGCACGAGTCGAAGGTGCTGCTGCGCGGCGCGGGCTACGTGGCCTTCGACGGCGCCCCGCCCAAGCTGGCCGAGCACGCGGCGGTGGCGGCGCCGTACACGCACGTCACGGCGCCGCTGCGGCGCCTGGCCGACCGCTACGCGACGGAGGTGTGCCTGGCCGTGGCGGCCGGCGAGCCGGTGCCGTCCGACATCAGGGCGGCGCTTCCGAGCCTGCCCGGCATCATGACCACGACCGGGCGGCGGGCCGGGGCGGTGGAGCGCGCGTGCGTGGACCTGGTGGAGGCGTTCCTGCTGCGGGAGCGGATCGGGCAGGCGTTCGAGGCGGTGGTGATCGACGTGGACGACCGGCGCGGCGGCGGGCAGGTGCAACTCGCCGACCCGGCCGTGATCGCCCGCTGCGAGGGCCCGCTCCCCCTGGGCGAGCAGGTCACGGTACGCCTGACGCAGGCGGACCCGGCGACCCGCGAGGTCCGCTTCACGCTGGCGACCTGACCCATGGACAGGCCGCGCACGGACGCTCCGCGCGCGGCCCTCGACCCGGTATCACTTCTTCAGCGGGGTCCATCCCGCGCCCACGCCCATCAGGTGGAGCGCGACGCAGAGCAGCCCGGCGGTGCCGAGCGTGGCGACTGTGATCACGCTGCCGACGGCGAGGCCGGCGATCTCGAAGATGAGCGCGAGCACGAACAGTACGGCGGCGACTAGGGCGAACATGGCTACCTCCAACGGGGCCGGCCCGGACACCGCGCATCCGAGGTGACTGGCCTCGGCGGGTGCGTCCGAGGATGTCTCTGACATGGAGATTTCCAGCGCCATCGCCCGAAAAACTGCCCCGAAGGTGACGATGTGTGAGCGTCTGACAACACCACCTTGACCGGCCGGTCAGTGCTCCGGGCGCGGCGGGCCGCCGTCGCGGTAAAGACTCGCCGGCGTCTCCGGTCACGCCCGCCACTGCAGGAAGGCGCCATGGTCTACCCTCGCATCACTTGACGGGGCTGCCTGGAGACCTGAACGGCGCGGACTGTTCGCCGCCGCCTTTTCCACCGGCATTCGCGGCGCACGGCGGAACGGCGCGGCACTTTACCCGCGCCCCGTCTCCGGCCGACAAGCCCCGCCGCGGGCGGGCGGACGGCAAAAAGCTGGGCCGCCGCACTGGAAGTCCCTTTAGCAAAAATAACGGCGCATGTCAGTGATGTAGCGCACCGTAGCGGAGCGCCATCCGTCCATTCTTGTAACGCGCTCCAGAGCAATTTCTGACTGCCGGGAGTTTTGCCTTCGCCGGATGACTTCGCCCGCCTCGGCGACCTAGCTTGAAAGGTGATCCGCAGCCCATATCAATGTCTTTCGGGACGGATATGGAGCTCCGCAGAGAGATCCGGGCACCGCCCGGAGTTCCCAACCCTCAAGAGGAGATCTCTCATGATCAAGACTCGCAACCTTCTCGCCGCCGCCGCGATGGCGGCCACGGCCCTTGCTGCCCCTGTGGCGGCATCGGCTCAGTCCACCGTCACCGAGCCCACGGTCCAGAAGAGCACCACGCAGCTCACCAAGCAGCAGCCGTGCCGGAACGCCAGGAACCGCGCTAGGTGCATCCGCCGCTTCGGCGGTGGCGGCGGAGGCGGTGGCGGCGGAGGCGGCGGCGGAGGCGGCGGCGGTGGTGGTGGAGGCGGCGGCGGTGGAGGCGGCGGCGGTGAGCACCGTCGTCACCACGGCGGCGGCGGTGGCGGCGGCGGTGGCGGTGGTGGCGGCGGAGGCGGCGGCGGTGGTGGTGGCGGCGGCGTCGAGCGCGGCGGCGGAGGCGGCGGCGGCGGAGGCGGCGGCGGCGGAGGCGGCGGCGGCGTCGAGCGCGGCGGCGGCGGCGGCGGCGGAGGTGGCGGCGGCGACTTCGGCGGCGGCGGCGGTGGCGGAGGTGGAGGCGGCTGATCCATCATCCGCACCGGTCCGAGCACTGCGCCTCATCGACACCTGAGCCGTCGAGCCTAGGTGTTCCAGGCCAACCGCCCACACCGGAATGACAACGGAAAATGAGGGCCGCACCGGGTTCCGGTGCGGCCCTCCTCACGTGCCGGCGCTGAACGCGCCTGAAGCCACCAGCCGAACGCGCGGCGAACCGGCCCGATACCAGCGCCCCCACCCCATGGGCAGCGGCGGACCGGCGGCGAAGCAGCGCACCCACGTGGGCAGCGGCGAACCCGCCCGAAGCTGCACACCCCGTGGGCAGCGGCGGACCGGCCCCGGAAACCAGCGCACCCGCCCCGTAGGGCGGGTGGCGGCTCGGGATGCGGGCCGGATCCGGGGAGGTTTGGGCCCGGCGGTGGTCAGGTGGCGCGGGACAGCGAGTGCGGGCGGTGGGCGACGCGCTTCAGGCGGATGCGGTCCGGCGGCCGGGGCACGGGCGACAGCTCCACCACCCGCGCCCCCTCCGGCAGGTGCCGCAGGTCGTGCGTGATCAGGAGCGTCGTCCGGCCGGCCATGAGCCGCAGCAGCGGCCGCATGACCTGCGTGGCCGTGGCCTCGTCCAGGCCGGTCATGGGCTCGTCGAGCACCAGCACCGGTGTGTCGCGCAGGATGGCCCTGGCGATCGCGATCCGCTGCCGCTGCCCGCCGGACAGGAGCCGGCCGCGCTGCCCCACCGGTGTGTCGTACCCCTGGGGCAGTGCCTTGACGAAGTCGTGCACGCCCGCCGCCCGCGCCGCCTCGATGACCTCGTCGAGCGAGGCGTCGGGCCGCCCGTAGGCGATGTTGTCACGTACCGAACCCGAGAACAGCAGCGTCTCCTGGTGCAGGACCGTGATGTTCTCGCGCAGCGACTGCCGCGTCAGGCCCCGGATGTCGGCCCCGTCCAGCAGGATGCGGCCCACGCCCGGGTCGTAGAACCGCAGCAGCAGCTTGACCAGCGTGGACTTGCCGACCCCGCTGGGCCCGGCCACGACGACGACCTCTCCGGGCGAGGCGGTGAACGACAGCTCCCGCAGCACCTGCCGCCCTCTCCTCGGGTAGGCGAACCCGACCCGGTCGAACTCGACCAGGCCACGGCTCCTGCCCGCGGACACGGCTCCGGCGGCGTCGGTGACGACGGGCTCCACCCGCAGGATCTCGATGACCCGGTCGGCCCCGGCGGCCGCCTCGGACACCGTCAGCGCCAGCTCGCCCAGCGCCTGCACCGCCGGATACAGCAGTGCCAGGTACGCGGCGAAGGCGAGCAGGCCGCCCAGCGTCAACCGGCCGGCGGCGATCTCCCACGCGCCGAACCCGAGGATGACGATCAGGCAGACGGTCTCGATGATCTGGACGGCGGGGCCGTACAGGCTGGACAGCCAGGCCTGGGCCATGTTGGCGCGCAGCCACGTGCGGCCCTCGCCGTGCAGGCGCCGCGACTCGGTCTGCTGCCGGTTGTAGGCCTGCACGAGTGGCTGGTTGGCCAGCCCCTCCTCCAGGACGCTGTTCATGGCGCCGTTGCTGGCGCGCTCCTGCGCCGCGGCGGTCCTGAACCTGGCCGCGAACGCCCTGGAGACGACCAGGAACAGCGGGATCAGCGCCATCGTGACGAGCGCGAGGTCCCAGCGGATGAAGAAGGCCGCCCCGGCGAAGAACACCACGCTGGCAGCGGTGGTGAGCGCCTTGACCAGCCCGGACCCGACCAGCTCCTCGATGGCCTCGATGTCGTCGGTCAGCCGTGCCATCAGGTCGCCGAGGCGCCGGTTCTCCGAGAAGTCCGGCGCGAGCGTCTGGACGTGCGCGTACACCCGGTCGCGCAGGGCCAGCAGGAACCGTTCCGCGCCCAGCGCGGTGACGTACGTCGCCACGAACGACGTCACCCCGGCGACCGCGGCCAGCCCCAGCCAGGCCAGCGCCGGAACCCAGAACGCGGCCAGCCGCCGGGTGGCGAGCACCTCGTCGGTGATGTGGCCGAACAGGCGGATGGCGGCGACCTCGCAGAGCGCGGCCAGGACGGCGAAGACGACTCCGGCCGCGAACAGCCGCCGCAACCCGCGGGTGTCCGGCCAGAACTCGCGGAAAGTCCGGCGAAGGGAAATCGCCGGTGCGAGTTCGCGGCCGGAGGCAGACATTGAGAGCCGACGGCTGTGCCGCCGGCCCTCAAGGGTGTTGTCAGACACCCTCACCTAGCACCCCCACCACCGTCGGCGGCAGCACCCGTCCCACCACCTACGGCGACAGCAGCGCCTGCGGCGGTGACAGCCCCAACCCTGCTGGAAGTCGATGCGTGCGAACTGAGTGCTAGCCATGATTCCTCCCCCGTTTGGCGACTTGCACAAATCGCACGTTATCACCAGAATTGCGATAAAGCAGTTGAATTCGACAATTCCAAAGAGATTTGACCGGCAGGACCAGCAGACAACGGCCATTCAGCGCGCGCGTTAAATCACTTGTAAAAGAACACAACCACTCAACGGGGTCACGGGACCGCCAAAGATGCTTCTCGGAACTGGTTCCAAGGTGTAGGCCGCCCGATACTTTGGTCCGATGGATCGCAGGGCCGCGGCCGGGATCATGGACGTATGGCATTCATCGGCGTACTTCTCATGATCCAGGGCTTCGGCGGCCTCATCGCCGAGCACGTCTTCGGCCAGAGCTTCGGCCTGCTGCACCGCTGGCTCGACGGCACCGCGCTGACCGTCGTGAGCGCGATGACAGGCATCGCCGGCCTTGCGCTGACGGTCTACGGCGTGCGCAAGGAGGAGTCCTAGCGGCGCCGAGGTCTACGGGGAGGCTGGAGGCCGCCCGCCGGGCGAGCGGCGCCTCCAGCCGTGTGCTCAGGTGAGCGAGGAGTAGGCCACCACGCCGCGCCGCATCCCGTCGATCGCCTTGCCCGCCGTCTGCTTGATCTTGCTGCCTGCCGGCGCCGCGTCGCCGAGCTGGCTGAGCAGGTCCATGAGCTGCTTGATCCACCGTACGAAGTCGCCGGCCGCCAGCTCGTTGCCGTTGACGCCGTCCCTGAGCACCGCGTCGAGGGTGTGCCCCTTCGTCCACCGGAAGGCCGCCCAGGCGAACGCCATGTCGGGCTCCCTGATCGTGGAGAGCCCGTGGTCGGACTCGATGCCCTCCAGCTCCCCCCACAGCCGGACCATCGCCGACAGCGCCTCCTGGGTGTGCCCGGCGGGGACCTTGGGACGGCGCGCGTCGTCGGACGCCCGCGACTCGAACACCAGCGCCGACACGCACGCGGCGAGCTCGGCCGGGTCGAGCTCCTCCCACAGGCCCTTGCGCAGGCACTCGGCGGTCAGCAGGTCCAGCTCGGTGTAGATGCGGCCCAGGCGGCGGCCCTCGTCGGTGACGGCCTCGCCCTCGAGGTAGCCCAGCTGCTCCAGCACCGAGCAGATGCGGTCGAACGTACGCGAGATGACATGCGAGCGGCCCTCGACGCGGCGGCGCAGCCCTTCGGTCTCACGCAGCAGCTTGTAGTAGCGCTCGGCCCAGCGGGCGTGGTCCTCGCGCTCGTCGCAGCCGTGGCACGGGTGCTGGCGGATGCGCCGGCGCAGCTCGTTGACCTCCTCGTCCTCCACCGTGTGGTCGCGCGCCCTGACCGGCTTGCCCAGGTCGCGGTCGCCGATCTTGGCGAGCAGCGTGGAGACGAGGTTGGCGCGCTCCTTGGGCGAGCGGCCGTTGAAGTTCTTCGGGATGCGCAGCTTCTCGAGGGGCTCGACCGGGACGGGGAAGTCGGAGGGGTCGAGCTTCTTCACCTGCTTGCCGATGGTCAGCACGAGCGGGCTCGGCCCGGTGTCGGCCCCACGGCCGCGCGGGTTGCGGCCGGGGTCGAGCACGATCGCCAGCCCCGCCCTGCGCCCGCCGGGCACCCGGATGACGTCGCCCGGCTCCAGCGCCTCCAGCGACCGCACGGCGGCGGCCCGGCGCGCCGCGCCGCGCTGCTTGGCCAGCTCGGCCTCCCTGTCGGTGAGCCTGCGGCGCAGCGCCGCGTACTCGGGGAAGTCGCCCAGGTGGCAGGTCATCGCCTCCTGGTAGCCCTCCAGGGCCTCCTCGTGCTTGCGCAGCTGCTTGGCCAGCCCCACGACCGCCCGGTCGGCCTGGAACTGCGCGAACGACTCCTCCAGCAGCGTCCTGGCGCGCTCCCTGCCGAACTGGCCGACGAGGTTGACCGCCATGTTGTAGGAGGGCTGGAAGCTGGAGCGCAGTGGGTACGTACGCGTGCCGGCCAGGCCCGCCACCGACAGCGGATCCATGCCCGGCTGCCACAGCACCACCGCGTGGCCCTCGACGTCGATGCCCCGCCGCCCGGCCCGCCCGGTGAGCTGGGTGTACTCGCCGGGCGTCAGGTCGGCGTGGGTCTCGCCGTTCCACTTGTCGAGCTTCTCGATCACCACGCTGCGGGCCGGCATGTTGATGCCCAGGGCGAGCGTCTCGGTGGCGAACACGGCCTTGACCAGCCCGCGCGTGAACAGCTCCTCCACGACCTCCTTGAACGCCGGCAGCATCCCCGCGTGGTGCGCGGCCAGCCCGCGCTCGAGGCAGTCGCGCCACTCCAGGTAGCCCAGGACGGCCAGGTCCTCGTCGGGCAGGTGCGCGGTGCGCTCGTCCACGAGCTGCCTGATCTCGTGCTGCTCGCGGTCGGTGGTGAGCCGGATCCCGGCGTACAGGCACTGCTGGACGGCGGCCTGGCACCCGGCGCGGGAGAAGATGAACGTGATCGCGGGCAGCAGCCCCTCGGCGTCGAGCTTCTCGATCACCTGCACCCGGTCCGGCGGCCGCGAGCGCTGCGGCCGGCCGTAGCCGCGCCTGCCCCGGCCCGCCATCAGCCGCTCGGCGTCGCGCGTCACCCGCATCAGCGTGGGGTTGATGCGCAGCGTCAGGTCGTCGTTCATGAACATGTCGTAGAGGCGGTTGCCGACCATCATGTGCTGCCACAGCGGCACAGGACGGTGCTCGTCGACGATCACCGTGGTGTCGCCGCGCACCTCGCCCATCCACTCGCCGAACTCCTCGGCGTTGCTCACGGTCGCCGACAGCGCCACCAGCCGCACCGACTCCGGCAGGTGGATGATCACCTCTTCCCAGACGGCGCCGCGGAACCGGTCGGCCAGGTAGTGGACCTCGTCCATCACCACGAACCCGAGCCCGGCCAGCGTCGCCGACCCGGCGTAGAGCATGTTGCGCAGCACCTCCGTGGTCATGACCACGATGGGGGCCTCGCCGTTGACGCTGTTGTCGCCGGTGAGCAGGCCGACCTTGGCGGTGCCGTAGCGCTTGACCAGGTCGTTGTACTTCTGGTTGGACAGCGCCTTGATGGGGGTGGTGTAGAAGCATTTGCGGCCCTGCTCCAGGGCCAGGTGAACGGCGAACTCGCCGACGACCGTCTTGCCCGACCCCGTGGGCGCCGCGACCAGGACTCCGTCGTCGGCCTCCAGGGCCCGGCAGGCGTCCAGCTGGAAGTCGTCCAGCTCGAAGTCGTAGAGACCTCGGAACGATCTCAGCGCGGCCCCGTCGTCCCCATGTCTCTGACGGAAGGCCGCATAGCGTTCCGCTGGCGTTGTCATACCCGCCAGCCTACCGAAATCGCCATTCCGGTCGGTCCCACCGTACTCCGCAAGGTCATTCGGCTTCCGCCGGGCGCCTTTACAATGTAGATCTCAAACGAGCACCCGCAGCGCCCCAGGGCGCACCTCGCAGTGCACCGGCGCAGGTCCCACGCGCTCACCGTCGGCGTAGGCGACCACGTCGGGAGCCTCCAGCCGCACGCTGCGCACCCGCCGCACCGA
The DNA here is from genome assembly GCF_040674955.1 of Nonomuraea sp. NPDC049695. Taxonomy (NCBI): domain Bacteria; kingdom Bacillati; phylum Actinomycetota; class Actinomycetes; order Streptosporangiales; family Streptosporangiaceae; genus Nonomuraea; species Nonomuraea sp. NPDC049695. The sequence goes on along the minus strand of NZ_JBFANV010000029.1, from coordinate 281 downwards.
CACCGCCGGATGCCCCACGTGCGTCCCCCGGTACACGCTCGGGAACACCCGCAGGAACTCGGCCTTCGACACGGCGTCCAGCATCATCACGTCCAGCAGCCCGTCGTCGGGGCGCGCGTCCGGGCACACCCGCATGCCCGCCCCGTAGGAGCGCGTGTTGCCCACGGCGACCAGCATGACCTCCCGCTCGACGACCTCGTCCTCGTCGAGGGTCACCCGGAACGGGATCGGCCGGAAGGAGCGCAGCTCCTGCGCCGTCGCCCGCACGTACCGGCCCATGC
>NZ_JBFANV010000028.1:0-123598 GCF_040674955.1 Nonomuraea sp. NPDC049695 | reverse complement strand
GGCCTCCATAGCGGGCAGCCCGACCTCAGGCGGCCTCCATAGCGGGCAGCCCGACCTCAGGCGGCCTCCGTAGGGGCGGCACGGCCGCCCCTGTAGCCGAGGGCTCGGCCGTCACGTAGCCGGCGGCCCTGATCCCATGGGGTGGGTGGGCCGAGGCTGTCACGGCAGCGGTTGAGCGCGCTCGCAGGGGCGGTCCGGGTGGCCTCTGACGGGTCGAGGGTCAGTGGAAGAAGTGACGGGTGCCGGTGAAGTAGAGGGTGATCCCGGCCTTCTCGGCGGCCTCGATGACGAGCTCGTCCCGGATCGAGCCGCCCGGCTCCACGATGAAGCGTACGCCGGCGTCGATCAGCACCTGCGCCCCGTCCGGGAACGGGAAGTACGCGTCCGAGGCCGCGACGGCCCCGTCCGCCCGGTCCCCCGCCCGCGCGACCGCCAGGCGGCACGAGTCCACCCGGTTGACCTGGCCCATGCCCACGCCCACGGTCGCCCCGTCGCTGGCCAGCAGGATGGCGTTCGACTTCACCGAGCGGCAGGCGCGCCAGGCGAACTCCAGGTCGGCCAGTTGCTCGGGCGTAGCGGGCGCGCCGGTCTTGAGCTCCCACTGCGCGGCCGAGTCGCCGGTCGCGTCCACCTTGTCCACGGTCTGCGCCAGGAGCCCGCCGTCGATCTCGCGGAACTCGGTCGTCCGCGACGGCCCCTCCGGGCAGCGCAGCAGGCGCAGGCTCTTCTTGCCCCGCAGCACCTCCAGCGCCTCCTCCTCGTAGGAGGGTGCGATGACGACCTCGGTGAAGATGTCGAAGATCTGCCTGGCCAGCTCGGCCGTGACCGCGCGGTTGACGGCGATCACTCCGCCGTACGCCGACACGGGGTCGCACGCGTGCGCCTTGCGGTGTGCCTCGGCCACGTCGGCGCCGATCGCGATGCCGCACGGGTTCTGGTGCTTGATGATGGCCACGCACGGCTCGGCGAAGTCCCAGGCGGCCCGCCACGCGGCGTCGGAGTCGAGGTAGTTGTTGTACGACATCTCCTTGCCGTGCAGCTGCTCGGCGTTGGCCAGGCCGTCCGCGCGACCCACGTAGAGCGCGGCGCTCTGGTGCGGGTTCTCGCCGTACCGCAGCGTGGCCTTGCGCTCATAGGCGGCCCCCGTGAACTCGGGGAACTCGCCCTCCCCGTACGTCCGCGCGAACCAGTTGGCCACCGCCACGTCGTACGAGGCCGTGTGCGCGTACGCGATGCCCGCCAGCCGCTTGCGCTCGGTCAGCGTGAAGCCGCCCTCGGCCAGCGCGTCGCGCACGTCGCCGTAGAACGCGGGGTCGACCACGACGGCGCAGGTGTTGTGGTTCTTCGCGGCGCCGCGGATCATGGCGGGCCCGCCGATGTCGATCTGCTCGACGCACTCCTCGTCGGACGCGCCGGAGGCCACCGTCTCCTGGAACGGGTAGAGGTTCACCACGACGAGCTGGAACGGGTCGATCTCCAGCTCCTCCAGCTGCGCCACGTGGCTGGGCTTGGTGACGTCGGCCAGCAGTCCGGCGTGCACGCGCGGGTGCAGCGTCTTGACCCGCCCGTCCAGGCACTCAGGGAACCCGGTGAGCTGCTCGACCTTCGTCACCGGGATCCCGTACGACGAGATCGCGGCGGCGGTGCCACCGGTCGAGACGATCTCCACCCCTGCGCCGTCGAGGGCCCTGGCCAGCTCCTCGAGCCCGGACTTGTCGTAAACAGCGATCAGCGCGCGCCGGATGGCGATGCGAGTCACGTGGATTCCCCTCCTGTTTCGTTGCCGATGCGGACGATGCGTCCGCTGACCGTCCAGCCCTCGCGGACCATCCGGCCGACCATGTCGACGAGCAGGCGCCGCTCGACGGTCTTGATGCGTTCGTGCAGGACCGCCTCGTCGTCGTCCGGGAGCACGGGCACCGCCTCCTGGGCGATGATCGGCCCGCTGTCGACGCCCTCGTCGGCCAGCATCACCGTGCAGCCGGTCACCTTGACCCCGTGGGCCAGCGCGTCCCGCACGCCGTGCGCGCCGGGGAACGACGGCAGCAGCGCCGGGTGAGTGTTCAGCACGGGAAAGGCGTCCAAGGTCGGCGAACCCAGAATTTTCATGAAGCCCGCCGAAACCACCAGGTCAGGCTCGTACTCGGCGATCCTGGCCGCGATGGCGGCATCCCATTCCGCCCGCGTCGCGTAATCACCCAATTTTTCGACAAAAGTTGGCACTTTCGCCCTCGCCGCCCTGGTCAGGCCCTCGATCCCATCCCTGTCGGCACCGACCGCGACCACGCGAGCACCGTACGACGGGTCGGCGGAAGCGTCCAGCAGGGCCTGTAGGTTGGTTCCAGAGCCGGAGACGAGGACGACGAGCCGCCCAGCCTTAGACACGCACACTCCAAAAAGGAAACAGGGTGGGGCTGACAGGGTATCTGTTCCTCGCCCGGCGACGCAGAGGAGGTCAGGTGTCGACACCGGTGAAGGCACCGGCAGGCCAGCAGCCCGCTGATTCGGCGGGCCGCCGAGCGATCTGGTTGTCCATCGCAGCGCTGGCCATGACGTTCATGTTGCCGCTCGCCGGACTGGTCATGGCGTTGTTCGCGCTGATGGCCGGGATCCGGGCATTCCCGCTGCTCAAGGCCTCGGGCCGGACCACAGGCGCCGCCGTGGGCGGCATCACCATCTCCTCGATCGCGCTGGCGCTGTCGGCCATGGCCACGGGGATGCAGCTGTACCTGATGGACGAGTACTCGGCCTACCAGGAGTGCATGAAGGGCGCCGGCACCGTTTCCGCGCAGGGCGAATGCTTCACGCAGTTCAGGGACGCGGCCCAGCGCAAGCTCCCCGCCGACGTGCTCGAGGTGCTCGGGGCCATGCAGCCGTAATCCTTTGCCTAGTCGCGGTCCCAGGCGTACGGGTCGACGTAGATCACATGGCCGCCACGGTCGTCCGATTCGTCCACGATGTCCTTGCGCGGCGGGCGGGCCGCCGGCTCCGGTGGGCGCGGGCGGGCCTGGGCGAGGGTCTCCGCCTCTGCCGAGGCGTGCTCGTCCTGCCAGTCGTCCCTGATGACCGGGATCTCCTGGGTGTCGGCCTCGGTGGCGTCCATCCAGTGGCCGGGCAGGGGGCGCGGGTCGGACTCGGCCAGCCCCACCTTGCTCGCCGCCTTGGCGATGGCGGCGCCCGCCTTGCGCACCGGAGCGGCCGCCTTGTCGAGCGGCGTACGGGCCCGCTTGTTGAGCAGCAGCAGGTTGGTCACTCCGGCGGAGATGCCCGCGGCCACGCCGACCTCGAGCGCCACTGACAGCGCCACCTCCCAGGGCGAGGGCCCCACCGTGGCCAGCCGGCCGCCGCCGATGGGCCCGCCGGACAGCGCGGCCAGCACCCCCGCCACGAGCCCGGTGACGACCCCGCTGAGGAACCCCCAGAGCGGCGCGGCCTCATAGGACGGCGACGGCGAGATCCTGGCCACCATCACCCCGGCCACGGCCCCCGCCGCGAACGGCAGCGCGATCACCGCCATCATCCACGCCGGAACGGGCCCGCTCTCCGGCAACGCCCCCAGCAGCGGCAGGCTCGGCACCGTGCCGAGCTGCACCCCGGTGGGCGCGACCAGGGTGTCGGCGCCGATGGCGAACCCGGGCCCGGCGATGTAGGAGGAGGCCCAGATGACGGCGTTCAGCAGGTAGAGCACCTGCAGCAGCAACAGCAGCACCCCGCCCACGAACCCCGGCGAGAGCACGCTGGACAGGTCCTTGACCTGCCCGAAGTTCAGCACGACGGCGACCAGCACCAGCGCGAGCCCGGCCACGAGCAGCACGGCCGTGGCGACAGCCGTGCCGACGGTGAGCGCGCGTACCCGCTCGGGCAGCAGCCGCAGCATCACCCGCCAGGGACCGATCATCCGCGCCGTCGCCAGCGACCCCGCCAGGAACGCCAGCACGAAGTGGCTGAGCAGCGCCTCGCCGATGTAGGGCTGGGTGATCTCGTTGCTCGCCGCGAGCGCGATCAACCCCGCGAGCAGCGCGTACGGCGCCGCCAGCGACACCCCGGCCTGCATCACCAGGATGAGCTGGGCCCGCCGGCGGGCCCGGGCCTGCTCCTTCGGGCTGTTCTTCGGCAGCCGGGCAGGAAGGCGCAGCCGCAGGTCCGCGTCGCGCGCCATCCACCGGGCGGCGCGATAGAGCAGCACGGCTGGCAGGATCGTCAGCCCCAGGGGCAGCAGCCCGACCCGCCCGCCGGGGATCGCGAACCCGGCGTGGTGCGCGACCAGCCAGAGCTGGGCCGCGGTGCGGAACACGCCCGGCAGCCCGACGCCCAGCGTGCCGCCCGGCGCGGCGATCCAGCCGACGAGGGTGAGTGTGGTGAGCGCGGCCAGCCCGACGCCGAGGGTGGCGGCGGCGGCCAGCATCCCCGACACCGGCAGCGGCCGCCTCGTCTCGTCGTCGTCGCCCGGGACACCGGGGAGCTTGCCGAGCACCGAGCGGGGGGCAGTCCGCAACTGGTCGAGAATCGCCGTCACAGTAGGCGATTTTCTCAAGGTTTCCCGACCAGCGCTTGGTTGACGCGCCGCCCCTCGCCCACTTTGTGAACCCGGAGGGGGTGCGGACGTGGCCCACGGGGGTCCGGTCGCCGCGGAAGAGCCATGGGAGAGCCATGGGAGAGGATGCGCCCGCCGGCGCGGACGTACACGATGATGAGTTCTGCAACAGACCGACCGACGCTGGGAGCGCGGATGCGTGTATTGGTTACCGGAGGGGCCGGATATATCGGGAGCACTGTCGCGTCCGCGTGCCTCGATGCCGGGATCGAGCCCGTCATTCTGGACAGTCTCGTCACGGGTCGGCGGGAGTTCGCTCAGGGGCGGGTGTTCTATGAAGGCGATATCAGCGATGGGCCGCTGATTGACAAGATATTTACCGAAAATCCGGATATTGAGGCTGTCGTCCACTGTGCCGCGCTCATCGTGGTCCCCGACTCCGTGGCCGACCCCGTCGGCTACTACCGCGCGAACGTCGCCAAGAGCCTCGAGTTCGTCGATCACCTGCTCCGCAACGGCTGCACCCGGATGATCTTCAGCTCCTCTGCCTCCATCTACCGCACGGGCGACGACCACACCGTGAACGAGGAGTCCCCGCTCGACCCCCAGAGCCCTTACGCGCGGACCAAGGCGGTGTGCGAGGACATGTTCGCCGACATCGCCGCCGGTCACCCGATCAGGATCCTCTCCCTGCGCTACTTCAACCCGATCGGCGCCGACCCCCAGATGCGCACCGGCCTGCAGCTGCGCCGTCCCAGCCACGCCCTGGGCAAGATGATCGAGGCGTACGAGGACGGCGTGCCCTTCCAGATCACCGGCACGAACTACCCGACCAGGGACGGCACGGGCATCCGCGACTACGTCCACGTCTGGGACCTGGCCGCCGCCCACGTGGCTGCCCTGCGCCGCTTCGACGCGCTGGAGGCCGACGTGATCAACCTGGGCACCGGCACGGGCACCACCGTCCGGGAGCTGGCCGAGGCGTTCAACCGCGTCGTCGACCGCCCGATCGAGGTCGTCGAGGCGCCCCCGCGCCCCGGCGACGTGGCCGGCGCCTACACCCGCAGCGACCTGGCCCGCCGCCTGCTGGACTGGCAGGCGCGCCACTCCATCGAGGACGGCATCAGGCACTCGCTCGAATGGGCGCGCATCCGCGAGTCCCGGCTCGGCTAGAGCGGCGCCGCCCGCCGTAGTACGCCGCGCTCGGCCACCAGCAGGCCGGGGTCCATGCGCGTGTGGCTGGAGGTGCCACACGCGCCGAGCGGCGCCTACCGGGTGGCGAGCGCCTCGTTCGAGATGATCTGGAGCTCATCCCGCACCTCGTCGAGGGCGGCGTCGGCCTCGTCGGCGTCGATCACCTGGTCCTCCGGAGGAGCTTCGATCGTCACCTTGTGGCCCCAGGCGGTGTACCTGGTGTCGGTCGTCTCCCGAAGCCAGAGGTGCCTGTCCACAGCGACTTTCGAGTCGGTGAAGAGCCGGCTGGGCAGGCCGTTCGAGCCGATGGTCAGCCGGTAGCCGAACGACTGGTCGCCTCTTCCTCCGGTGACCTTCCGTGTCTGCCCGGAAGTGAGCGAGCCGCGGTAGAGGCCGCTCTTGGCCGACCCGGCGTGCGAGAGCAGTCCCTTCAACTCCCTGAGCCGGAAGATGTCGACGGGCTGAGTGGTCGCGCTCGCATTGGTCGCGTCCCCCATGCGCACCCAGGTCTTGCCTTCGGGCAACCGGCCACCGAACTCCCCGGCGTGGAGGTAGAGCTGCTTCCCGACGACGAGGAACCGCAAGGTGGCTTTCGTCCTGAAGCCCCGCATGGTCATGTCGGAGGCCACGACCCCTGAGCCGCTGAACGCCAAGGTGCCGGTTATCTGGACAATCTCTGGTTTCTCGCCCTTCGACCGCATCCGGGCGACTTCTGAAATCTTGACGCCGTGACCGGTGACGAACTGCTTCTTCAGTGCCTTGACCGGATCGACGGCCGCCTGCGCGGGCGAGGCGGTGACCAGTGCCGCGGCGGCGACTGCCGCCGCGAGAACTCGTTGCATACGCATCCTCATCACAAAAGGGCCCCCTCCTGCCCAGCAGGGCGGGAGGAGGCCGGCACAAGCTAGTTGGCGAGCGAGTTCAGCGCGCTGTTCGGGATCTCCTGCGGCACCTGGCTGTCCTCACCGAGGTCCGCGACGTCGATCCACTGGCCCTCGGCCGGAGCCTTGATCTTGACCTTGGAGCCCCAGCCGATGTACCGGGTCTCGGTGACAGAGCGGGTCTTGCCCAGGACGCCGAGGTCCATGGTCCAGCCCGACGTCAGCTGAGTGGCCAGGCCCTTGGAGTTGACCTTCAGGGCGTAGTCGACCTTGATCTTGGAGAGCGGGCCGCTGAGCTTCGACCCGTAGACCTTGGCCAGATCCTTGTAGGTCATGGAGCCCTTGTACGTGCCGCCCTTGAAGCTCTTGGCGTGGGAGACGATCGCCTTCAGCACCTTCGGCTCGAAGATGTCGAGCACCTGGTTGTAGGTGCCACCGGAAGCCTCCCCGGTGTAGCGCACCCACGTCTTGCCGTCGGGCAGGTCCTCGCTGTACAGCCCGCCCTGGACATAGCTGTAGCCGCCGACCGTGACGACGCGCGGCGGGCCGTACGCGGCCGCAAGGGCCTTGTTGCCGCCCGCCCCGTGGTTCTTGATGTCGGACGCGACGACGCTCTTCTTGCCGAACTCGAACGTTCCAGAGGTCCGGGTGGAGGCGCCGGCGCTCTTGCCGTCCAGGGTGAGCCGGGTCGTCTCGGTGATCCGCACCCCGTGCCCCGCGACGAACTGCTTCTTCAGCGCCTTCACCGGATCCACCGGCGCGGCCTGCGCGGCCGGCGTCGCAGTCACGAGCGCGGCAACCGTGGTTAACGCCAGGCCCGCGAGAATTCGCTTCATTCGTTTTCCTTCGGATTCAAAAGGAGAGGAAGCAGAATCCTGCCAATAGAAGATCACGAACATATCTCGAGAACCGGGTCACAAGCCGCCGAAACCGTGTATTTTTCGTGCAGAGAGGGTTCTGGAGAAGTGAGATCACCGTCACACAGCGAGAGAACCATGCCCCGATGACCTGGGCAGGTCAAGCTTCGGGCTAGGCTTTACCGGCGGAAACGCCCGGCACGCACCCCTGAGCGTAGGAGCTCGCCGTGAGAGGGCAACGAACGATGCCAACGAGCGGCGAAGCGGATGCGACCATCAGCGCAGTTGCCCGGGCCGTCGAACATCAGTCGGAATAGCAGGGCGCGAACCCGACAGAGGGCGAGCGACCAAGTGGAAGAGGACGGACCCTCGTGGACCTGTTCGAACATCAGGCGAAAGAGCTCTTCGCCGACTACGGCATCCCGGTGCCACGCGGCATCGTCGCACACAACGTGGAGGAGGTGCGGTCGGCCGCCGAGGAGCTGACCGGCCGCGTTGTCGTCAAGGCCCAGGTCAAGACCGGCGGCCGAGGCAAGGCCGGCGGCGTGAAGGTGGCCGACGACGCCGCCGACGCGGTCAGCAAGGCCGAAGCCATCCTCGGCATGGACATCAAGGGCCACACGGTCCACAAGGTCCTGGTGGAAGAGGCCAGCGCGATCGCGGAGGAGTACTACTTCTCCTTCCTGCTCGACCGCGCGAACCGTACATTCCTCGCCATCTGCTCCGCTGCGGGCGGCATGGACATCGAAGAGGTCGCCCACACCTCGCCCGAGAAGGTCGCCAAGGTGCCGGTCTCGGCGCTGACGGGCATCGACCGCGCCAAGGCTCGCGAGATCGCGGTGGCCGGCGGCCTGCCGGAGAAGGCGCTCGACGGCGCCGCCGAGCTCATCGAGAAGCTCTGGTGCTGCTTCGTCGACGAGGACGCCACGCTCGTCGAGGTCAACCCCATGATCCTGTCCGCCGACGGCCAGGTGAAGGCCCTCGACGGCAAGGTCACGCTCGACGAGAACGCCTCCTTCCGCCAGGCCGACCACGAGGCGCTCGCCGACAAGGCGGCCGAGGACCCGCTCGAGGCCAAGGCCAAGGAGAAGGACCTCAACTACGTCAAGCTCGACGGCGACGTCGGCATCATCGGCAACGGCGCGGGGCTGGTCATGTCCACCCTCGACGTGGTGGCCTACGCGGGCGAGCAGTTCCCCGGCAAGCCGTCCCCGGCCAACTTCCTCGACATCGGCGGTGGCGCCTCGGCCGAGGTCATGGCCGCCGGTCTGGAGATCATCCTCTCCGATCCGAGCGTCAAGTCGATCTTTGTGAACGTCTTCGGCGGCATCACCGCCTGCGACGCCGTCGCCAACGGCATCGTCTCGGCGTTCAAGCTGCTGGAGAGCCGTGGCGAGGCCGTGACCCACCCCCTTGTGGTCCGCCTCGACGGCAACAACGCCCAGCTCGGGCGGCAGATCCTGGCCGACGCCGCGCTCCCGCGGGTCGAGCTGGTAGACACGATGGACGACGCGGCCAAGCGGGCCGCCGAGCTCGCTGCGGTAGGTGCGTGACCCATGGCCATCTGGTTGACTGAGAACAGCAAGATCATCGTTCAGGGCATGACCGGCGGTGAGGGCACCAAGCACACCCGCCGCATGCTCGCCTCCGGCGCCAAGGTCGTCGGCGGCGTGAACGCCCGCAAGGCCGGCATCACTCACGAGGGCCTGCCCGTGTTCGGCACGGTCGCGGAGGCCATGGAGAAGACCGGCGCGGACGTGTCGGTCGTCTTCGTGCCGCCGGCGTTCACCAAGGACGCGGTCAAGGAGGCCATCGACGCCGAGATCCCGCTCTGCGTCGTGATCACCGAGGGCGTGCCGGTGCACGACTCGACCGAGTTCTGGGCGTACGCGGTCGCCAAGGGCAACAAGACCCGCATCATCGGGCCCAACTGCCCCGGCATCGCCTCCCCCGGCGCCTCCAACGCGGGCATCATCCCGGCCGACATCACCACCGCCGGCCGCATCGGCCTGGTCTCGAAGTCGGGCACGCTCACGTACCAGCTGATGTACGAGCTGCGTGACTTCGGCTTCTCGACCGCGGTCGGCATCGGCGGCGACCCCGTGATCGGCACGACGCACATCGACGCGCTCCAGGCGTTCCAGGAGGACCCGGGCACGGACGCGATCGTGATGATCGGCGAGATCGGCGGCGACGCCGAGGAGCGGGCTGCCGCGTACATCGAGCAGCACGTCACCAAGCCGGTCGTGGCCTACGTCGCGGGCTTCACCGCGCCGGAGGGCAAGACCATGGGGCACGCGGGCGCGATCGTGTCGGGCTCCGCGGGCACCGCCCAGGCCAAGAAGGAGGCTCTGGAGAAGGTCGGCGTCCGCGTCGGCAAGACCCCCTCCGAGACCGCCCAGCTCATGCGGGAAATCATGCAGGCGCGTTGATCGCTCGCCTTTCAAAGCCCCGTGCGGTTCTCACCGCGCGGGGCTTTTCCGCGTACGGTGCGTGAGGTCGGATCGACGCGGCTCTGGTCTTGTCGGTTCTGGCGTGGCACATTTCCTGTTATGGGCAGGGACGTGCCAGTCGTCGTGTTCAGTCGGGAAGACCGCCGGAAATATCGGGAAAAGGTGCGTCGATGTCTCGACGTCTTCGCCCAGATGCTCCGCGAGTCCCGCTTCGAGTTCGAACGCCCCCTCGCCGGCCTGGAGATCGAGCTCAACATCGTGGACGCGTACGGCGAGGCCGCCATGCGCAACGCCCAGGTGCTGGCCGCCATCGAGCAGCCGGACTGGGCGACGGAGCTGGGGCAGTTCAACATCGAGATCAACATCGAGCCCCAGGAGCTGAGCGGCGACGGCGCGTTGCACCTGGAGAACGACGTCAGGGCGCGGCTCAACCACGCCGAGGAGCGCGCCCGCTCCCAGGACGGCCACCTGGTCCTGATCGGCATCCTGCCCACGCTGCGCGAGCAGGACATCGGCGAGGGCGCGCTCTCCGCGAACCCCCGCTACCGCCTGCTCAACGAGCAGATCTTCGCGGCCCGCGGGGAGGACCTGCATCTGTGCATCGAGGGCGTCGAACGCCTGGACACCCATGCCGACAGCGTCGCCCCCGAGGCCGCGTGCACCAGCGTGCAGCTGCACCTGCAGGTCAGCCCCGAGGCGTTCGCCTCGCACTGGAACGCCGCCCAGGCCATCGCGGGGCCGCAGATCGCGCTCGCGGCCAACTCCCCTTACCTGTTCGGCAAGGAGTTGCACCGCGAGACCAGGATCGCCCTGTTCGAGCAGGCCACGGACACGCGGCCGGCCGAGCTGAAGGCACAGGGCGTGCGGCCCAGGGTGTGGTTCGGGGAGCGGTGGATCACGAGCGTTTTCGACCTCTTCGAGGAGAACGTCAGCTACTACCCCGCCCTGCTGCCGCTCTGCGAGGACGAGGACCCGCGTACCGAGCTCGAACAGGGACGCATCCCGCACCTTCACGAGCTGACCCTGCACAACGGCACGATCTACCGCTGGAACCGGCCGGTGTACGCGGTGGTGGACGGGGTGCCGCACCTGCGCGTGGAGAACCGCGTGCTGCCTGCCGGGCCTTCCGTGGCCGACATCGCGGCCAACGCCGCGTTCTACTACGGGCTGATGCGTGTGCTGCCGTACGCCGAGCGGCCGATCTGGAGCCAGATGTCGTTCCGGGCGGCGGAGGACAACCTCGCCGCGGCGGCCCGGCACGGGCTGGACGCGCGGCTCTACTGGCCCGGAATGGGAGAGGTGCCCGCGGCCGAGCTGATCCTGCGCCGCCTCCTTCCCATGGCGCACGAGGGGCTGGCCAGGTGGGGCGTGCACGGTCCCGTCGCCGACCGGCTGCTCGGCATCATCGAGGGCCGCTGCCTGACGGGCCGTACGGGGGCCAGCTGGCAGGTGGACCGCGTACGCGCGCACGGAGGAGATCGGCATGAAGCGTTGCGATCCATGACACTCGGGTACATCGAGCGGATGCACTCGAATGAGCCCGTGCACACGTGGGACGTGTGACTTCCGTGAAGCGCATCCTGATCATCGGCCTGGTCCTGCTCCTGGGCGCGTGCGGCCTCGCGAGGCCGCGGTCCATGGACGCGAGGGGGGCCGACTCGTTCGAGGACGACGTGCGGACCGCTCGTACGCTGACGGAGGAGTTCTGGAAGCAGTACTTCCAGCGGCGACTCGGGACCACTTATCGGCCTATCGCCGATTTCGTCCCCTATTCCGGGAAATCTGGCCCTAAATGCGGCAATGAGCCTGCTGCCCCGAACAACGCCTTCTACTGCCCGGTCGGACACTTCATCGCCTACGACCAGGATTGGATGGAGTCGCTCTGGAACGAGATGGGCGACGGGTCGGTCTATGTGATCATTCCGCATGAGTTCGGGCATGCCGTGCAGGCGCAGCTCCAGACCGATTTCCAGCTGAACGTACAAATGGAGCTCCAGGCCGACTGCTACGCGGGCGGCACCCTCTCGTCCCTGGTCAGCTCGGGCGCGCTGGAGACTCAACCGGGTGACGAGGACGAGCTGCTCCTGAGCCTGGAGGCCGCCGGCGACCCGACGGACGACTGGCTGAACCCGTCCGCGCACGGGACGGCCGAGCAGCGCCAGGCGTCGTTCGCGGCGGGTTGGAGGAGCGGGGTGGACGCCTGCTGAGCATCGCCCTCCTGGGATGCGCCTGGGTACGACTCGGGGATGTACGCATGGGTCAACCCAGAGGATGATGTGTCTGATCATGGCCACGCTCTACCTTTGACCCATGTCTTTGGAGGAGATCGGCTGGCTGCGCAGGGGTGCGTGCAGGTCCAGCGACCCTGACCTCTTCTTCCCCCTAGCCCCCACCCCCTTGCAGGAGGCCCGCGCCAAGGCGGTGTGCGCGCGCTGCCAGGTCATCGAGGAGTGCCGCTCGTACGCGTTACGTGCGGGCGAGTCGGAGGGCATCTGGGGCGGTCTCACCCCGGAGGAACGCCGCCGCACCCGCTTCCCCACCGGCTGGCGCCGCCCCGCCGCTTCGTAGCTCCCCCGCCCCGCCCCCGACCGGGGCGGAGGCACCTCGTCGCCGCCGTCGACGTTGGTGTCACGGCCTGGCGCGTCACCGGTCGGACGCGTGCACGCGCCTGGATTTCGCCTCTGCGGCGGCGTGGAAAGGAGGGGCGCGACGTAGCCTGCAAGGGTGTTGCTCCGCTCGATCGCCATACTCACCGCCGCCAACATCATGAACAACAAGGTCGCCCCCCGCCTGGCGCCCCTGACCTCGGCCGCCGCGACCGCCGCCCTGGTCGCGATGGCGCGCCGGTCCGGCCTGTCGTGGCAGGAGCTGGGGTTCGAGCACGGCCGCCAGGGCGCCGTGACGGGAGGTGCCTTGGCGGCGGCGGTGGCGGCCGTCTACACCGTCGGCATCGCGAACCCCTGCACCAGGCCGCTCTTCCTCGACGAGCGCGCCCTGTCGCTCTCGCGCGCCCGCGCCCTGGAGGAGGCCCTGCTCCAGGTCCCGATGGGCACCGTGCTGCTGGAGGAGGTGGGCTTCAGGGGCGCCCTGTACGCCATGCTGCGCCGGCGTCACGGCACGGTCGCCGCCACGGCGACCTCCTCGGCGCTGTTCGGCCTGTGGCACATCCTCCCCGCGATCGACATGGCCCGCGCCAACCCCGCACTGGGCGCCCTGACGTCCGCCGAGTCCTCCACCCACCTCGACACCGCTCGGGTGGTGGCGGGGAGCGTGGTGTCCACTGCGGCGGCCGGGGTGCTCTTCTGCGAGCTGCGCCGCCACGGCGGTCTGCTGGCCCCCTCGATGCTCCACGTCGCCACCAACTCCTTCGGCTACCTCTTCGCCCGGATCGCCGCCAAGCGAAAGTAAGGCTTTTGCCCGGATGGCTACAGAGAGTGAGTGACGTCCGGTGGAGCTTTGGCATGTCGGGCGTGAGCTTTCTCCTCCGCCGATCTAAGATCCTTCACCACTCCCTGGAGCGTTCCATACACGCCCTCTCCTCGTGCTTTAACGTCTCTGCCGCGGGCTTCTCAGGGCCGGTGCCGCCCTGGGAAGTGCGTATATCAAGATCATCAATTCTGATATACGATAGGGAGCAGAGAGGTGATGGTGTATGCGTACAGTCATCGACATCGACAAGGACCTTCTGGAAGTCGCCCAGCACGAATTGGGGACTTCGACCATGAAGGAGACGGTCAACGCGGCCCTGCAGGAGGTCGCCCAAAGGGCAAAGCTCCGCGAAGCCTTCGAGTACTGGCGGACCCGGGACAATACCGATCTGCTGGATCCGGAGATCATGAAGCATGCGTGGTAACCACCGGCGTGGTCTACCTCATCGACAAGAGCGCCCTGGCGCGCATGCCGCACCCAGCGGTCCATCAGGCGCTCGAGCCGCTCATGCTCGACAAGATGCTGGCCGTCTGCGAGGTCACGCAGCTCGAGGTGCTCTACAGCGCACGTGACCCGGAGGGCTACGAGCGTGACGCGTACTACCTGCGCGAGGGCTTCCGTCTCCTGTCCATCCACGAAGAGGGTGTGGCCGCCCGGGCGCTGGACGTTCAGGCGATGCTCGCCCGTAAGTCGCACCACCGCGCAGCCGGGCCCAGCGATCTGCTGATCGCCGCCTGTGCGGAGGTGCACGGGGCGACGATCCTGCATTACGACCGCGACTTCGACGTCATCTCCGAATGCACCGGGCAGCCGTCGCTCTGGGTCGTGCCCCCAGGCTCGGTGCCCTAGGCCGTGGCGACGACCTGGAACGCCTCCGCGTAGTGGCCGGCGGGGAGGCCGGCCTCTTGGCCCCAGGCGGCGAAGCGGGTCCTGACGAAGTCGATGAAGCCCTCCACGTGGGCGACCTGGCTCACATGTGACTGCAAGGCCGCGAGCTTGCGGTCCATGGCCTCGGTGATGTCCACCCAGTGGTTGGGGGACGAGCCGCCGGTGAGCCACACCTCGCGTACGGTCCACGCCGCCAGGCCCTCGTCCTTGACCAGCTCAGGGTAGGCGTAGGGGTTGCGGGCGTCCGGGTAGACGGCGTCCAGGGCGCAGCCGCCCACCGCCCGGTGGTCGGGGTGGCTGGGGGCGACGTGCTGGTAGTTGCGATCCGGGTGGTGGGTGATGACCAGGTCCGGCCGTACCTGGCGGATGACGCGTGAGATGTCGCGCCTGAGCTCCAGCGAGGGCACCACCTGCCCGTCGGAGTAGCCGAGGAAGCGCACGTCCGTGACGCCGACCGCCTTGGCGGCGGTGCGCTGCTCGGTCCTGCGGAGCTCGGCCATGCCGGAGTTGTCCAGAGTACGTTCGTTGCCGCCCGCATCCCCGTCCGTGACCAGCAAGTACGTGACCTCGACACCCTTGTCGACGAACAGCGCCACGCTGCCCGCCGCTCCGAAATCGACGTCATCTGGGTGGGCGGTCACCACAAGGACCCTGTTGATCTCGGCTTCCGGCAGCATGGCTCCCCTTTCTGATGTTCTACGAAGGACAACCGCGCGCCCCTCGGATGGCATTCCGGTCAACGATTGTCGGTGAGGCGTCTTAACCTAGGTAGGTGCCCACCCAAGTCTCTGTAGACCACCCCCTGCTGGACGGCCTCAACCCGCAGCAGCGCGAGGCCGTGATCCATCATGGCAGTCCGCTGCTCATCGTCGCGGGGGCGGGATCCGGGAAGACGCGGGTGCTCACGCATCGCATCGCATACCTGCTGGCCGAGCGCGACGTGCATCCGGGTGAGATCCTGGCGATCACGTTCACCAACAAGGCCGCCCGCGAGATGAAGGAGCGCATCGACAAGCTGGTCGGGCCGCGCTCCAAGGCGATGTGGGTGATGACGTTCCACAGCGCCTGCATGCGCATCCTGCGGCGGGAGGCCAAGCGGCTGGGGTTCCCGTCGAGCTTCTCGATCTACGACCAGGCCGACTCGCAGCGGCTCATGGCGATGGTCTGCAGGGAGATGGAGCTCGACCCCAAGCGCTACCCGCCGCGCTCGTTCTCGGCCCAGGTCAGCAACTTCAAGAACGAGCTGATCGACTACGAGACCGCGCTCGACAAGGCGGGCTCGCACCTGGAGAAGACGCTCGCGCAGGCGTACAAGGCCTATCAGCTCAAGCTGACCGAGGCCGGCGCGATGGACTTCGACGACATCATCATGAACACGGTGACGTTGTTCCAGCTCTTCCCCGACGTGGCCGAGCACTACCGGATGCGGTTCAGGCACGTGCTGGTGGACGAGTACCAGGACACCAACCACGCCCAGTACATCCTGATCAGGGAGCTGGTCGGGCATCCCGAGCTGCGCACGACCGACGGCGAGCTGGTCCGGTCGGGTGCCGACATGTCCGAGCTGTGCGTGGTGGGCGACGCCGACCAGTCCATTTACGCCTTCCGCGGCGCGACGATCCGCAACATCCTGGAGTTCGAGCGCGACTACCCCGACGCGCGCACGATCCTGCTGGAGCAGAACTACCGCTCAACCCAGAACATCCTGGCCGCCGCCAACGCGGTCATCGCCCGCAACGAGTCGCGCAAGCCCAAGAACCTCTGGTCCGACCAGGGCGACGGGCCCAAGATCGTCGGATACGTCGCCGACAACGAGCACGACGAGGCCATGTTCGTGGCCCAGGAGGTCGACCGGCTCAGCGACGAGGAAGACGTCAGGCCGGGCGACGTCGCCGTCTTCTACCGCACCAACGCCGCCTCCCGCGTGTTCGAGGAGATCTTCATCCGCACCGGGCTGCCGTACAAGGTGGTCGGGGGCGTGCGCTTCTACGAGCGCAAGGAGGTCAAGGACCTGCTGGCCTACCTGCGGGTGCTCGCCAACCCGGCCGACGTGGTGTCGCTGCGCCGCATTCTCAACGTGCCCAAGCGCGGCATCGGCGAGCGCGCCGAGGCGATGATCGAGGCGCTGTCGTCGCGCGAGCGCATCTCGTTCTGGGACGCGCTGCGCCGGGCCGACGAGGCGTACGGGATGGCCACGCGTTCGCTCAACGCGGTACGCGAGTTCGTCGCGCTGATCGAGGAGCTGATCGCCAAGGGCGCGGGCGTGCCGCCGTCGGCGCTGGCCGAGGAGGTGCTGGTGGCCACCGGCTACCGCGCCGAGCTGGAGGCGTCCGAGGATCCGCAGGACGAGTCGCGGCTGGAAAACCTCAACGAGCTCATCTCCGTCGCCTCCGAGTTCGAGGAGGCCAATCCGGAGGGGACGCTGGTGGAGTTCCTGGAGCAGGTGTCGCTCGTGGCCGACGCCGACCAGATCCCCGAGGCGGACGGCGGGCAGGGGGTGGTCACCCTGATGACCCTGCACACGGCCAAGGGGCTGGAGTTCCCGGTCGTCTTCCTGACGGCCATGGAGGACGGGGTGTTCCCGCACATCCGCTCACTCGGGGAGCCCAAGGAGCTGGAGGAGGAGCGGCGGCTGGCGTACGTCGGGATCACCCGGGCGCAGCAGCGGCTCTACATCACGCGGGCGGCCGTGCGCAGCTCCTGGGGGGCGCCCTCGTTCAACCCGGCCTCGCGGTTCGTCAACGAGGTGCCGGGGCAGCTCATCGACTGGCGTACGGACCCGGAGAAGTCCGCCTGGAGCGCGGCCACCCGACGGGAGCCCGCCGCCCGCCCCGCCCCAGCCAAGAGCGGTGGGCGCAAGGTGCCCTCGCTGGCCCCCGGCGACCGGGTGACGCACGACGCGTTCGGCCTGGGCACGGTGGTGTCCGTGGACGGGGTGGCGGAGAAGACCAAGGTGAAGATCGACTTTGGCGGTGGCGGGGAGAAGACGCTGCTGCTGGCGTACGCCCCGCTCGAGAAGCTCTGACCCTTCGTGCCCCGCCCCCGGGAGGGAGGGGGCGGGGCATGGTGGGCCGGTGAGGTCAGCTCTTCAGCGCGCTGCCCTTCTTCCACTCGGTCCAGTTGAGCTGCCAGTAGCTCCAGCCGTTGTTCCACTGCAGCTTGCGCTTCGTTCCGGTGATCTTGACGACGTCGCCGCGCTGGGCGATGCCGTAGAACCACTTGGCCCCGGCCGGGGTGGCGCGCACGCAGCCGTGGCTCTGGTTGGAGCGGCCCAGGAACTGGTAGTAGCCGGCGCTCTGGTGGACGTACTCACCGCTGTCGGAGATGCGTACCGCCCACGGGATCTCCTCCTTGTAGTAGCGCGGGTCCTTGGGATCCGTCACGCCCATCCAGGAGGAGGTCATGGTCTCCATGGGCTTCTTGCCCATGGTGAGGTGGACGCCGCTGGTGGTGAGGTAGACGTCCACGCCGTTCCTGACCAACCCGCCCCGGCCGGCGCTGATCGGGATCTTCTTGGCCAGCTTGCCGTCGCGGTACACCTTCATCTGGTGGCTGCGGGTGTTGACGACGGAGATGTTCTTCGTGCCGACGGCGAAGCGACGGGACACGTCCTTGGCGCCGGTGTTGCCGGGGAGCTGCGACAGGCGGGCGGTGAAGAGCACGTTCTGGTGGGGCTTCCAGTACGTCTTCGTACGGTAGATGACCTTGCGGGCCGACACCCAGCGCCACGCGCCCTCGGTCGGCCTCTCCGCCTGGACCTCCAGCAGGCCCTCCACGGCCGCCTTGTCTTCGACGTCGTGGTCGAACGTGACGATGATCGGGAAGCCGACGCCTACCTTCTCGGACTTCTCCCCCATCGGGGTTATGTCGGCTATATCAAGCTTGATCTTCTTCGCCGGTGCCGTGACGCCTGCCGCACCGACGGCTTTCACCACCGGGGCTTGCACTTGCGGGACGTGGCCGCTTTCGGCCGCACATGCCGTCAGAGCGGCCAATGCGACCAGGGCCGGCAGCATCCGGGGGACGCGATTCAAGGGGGCACTCCTGGACTATGAGTTTTTCTCCTTCATGTGTGACAACTGAGACAGGAGTTTTGTGGGCGGATCAGTGATAACTATCGCGTAACGTTCCACTCTCCACATGGGTGACCGACCGCCCAAAAGGGAAACGGGGGTCAGACCAGGCGGCGGGCGGTGGCCCAGCGGGAGAGTTCGTGGCGGTTGGAGAGCTGGAGCTTGCGGAGGACCGACGAGACGTGGGTCTCCACGGTCTTGACCGAGATGAAGAGCTCCTTGGCGATCTCCTTGTACGCGTACCCGCGCGCGATCAACCGCAGCACCTCGCGTTCCCGCTGCGTCAGCGAGTCGAGCTCCGGATCGATGGACGGCGCCTCCGACGAGGCGAACGCGTCCAGGACGAAACCCGCCAGCCGCGGCGAGAAGACCGCGTCGCCCTCGGCCACCCGCCGGATGGCGTCCGTGAGCTCCTTGCCGCTGATGTTCTTGGTCACGTAGCCCCGGGCCCCGCCCCGGATCACGCCGATGACGTCCTCGGCGGCGTCCGAGACCGACAGGGCGAGGAAGCGCACCTGGGAGCCCGCGCCCAGCACCCGGCGCAGGACCTCCTGGCCCCCGCCCCCAGGCATGTGCACGTCCAGCAGGACCACGTCGGGCTGGTGCTCGGCGATCGCCTTGACGGCCGTCTCCACGTCCTCGGCCTCGCCGACCACCTCGATCGAGTCGCCCAGCTCCGCGCGTACGCCCGAACGGAACAGCCGGTGATCGTCGACGATCAACACGCGCGTCATGCCTTCTCCACCTTCATCGTCAACATCACTTCGGTGCCCTCGCCGACCGAGGTGCGCACCCTTGCCACGCCCCCGTGACGCTCCATTCTCCCGATGATGGACTCCCTGATGCCCATCCTGTCGAGCGGCACCGCCTCGAGGTCGAAGCCCTTGCCCCGATCCTTCACGAAAATCGTGACTTCTTCACCCTCTACTTCCGCATAGACGGAAATGGAAGGACTCTCAGAGTATTTGGCCGCGTTGACCATCGCCTGCCGCGACGCCTTGAGCATGGCGGCCAGCCTGCCGGTCGAATCCAGGTCGATGTCCCCCACGCAGACGACCTCGATGGGCACCCCGTGCGCGTCCTCCTCCTCGGCCGCGATCCTGCGTACGGCGGCCGCCACCGTGGCGTCGGCGTCCTGGGCGGGCTGGTAGAGCCAGTTGCGCAGCTCGCGCTCCTGCGAACGGGCCAGCCTGGCGACCTCACGCGGGTCGTGGGCGACGCGCTGGATGAGGGTGAGCGTGTGCAGCACCGAGTCGTGCACCATGGCGGCCACCTCGGCCCGCTCCTCCTGCCTGATGCGCTCACGCCGCTCCAGCTGCAGCTCTTTCCACAGACCGGCGAGCCAGGGCGCGGCGATGACCGCCAGGCCGCCGACCACCACGGCGGTGAAGAGCAGACCGGGCTTCGCCTGGGCCAGCTCGCCCTGGACGTACAGGAAGCCGGCCGCGCCGATCACCACGAGCGCCACGCCGAGCAGCGTGCGAACCCGGTTCTTCCTGATGCTCGTGGTGGCCCCGCGGACCCAGTTCTTGCGGCGTTCAGGATCTGCCTGCTGCCAGAGGATCAACGCGCCGATGCCGCCCACGGCGAACGGCAGCATGCCGATCCCGCCCTTGGAGGCCCCCGTGAGCCAGCCGAACGCGAACAGCGCCACCCCGATCGCGCTGAAGGCGGCGAGCTGGCTCCAGTCCCGCTGCGGCGGCTGCCCCTCGTACGGCTGCCGCGGCGTGATCATCCACAGCACGGCGTATGCCACCACGCCGACGCCGTCGACCACGCTGAGCAGCACGAACATCAGCCTGATCACCACGGGATCGAGCGAGAGCTGCGCGGCCAGCCCTTGGGCGACACCGCCGAGCAGGCGGCCCTCCATGGGGCGCAACATGCGCCGGTAAGGCGCGTCGCCGGTCGGCTCGGCGAGAGTCTTCTGGTCAGCCATAACATGGCCATAGTCACATGTCGGGGCCAGTGCGGGCATCAGGGAACAACCCCCGGGTCGGGTCAGGGGTGTCCCGGATGCGAGCACACCACGCGTGGGTCCACGATGGTTCCATGACAGAGGCTCCACCCAGAGAACCGGCCGCCCCGCCCCGGGCGCTGCGACGCAGCAGCGAGGGGCGCTTCCTCATGGGCGTCTGCGCCGGTCTCGGGCGGCACACGGGGATCGACCCCGTGGTGTTCCGTGTGGGCTTCGTCGTGCTCCTGGTCGGCTCCGGCATCGGGCTGTTCCTCTACCTGGCGGCGTTCCTGCTGATGAAGGAGCCGAACGGCAAGCCGGGGATCATCGAGCAGTGGACGCGCCGCGACTTCGATGCCGAGGCCGTGATGGCGCTGCTGACGGCGGTGCTGGCGTTCGGGCTGGCGCTCAACCTGGCCACGGTCTGGCTCGACACCGGCACCCTGGTGGTGGGCGTCTTCCTGGCCGTCTCCCTGCTCGCCGCCCACTCGAACGGAGTGGATCTGCTGGGGCTGGCCCGCTCGATGCCCGAACGCCTGAGCCGGAGACGCACCACCTCTGTCAGCACCGCTGCGAGTGCCCCCGCGAGCGCTTCCGCCTCGGAGGCGCCGCCGGTCAGGGCACCCGAGCCGGCCCAGAACCCAGTCGAGGAGCGGGTCGAGGAGCGGGTCGAGCGGGCTGAGAGCCCCGCCCAGGCCCAGGAGCCGCCGATCGGGGTGGACGAGGCCACCGAACAAGCGCACGCCGCCGAAGCAAGAGCCTCCAAAGCAAGAGCCTCCGAAGCAAGGGCCGCAGAAGCAAGAGCCGCCGACGTGAAGGCGGACGAGGACGTCAAGGCGACCGCCCAGCACCCCGTCCCGCCGTACCGGCCGCAGCCCAGGACCCGCGTCGACTACACCCCGTACGGCGAGCCCTTCGCGCCGAACGGCCCCTACCGGCCGCTCGACCCGGCCAAGCGGGCCGGCCACTCGCCGTACGACCCCGCTCTGTACGGCCGCCCGATCCCCAAGACGGAGCGGAAGCCGCGCCCGAGGTCGTTCATCGGCGGCATCACCATCCTGCTGGCATTCATCATTGGAGGGATCGTCGTGGCGGTCCAAGCCAGGTCGGCCGCCGGAGTGAGCCCGACCATCGTCGGCGGCGCCATGCTCATCACGATCGGCGCCGGGCTGCTGATCGCCGCCTGGTGGGGACGCGGCGCCGGTCTGGTGGCCTGGGGCACCATGGTCGCGGTCATCGTGGCCGTCGGCCTGATGCTCGGCGGCGTGCCCCGGAACGTCGGCGAGTCGGCATGGGCCCCGACCAGCGTGGCGGAGGCGAGCATGCTGTACGACGTGGGCGTCGGCGATGGCCGGCTGGACCTGTCTGACCTGCCGCTGAACCCGGGGAGCACGGTCACGTTCAAGGCGTCGGTCACGGTGGGCGAACTGGTGGTGATCGTGCCGCCGACGGCACGGGTGGAGGTGCACGCGACCAACAAGGTCGGCGACATCAAGCTCGACCACTCGGTGAAGGGCGGCGTGGACGTGCGCTGCGACAAGGTCCTGGAGCCCGAGGTCAGGCCGGACGAGAAGGTCTCCACCATCGTGCTCAACCTGCGCGGCGGCCTCAGCGACATGGAGGTGCGGCGTGCCGCGTGACGTCGAAAGGACGCGACGCCTTCACCGGACCGACTGGATGGCCCTGCTCAGCGGTGTGCTCTTCGTCGTTCTGGGCATCCTGATTGTGACACGCGCGATCACGGATCCGCTGGTCCTGCTCGGGGTGTTGGTGCTGGGGTTGGCGTTCGCCGGGCTGGTGGCGATCATCGCGAGGGTGTTCCGCGGTAAGTAACCCTTGACCGGGATAAACACCGGCGTAGGTTCGGGTGTGTCCGCCGATCCCCTGCTCCTGAGGGAGGACGTATGCCCCGAATCACCGTCACCGTCGACGGGATCAATTACGAGGAGGATGTGGAGCCGCGGCTCCTCCTCGTCCACCTGCTACGAGAGCGGCTGGGCAAGACCGGCACACCGGTCGGCTGCGACACCAGCAACTGCGGCGCCTGCACGGTCATGCTCGACGGCAAGAGCGTCAAGAGCTGCTCCGTGCTCGCTGTGCAGGCCGACGGCTGCGACGTCGTCACGATCGAGGGCCTGGGCGCCAACGGGTCGATGCACCCGATGCAGCGGGCCTTCCACGAAGAGCACGCCCTGCAGTGCGGCTACTGCACGCCGGGCATGGTCATGGCCGCGATAGACCTGCTCAGGGAGAATCCCGAGCCGTCGGAGGAGGCGATCAGGGAGGGCTTGGAAGGCAATCTCTGCCGCTGCACCGGCTACTGCAACATCGTCAAGGCCGTACGCCGGGGCGCGCAGGAGATGGGGCGGGCGGTGACCACGCCATGAGCGAGCTAGACGTCGGCATGGTGGCCGAGCGGATAGCGGAGAGCGATCAGCTCCACGAGCCCGCGGCCACGTCCGAGGTGGGCAGGCCGCGTCGCCGCAAGGAGGACGCCAGGCTGCTGACGGGGCGTACCCAGTGGACGGACAACCTCTCCCGCCCGGGCACGCTGCACGTGATGTTCCTGCGCAGCCCGATGGCGCACGCCAGGATCGCCAGGGTCGACGTGTCGGGGGCGCGCGATCTGCCCGGGGTCGTGGCGGCGTTCAGCGGGCAGGACTTCGCCGCCGAGCAGGGCAGCCTGCCGTGCGCGTGGCCGGTGAGCGAGGACGTCGTCATCCCCGACCACCCGCCGATGGCGGTGTCCGAGGTCCGGTACGTCGGCGAGGCCGTGGCCTGTGTGATCGCGACCGACCGCTACCGCGCGGCCGACGCCCTTGAGGCGATCGACGTCGAGTACGAGCAGCTGCCCGCGATCCTCGACATGAACGAGGCGCTGGCCGAGGGCAGCCCGAAGGTGCACGAGGCGGGCAACAAGGCGTTCAGCGTCAAGATCAACTCTGGTGACATCGAGGCCGCGTTCAGGGACGCTCCCGTCGTCATCGACCGTACGTACCGGCAGCAGCGGCTCATCCCCAGCGCGATGGAGCCGCGGGCGGTGCTGGCCGACACCGACGGCGAGGCGTTCACGATCTGGTCGTCCACCCAAATCCCGCACGTGCTGCGGGTCATGCTGGCGGTGGTGACCGGCATCCCCGAGCACAGGCTCCGGGTGATCGCCCCCGACGTGGGCGGCGGGTTCGGCTCGAAGCTGCAGGTCACCGCGGAAGAGGTGCTCTGCCTGCTGCTCGCCCGCAAGCTCGGCAGACCGGTCAAGTGGACCGAGTCCCGCTCCGAGGGCAACCTGACGGTGCACCACGGCCGCGACCAGATCCAGCACATCCGGCTGGCCGCCGACGCCGACGGACGCGTCCGCGGGCTGCAGGTCGACCTGCTGGCCGACATGGGCGCGTACCTGATGCTGGTGACGCCGGGCATCCCGCTGCTCGGCGCGTCGATGTTCAACGCGATCTACAAGATGGACGCGTACGAGTTCGGCTGCACGGGCGTGTTCACCACCAAGATGCCCACGGACGCCTACCGGGGCGCGGGCCGCCCCGAGGCCACGTTCGGCATCGAGCGCGTGATGGACGAGCTGGCCGCCGAGCTGAAGATGGACCCGGTGGAGGTGCGCAGGCGCAACTGGATCAAGCACGACGAGTTCCCGTACACCACGATCTCGGGCCTGACGTACGACTCGGGCAACTACGAGGCGGCCACGGAGAAGGCGCTGGCGCTGTTCGGCTACGACAAGCTCCGCGCGGAGCAGGCCGACCGGCGTGACAGGGGCGACCCGGTGCAGCTCGGCCTCGGGGTCAGCACGTACACGGAGATGTGCGGCCTGGCGCCGTCCAGGATGCTCGGCGAGTCCAACTACGGCGCGGGCGGCTGGGAGCACGGCTCGGTACGCATGCTGCCCACCGGCAAGGTCGAGGTCATCACCGGCACCTCGCCGCACGGGCAGGGGCACGTGACCTCGTGGAGCCAGATCGCGGCGGACGCGCTCGGCGTGCCGTTCGAGGACGTCACGGTGCTCCACGGCGACACGGCCATCGCGCACAAGGGCATGGACACGTACGGCTCCCGCTCGCTGGTCGTCGGCGGCGTGGCCGTGCTCAAGGCGTGCGACAAGGTCAAGGAGAAGGCCCGCAAGCTGGCCGCGCACGTGCTGGAGTGCTCGCCCGACGACCTGGAGTTCGCGGCCGGGGCGTTCAAAGTGCGGGGCACGGACCAGCAGAAGACCATCCAGGAGCTGGCCTACGCCGCGTTCACGGCGCACGACCTCCCGGAGGGCGTGGAGGCGCGGCTCGACTCCGACGCCACGTTCGACCCGGAGAACTACTCCTTCCCGCACGGCACCCACCTGTGCGCGGTCGAGGTGGACACCGAGACGGGCATGGTCAAGATCCGCTCGTACGTGGCGGTGGACGACGTCGGCAGGGTCGTCAACCCGCTGATCGTCGAGGGGCAGGTGCACGGCGGCATCGCGCAGGGCATCGCGCAGGCGCTGTTCGAGGAGGCCGTCTACGACGCCGAGGGCAACCTGCTGACCACCACGATGGCCGACTACCTGATGCCGTCGGCGGCGGACCTGCCGACGTTCAACCTCGACAGGACCGAGTCCCCGGCGACCAGCAACCCGCTGGGCGCCAAGGGGGTGGGCGAGGCGGGCACCATCGCCTCGACCCCGGCCGTCGTGAACGCCATCGTGGACGCCCTGCGCCCGCACGGCGTCCACGACGTCGAGATGCCGTGCACGCCCGAACGCGTCTGGCGGGCCCTGCAGGAGCGGGCACAGGAAGGGGTGCGGCAATGATCCCCGCGCAGTTCGACTACGTGCGTCCGGACTCGCTGGACGAGGCCTGCCGGGCGCTCGCCTCCGACGAGGAGGCCAAGGTGCTGGCGGGCGGCCAGTCCATGCTGCCGCTGCTGCGGCTGCGGCTGGCGTACCCGTCGACGCTGGTCGACGTGGGCCGGCTGCCCGAGCTGAAGGGCATCCACGACCGCGGCGACCACGTCTTCATCGGCGCGATGACCACGCACGACGAGGTCGTGCGCTCCGGCGTGGTGCGGGCCGACTGCCCGCTGGTGGCGATGGCCGCCGCCACGGTGGCGGATCCGGCGATCAGGCACCGGGGCACGCTCGGCGGCTCGCTGGCCCACGCGGACCCGGCGGGCGACCTGCCCGCTGTGGTGCTGGCGCTGGACGGCGTGTTCGTGGCCAGGTCGGAACGGGGCGAGCGGGAGATCCCGGCCGCCGAGTTCTTCGTCGACTACCTGGAGTCGTCGCTGGACGCCGGGGAGATCCTGGTCGGGGTGAAGATCCCGAAGCTGGGCGCGGGCTGGGGCTTCCACTACGAGAAGTTCCACAGGACCGCGCAGGCGTGGGCCATCGTCGGCGTGGCCGCCGCCGTCAAGCGCTCCAACGGGTCGATCGCCGAGGCCAGGATCGGGCTGACGAACATGGGCCCGACGCCGCTGCGCGCCCGCGCAGCCGAGGTCGCGCTGGAGGGCGTGGAGCTGGGCGACCAGGTACGCCAGGCGTGCCAGGAGGCCGCCGCCGGCGCCTCGCCCCCGGCCGACCTGCACGCCCAGCCCGACTACCGCCGGCACCTGGCCAAGGTCCTGACCCACCGAGCCGTACGCGCCGCGGCCGGAACACCCTGAGCCGGTAAGAGGGGGCGCCTCTTCCGGGGCGCCCCCGACCGGACATAGTGTCGCAACCACCGGGAAGGAGCGTATCGATGGCGATGCGGTTCGAGCACGAGTTCACTGTTCCAGTCCCGATCGAGCAGGCGTGGGCGGTGCTGCTCGACGTCGAGCGGGTCGCGCCGTGCCTGCCGGGGGCGACGCTGGACATCTTCGAGGGCGACGAGTTCACCGGCAGGATGAAGGTCAAGGTCGGCCCGATCATGGTGACGTACAAGGGCTCGGCCAGGTTCGAGGACGTGGACAAGGACTCCTTCTCGCTCACCATCCAGGCGTCGGGCAAGGAGGCCAGGGGTTCCGGCACGGCCTCGGCCACGGTCAAGGCGCGGCTGACGCCGAGCGACGAGGACACGACGGTGACCGTGGAGACGACGTTCAACGTGACCGGGCGACCGGCCCAGTTCGGGCGCGGCGTGATGGCCGAGGTCGGCGGCAAGCTCATCGACAAGTTCGCGGCCAACCTGGCCGGGCTGCTCTCCGAGTCCACGGTCGAGCCCGCCCCGGCCGGGCCGCTGTCCGCGCCCGAGCCCGCCCCCGCGGGGTCGCTGTCCGAGCCCGAGCCCGCCCCCGCCCTCGCGGCGAGCCACGAGGAGGAACGGCACCTGAGCGCGGTGCCGCCGCCCGAGCAGGAGTCGCGGCCCGCGGGCACGCTACGCACCTCGCTCACGCCCGAGGAGGAGGCGCTCGACCTGCTGGAGGTCGCGGGCCAGCCGCTGCTGAAGCGCCTGGCGCCCATCGCGGGCGCGCTCGCCGCCCTGGTTGTCATCGCTTGGGTGATTCGTCGACTTATGCGCTGATTTTCCGGCACGCTGATTTTCGGACAAAAGTCCATCAAGTCCGGACACTTCCCCCGGCCTGGGGGAAGTGCCATTCCCGCAGGTGAATGGAGCCGCGGGAGGTTGGGATGCCGGACTGCACCGTTGTCGTGATCTCCTACAACGACGCGGCCCGCCTGCCCAGAGCCGTGCGTTCCGTGCTCGGGCAGTCGCTGCGCGACCTCGAGGTGATCGTCGTCGACGACGCCAGCACGGACGGCACGCCGGACGTGGTCGCCGGGCTCATGGTGCGCGATCGCCGAGTCCGGTACCTGCGCAGGTTCGCCAACAGCGGGGGCTGCGGCGCGCCCAGGAACGACGGGCTCGACGCCGCGGCCTCGCCGTACGTGATGTTCCTCGACAGCGACGACGAGCTGCCCAGGCACGCGTGCAAGAGCCTGCTCACCGAGATCGAGCGGACCGGGGCCGGCTTCGTGTCGGGGCAGATCTCGCGGCTGATCGAGCCGGACGGGCGGCTGAAGCCGTACTATCCCTCGCTCTTCGCCCCGCGGCGGGTGGTGGCGGGCATCCGCCGGGAGCCCGAGCTCTTCCTCGACTGCTTCAGCACGAACAAGCTCTACGACACGCGCCTGCTGCGGGAGCACGCCGTGCGCTTCCCCGAGGACATCCTCTACGAGGACCACGTCTTCACGGCCGAGCTGTACGCGGTCGCGCGCAGGTTCGCGATCGTGCCCTGGGTGGTCTACCACTGGCGCCGGGCACCGGTGAGCGACTCGATCTCGCAGCGCGTCGACGACCTGGACAACGTGCGGCAGCGGGTCCTCGCCGCCCGGCTGAGCGACGACATCCTGCGGGAACGCGGGGCCGCGGACCTGGTGCCGCACAGGCAGCGCCGCTTCCTCCGGCAGGACCTGCGGGTCTATCTCAATCCGCTGCCCGCGCGGGATCTGGTGTGGGTCAAGGAGTTCGCCTCGATCGTGCGGCCGTACCTGGAGGAGATCCCCGGCCGCGTGCTGGGCGGGATGGAGCCGCTGGACCGGGTCTGCTGCCGGCTCATCCTGGCGGACCGGGCCGAGGAGCTGCTGGTGGCGGCGGGCTCGCTCACCGGGACGAGGGCCGCGCCGCGGGCGGCGGTGCAGCTCAACGGGCGTACGTACTGGGGGACGTCGGTCTCGCCCGGCATGGACATCACGAAGCTGCGCCTGGCCGAGCTGCCCTTCTCCGAGTCAAGGCTGCGGCACGAGGCGTCGGACCTGTCCTCGGACGGCGAGCGGGTGCGGATGGTCGTGCGTACCTATGACCCGTTCGGGGCGCTGCCGCTGGACTGGACGGCGTTCCTCCAGCTCGGAACCCGGAAGATCCCGATGAGGCTGGAGCCGTCAGGCGAGGGCGGGTACGTCGGCGAGGTCGTCTTCACCCCTACGGGCAAGTGCGAGCCGCGCGTCGGCTTCACCAGAGCCTCCGACGGGCACACCACGACGGACCGGATCATCGCCGATCCGCGTACCGAGCCCATCGAGCTGCCCGGATGCACGGTGGCGGTCGAGGGGTACGCCGGGTACCTGTGCGTGCGGCCCGGCCCCCGCCCGCTCCTGCGGCGGGCCGCGCGGGCGCTGATGAGGCGGTTCAGCACGCCGGAGAACAAGCTGCGTGCCTACAAGCTGCTCATCAAGGTGCTGCCGCCGCGGCGGAACCTCGCGCTGTTCGAGTCGGACGTCGGCAAAAGCTGCGGCGGCAGCCCGCGGGCCGTCTACGAGGAGCTGCGGCGACGCGGGCTGCCGATCGACGTGGTCTGGTCGGTGGCCAAGGGGCGCGGCGCCCTTCCGCCCGGCGCGCGGCCCGTACGCAGGGGCAGCTGGGCCTACATCTGGACGATGGCCAGGGCCGGGATCTGGGTGGACAGCCACGGCTTCCCGCTCGACCACCCGAAGCCGCGCGGCACCCGTTACCTGCAGACCTGGCACGGGCAGGGCATCAAGTCGATCGGGTTCGACGCGCCCGACCTGCGTGCCGACTTCGACCGGCCGCGCGCGCAGTGGCGGGCCGCCGTCGCACGGTGGGACGCGCTGGTCGCGCCGAGCGCGGAGTTCTCGCGGCTGTTCCTGCCCGCCAACGGCTACACGGGCAAGGTCTACCGGTACGGGACGCCGCGCTGCGACGCGCTGGTCAAGGGCGAGACGACCGGTGATGTCCGGAAGCTGCTGGAGATCCCGCGAGGGCGGAAGATCCTGCTCTATGCGCCCACGTACCGGGATCGGGAGATGGGCGGCGGCACCTCCGTCCGGGTGGATCTGGAGCTGCTGGCCGCCGAGCTGGCCGGCGAATGGGTGCTGGTGCTGCGTACGCATCCGGTCGAGCGCTGGTCCCCGCCCGAGCATCTCAAGCACTTCGTACGGGACGCCGGGTCGTATCCCGAGATCAACGACCTGATGCTGGCCTCGGACGCGCTGCTGACCGACTACTCGTCGGTGATGTGCGACTACGCGATCACCGGCAAGCCGATGGTGTTCTTCATCGACGACTGGGACGACTACCGGCTGTCGGAACGCGGCGTCTACCACGACCTGCCCGCCATCGCCCCCGGGCCGTGCGTCACGACCACCGAGGAGCTGGTGGCCGCGATCAGGCGGCTGCCCGAGACCCACCGGGCCTACGCCGGACGGTACGCGGCCTTCCGCGCCCTGTGGTGCGCCGACGAGCGCGGCGACGCGTCCGCGCGCATCGTGGAGGACTTCTTCTCATGAGTGTTGTGTTCGCCTGCTTGGACGCCGACACCCTGGGCGGCGTGCAGCAGGTGACCCACACGCTCGCCCAGGGGCTGGCCGGGCGCGGGCACGAGGTGCACGTGATCGGGCTGGAGCGGTCCCGCTCGCCGTTCCGTTACGTGGACCGGCCGCTGTACCACCGCCATGTGATCGGGGCGGGGCGGCGGCTGAGGAGGCTGCTGGGCGCGATCGAGCCGGGCTACGCCGTCATGACCTCGCCGTCCGTGGTGGCCCGGCTGTCGGAGCTGCTGCCCCCGGAGTTCCGGCCGATCGGGCAGTACCACGGCTCGTACGACCACGCCCGCGGCTGCTGGCACCTCGCCTCGATCAGGCGCCACTACCTCCACCTCGACCAGGCGGTCTTCCTCACCGAGGACGACGCCCGGCTCTTCTCCGAGCACGCGCTACTGCCCAACGCCTGGACGCTGCCGAACCCCCTGCCCTGGTGGCCGGAGCGGCTCTCCACGCTCACCGCGCCCCGCGTGCTCGGCGTGGGCCGCCTGGAAGGGGTCAAGCGGTTCGACCGGCTGATCAGCGCGTTCGCCCGCTCGCGCATGCCGCCACCGTGGGAGCTCCACCTCATCGGCGACGGCGGCGAACTGGGTCGGCTGCGCGAGCACGCGCGCCGGGAGGGCGTCGGAGACCGGGTGGTCTTCAGGGGGCCGGTGGCGGCGGCCCGGATGCCCGCCGAATACCTGGACGCCTCCGTCCTGGGCCTGACCAGCGAGCACGAGGGCCTGCCCATTGTGCTGCTGGAGTCGGCCGCGCACGGAGTGCCGTCGGTGGCGTTCGACGTGTCGGGCGGCGTGCGCCGCGCGGGGCCCGTGCTGGTGCCGCCAGGGGATGTGGACGCGTTCGCCGCCGTGCTGGCCGAACTGGCCGGCTCCCTGGGCGAGCGGCGGCGGCTGGGGGCCGACGCGCGCGCACGGGCCGAGGCGTTCCGCCTCGACCACGTGCTGGACGGCTGGGAGCGGCTGTTCGCCCACATCGAGCGCTAGTCAGACGGTCTCCGTCAGCTCCGTGCGCTGCTGGGGCACGCCCGCCAGGGACCGCTGGCCCGAGGTGAGCATCGCGGCCACGGGGCTGGGCTCGCGCAGCCGGTTCAGCCGGTCGCGCATGTGCTTGCGCAGGCGGCTCGCCTTGCGCTTCTGCATCGTCTTCTGGCAGGCCGTCACGTGCTCCTTGCTCGGCCTGGGGGCGCCGGTGAGCTCGTACCCCATGGACTCCAGGCGGTCGCCGAGCATGTGCTCGGCGAGCGCGATCTCCCAGTCGTCCAGCCGCGTGGCCCAGCTCCCCACGCGGCTGCGGGTGACCTCGCCGTGGGTGTTGCTGTGCCAGACCTTGTGCTGCGGCACCGCCACGACGGCGGCCTCGCGCGGCGAGATCATCGCGGGCGAGTAGTCCTCGTCCAGGAAGTGGCAGAGCTTCTTCAGCTCGGTCGCCGGATCGTCGGTGAGGTCCTCGTAGCGCAGTTCGTAGTACGTGTCATCGCTCAGCGTGCGCCTGAGCCGGCCGCCCGCGTCGATGGCCTCGGCCCAGGTGGAGATGGCGTGGAAGGAGTCGAGCGTGTACCAGGGCATCTCCTTCAGCGAGGCCACGCAGTCGCGGCCGTCCCTGATGAGGTGGACGAACTGCGCGTCGGGGAAGAGCCTGAGCAGCAGGTCCACCTGCTTGACGTAGCTGGGCCGCTTGTCGCCCCAGCGGATCTTGTCGAACCGGTCGGCGTACATGCGGAAGGCCGTCCCGAACACCGAGCCCAGCGAGCCGGGCCCCTCGACGACCTGCCGGACGAACTCGTCCTTGTCGATCTTGAGCTCGCGGAACTTCGTGCTGCGGTCGGTCGCGATCCACTGCGCGAGCGCGCGGCGGCGGGAGACGACCCTCAGGTCGCCCCACGTGCGGCGGCGGTAGTAGGCGGGAATGAGGAAGCGCGTCTCCGGTGGCACCGCCATGCGGGGGTGCGAGTGGAGCATGAGCTGGAGCATCGTGGTGCCGGACCGCGGACATCCGATGACGAAGACTGGACGGTCGGACATTTCGTAGTAACCCCCGAAAACTTAGACGAGAACGTGCTCTCGGCTCTCCTGAGCGGAGGCGACGTCGTGCCTGCGCGTGAAGCGCCACAGCCGGTAGACCAGGAAGACCTCGTTGACCAGCAGCAGCGCCCCGGCGAGCGCGGCGAGCGGGATCAGCGCCCATGCCCCCGCAAGGGGCGCGACCACGAACACCGCCGCATGGAACTCGATGCCGCTGATCAGGTGCGAGCGGACCCGGTGCCGCGCCAGGAACCTGTTGAACCGCCTGGGGAAACTGCGCGGCCGCCGCGTCCTCTCGGCGAGCGGCACCCGCTCCAGGGGTTCGATGAGGTCCTCGTCGGGCTCCCGCTCCCCCCGTTCCTCCCTGACGACCTCGCGTACGCGCTTCATCTGCGGCGCGTTGACGTACCTGAACAGGTCCAGCACGGCGACGCCCGCCCCGAGCAGGATGTGACGCACATCCGAGGTGAGGGCGTACTGCCCGTATGCCAGCCCCCCGGCACACAGGATCACCCTGACCCGATCCCCCACATAGTCGAGCCAGAGGCCGAACGGCGTGCCCGTGCCCTTGAGCCGGGCGATTTTGCCGTCCACGCAGTCGATCATGAAGCTCAGATAGAAGACGATGGCGCCCGCTATGAGCTGGTTCGTCGCGAAACAGGCGGCCGACACAGCGCCGAGGACCAGCGAGAACACGGTGAGGCCGTTGGGCGTCAGCCGGGTGTGGTTGGCGACCTGGAGGGCGACCCGGCAGGCGACCGGATCGACGAAATACACGGTCCACCAGGAGTCTCTCCGCTTGCGTGTCTCGTAGACGTCATCGAGCGAATAGGTCCTCATGGACCCAAGCATGACCACGCGACGCGCCGGAGTGATTACTCTCTGGAACTACTGGGGCATGTCCATGCCGCTTCTTGACCAACCCGGCACGGACAGCCGCCACGCGGAGTTCGCGTCGCCGTCCCTGGCCCAGCTCTTGAGCACGAGGCCGCGGACCTCGCCGCGCACCTGGAGGCGCCAACTCGGCCCGCCGCCCTGGAGCCGCTCGGGATCGACGGTCGCGGCCATGCCGTGGCGGCCCGTCCGGCGCACCTCCAGCGGCACCCGGCGACGGCCGTCGCTGAGCCACAGGTCGACCTTGCTCACCTTGCGGTCGACCCGGTGGAAGGCGACCTGGCCGCGCAGGTGGTACTCGGCGCCGGTCCAGGTGCACTCCTCGACCCTGGCGACCAGCCTGATCTCGTCGCGGGCGTCGAACACCTCGTCGGGGATGCGGAGCCGGCGGCGTTTGCGGAAGAACGGGTAGTCGCCGTACCAGTTCGTGGTGCGCCGGCCGCGCGGAACGATGCGGGTGCCGTCCTCGCAGGCGCGCCGGAACTCTCGCACCTGGCGCAGCTCGTCCACCATGCCGCGCCTGATCAGGTGCAGCTCCAGGCGGCGCAGCGACGGCGCGGTGGCCAGCGCCTTCGGGCTCAGCGTGGTCAGCCACGCGTCGGCCAGCTGCAGCAGCAGCCCGCTCTCCTCGCCCGCCTCCAGCGCCTGGAACAGGAAGATGATGTCCTTCTCCAGCACCAGCGCGTCGAAGCCGTCGAGCAGCTCGGGCGCCCGCTCGTCGAGGAAGGCGCGGACCGCGCGGATGGCCGCCAGCCGCTCGTACAGGTTGGGCAGCTCGGCCCGGCGCTGCGTGATCGAGGTCTCCCCCGCGTCGCGCTTGCGCCAGTGGTAGACCACGTCGCCGATCATGTCCACGCTGGTGGCGAGGACGTGCGCCTGCATGGCGACGGGCACGTCCTCGTAGATGCCCGGGGCGAACACCAGGCCGCCGCGCTCCCAGAAGTCGCGCCGGTAGACCTTGTTCCAGACCGTGCGGTCCCTGATGAGGACCTGCTTGTCGGTGATGTGCGTGCACAGCTCCGGCCGCCTGAACGCCTTCTCGTGCAGGATCGACTCCTCCAGCACGCCGTCCACGAGCCGCCCCACCGCGCCGCACGCGAGGTCCGAGCCGGTCTCCGCGAGCGTGTCCACGAGCCGCCGGTACGCGTCGGGCGGCACGACGTCGTCGCTGTCGGCGAAGGCCAGGTACGTGCCCCGGGCCTGCCTGAGCCCCGCGTTGCGGGCCGGCCCCGGCCCCAGGTTCCGCTGGCCGAGCAGGACGAAGCGGTCGTCCTTCGCGGCGAAGTCCTCGGCGATGCGCCTGCTGCCGTCGGAGGATCCGTCGTCCACCAGGACGACCTCGATGTCGTCCAGCGTCTGCGCGGCCAGCGACTTCAGGCATTCCGTGATGTACGGCTCCACGTTGTAGACCGGGACGACCACGCTGAGCAGGGGGATCATTCCGAATTGCTCCTTGGCTCTCGGGACGGGTTCAGGGGCAGCATGCCCCGGCCGCCCGGCGGATTCCGCAGCCCTGATCAGCTCTTTACCGGACGCATAATCCGCTACGTTGTGCAGTGAGTCGAGCACGAGCGGTAGGGGGAGTGGTGCTGAGAAGCGTCCGGGACGACGATCTGCCGGTCATGCGCCGATGGCGCAACCATCCACGCGTGCGGGCGGCCAGCTTCACCACGCACGAGATCTCCGAGGACGAGCACGCCCGCTGGTGGGAGACCACCCGCGCCGACGCGCGCAAGCTTGTGCTGATCTACGACCACGAGGAGGCGGCCGCGGGCGTGGTCACCTACTCGGGCCTGTCGTCCGAGAGCGCCACCTGGGGCTTCTACCTCGACCTTGACGGGCTGGATCAGTCGGGGGCGCTGCTTCGGGTGTGGGTCGGCCTGGAGCAGGCGGCCATCGAGTACGCCTTCGGGCCGCTCGGGCTGACGACGCTCCGCGGCGAGGTGCTGGCCTGCAACGAGGCGGCCAGGCGGCTGCACAGGCGGTTCGGGTTCGTGGAGGCCGGGGCCTACCGGCGGGACGTCGACGGCGTGCCGCGAGACGTTGTGACCATCAGGCTCAGGAAGGAGCACGCATGATCTCCATCGCGGGACGGTTGATCGGGGCCGATCAACCGCCGTTCGTCGTCGCCGAGCTGTCCGGCAACCACAACGGGAGCCTGGAGCGGGCGCTGGCCATCGTGGACGCGGTGGCGGCCAGTGGGGCGCACGCGCTGAAGCTGCAGACCTACCGGCCCGACACGCTGACCATCGACTGCGACGGGCCCGCCTTCCGCGTGGGCGACGGGCACGAGCTGTGGGGCGGCGAGACCCTCTACCAGCTATTCGAACGCGCCCACACGCCCTGGGAGTGGCACGAGCCGATCTTCGAGCGGGCCCGCGAGCACAGGCTCATCGCGTTCTCCTCGCCCTTCGACCCCACGGCCGTCGAGTTCCTGGAGGAGCTGGGCGTGCCGGCGTACAAGATCGCTTCCTCGGAGATCGTGGACCTGCCGCTGATCCGGCTCGCGGCCGCCACCGGCAAGCCCCTGATCATCTCCACGGGGATGGCGACGATGCGCGAGATCCAGGCCGCGCTGGACGCCGCCCGGGAGGCGGGCTGCACCGAGCTCGCCGTGCTGTCCTGCACGGCCTCCTACCCGGCCCCTCCCTCCGAGAGCAACCTGCGGTCACTGCCGCGGCTGGAGGCGCTCACGGGCGCGGTGGTCGGGGTCTCCGACCACACGCCGGGCATCGGGGTGCCGCTGGCGGCGGTGGCGCTGGGGGCGCGCCTGATCGAGAAGCACGTCACCCTGTCGCGTGCCGAGGGCGGGGTGGACGCGGCCTTCTCGCTGGAGCCCGCCGAGCTGGCCGCGCTCGTGGTGGAGAGCGAGCGGGCGTGGCAGTCGCTGGGGGGCGTGGGCATCGGGCCCCGGCCGTCCGAGCAAGAAGGGCTGCGGTTCCGCCGATCGCTGTACGTGGTGCGTGACGTGCGCGCGGACGACGAGGTGACCCCGGAGAACGTCCGCTCGATCCGGCCCGCGGGCGGCCTGCCTCCCGACACGGCCGGACAGGTGATGGGGCGGCACTTCACCCGCGATGTCCCGTTCGGCACGCCGCTCAGCTGGGAGCTGATCTGAGGAGGGCGTCCGCGACGCGTTCCCTGCCCCGGCCGTCCACGAGTCCGCTGCCCCGCCGCCCGTGCTCCTCGCGGGCGGCGGGGTCGGTGAGCAGGCGGGCCAGCACGCCGACGGCCCGTGCGTCGGCCACGCGCCCGAGCCCGGCCGCGACGCCGCGGCCCACCAGCTCCTCATAGCCGATGAGCTGGTTGTCGGCCACCCAGCTCAGGGCGGTGGGCACGCCGAGGTAGAGCAGCTCCCAGATGGCCGACCCGGCGGCGGTGACCACGAGATCGGCCTCGGCCATGAGGTCCGGCAGCCGGTCGGTCGGCGGGATCACGGTGATCGGCCCGTCCGCCTCGAACGGCTCCGGGCTGACGACCGTGGCCTCGAACGCCGCCCCGGTCGCTCGCAGGGCCCCGGCCCAGGCAGAGGCCACTCCCGCGCTGTCGGTGCCGCCGAAGAAGCAGAGCACGCGCGGCACCGGACCGGCACTCCTGGTCCGCCTGCGCCGCCGCACGCTGTCCCGCAGGAGCACGTAGCGCGCCCCGGCCAGGCGCGGGGCGGGCCGGGGGAAGTGGCGGTGCTCGGCGCCGAGGTTCTGGTCGAGGTAGAGATCGGCCTCCTGGCCCAGCGGGTCGCCGTCCACGATCGCCAGCACGCGCGGACCCGCCTCCCTGAGCGCCGCCCCCGTGCCGTCCGGCAGCTCGTACGAGTCAAGGACCACGGCATCCAGACAGAGCTCGCGGGCCAGCCCCGCCAGACGTGCCGGCTGCCCCGGAGCGGGCACCAGCGGCAGCCCACGCTCGCTGAGCTGCGCCCGCGCCCAGTCCGAGCCGCGCACCTCGCCGAGGAACACCACCGGCACGCCCCGCGCGCACAGCTCCTCGGCCAGCGCCACGCACCTCACCAGGTGGCCGACGCCGCTCCTGACGCCGGCGTCGCACCGGAAGCCGACCCCGCTCACGCGTCCTGGAGGGCCTTCTGCCGTACGTGGGCGTTGAGCCCGCACACCTCCGGCCGCTCGCGCAGCCAGCCCACCACCGTCCCGAACGGCAGGCACCGGTCGCCCAGCGCGTCCACCACCCGGGAGATGAGCCGCCAGTCGTCCTCCGTGTCGAGCGTGATCCGCAGGTCGTCGGCGACCGGCTGGTAGGCGAGCCCGAGCAGCCGCGCCTCGCCCGGGTGCGAGTAGACGTAGGAGGTCACGTGCGTGCGGTGGAACCCCGCGGCCTCGGCGTCGGCCCGCTCGAGCGCGGCCCTGCTCACGATCTCCACGTCGAGCCCGCGCGGCAGCGTGCGCGCCAGACTCGTGCTCAGGTAGCCGAGCCCGCGCACGGCGCGGAACACCAGAGCCGCCTCCCTGATCACGGCGGGGTCCAGCAGCGGGCAGTCCGCCGTGAATCTCATCACCGCGTCCCCGCGCCGCCCCGCCAGCGCCTCCATGAACCTCGTCAGCACGTCGTCCACGGGCCCACGGTGCCACGCCACGCCGAGACGGCGGCACTCGGCGACCACCGCGTCGTCGGCCTCCTCGGTCGTGGTGGCCACCACGAGATCGTCGAGCGCGCCGGCCTCGCGTACGGCGCGGACCACCCACCCCAGCACCGACCTGCCGCCCAGCTCCCGCAGCACCTTGCCCGGCAGGCGGGTCGAGCCCATGCGTGCCTGGACAATCCCGACAATACGCATCGAAGCCCCATTCCCCCGTGTGCCTCTGCGTGATCAATCGATCGCGCTATGCTACCGAACTGCTCGAACGACTACAGCGCGTCAGCGCGATTTCAGGGGGCCACGTGAGCATTCTCAGTGGATCGTCGATTTTGATCACCGGAGGCACGGGGTCCTTCGGCAAGGCGTTCATCCGCCACGCACTCGACTCGCTGGGGGTGCGCCGCCTGGTGGTCTTCTCCCGCGACGAGCTCAAGCAGTACGAGCTCAGGCAGCTCTTCAGCGACGACGACCGCCTGCGCTGGTTCATCGGCGACGTCAGGGACCGCGAGCGGCTGACCCGCGCCATGCACGGCATCGACCACGTGGTCCACGCGGCGGCGCTCAAGCAGGTGGACACGGCCGAGTACAACCCGTTCGAGTACGTCCGCACCAACGTCGCCGGATCCCAGAACGTCGTCGAGGCCGCCATCGACTGCGGCGTGCGCAAGGTGGTCGCGCTCTCCACCGACAAGGCCTCCAGCCCGGTCAACCTGTACGGGGCCACGAAGCTGGTCGCCGACAAGCTCTTCGTCTCGGCCAACCACTACGCCGCCGCCCACGAGACGCGCTTCTCCGTCGTCCGCTACGGCAACGTGATCGGCAGCAGGGGCTCGGTGGTGCCGTTCTTCCTGCGCCTGGCGGAGCAGGGCGCCAGCCTGCCGATCACCGACAAGCGCATGACCAGGTTCTGGATCACGCTCGACCAGGCCGTCAGGTTCGTGGTGGACTCGTTCGATCTCATGCGGGGCGGCGAGCTCTACGTGCCGCGCATCCCGAGCATGCGCATCACCGACCTGGCCGAGGCGCTGGCGCCCGACAGCACGATCTACGAGATCGGCATCCGGCCCGGCGAGAAGCTGCACGAGGAGATGATCGCGCCCGACGACGGCCGCAGGACGCTGCGCCTGCCCGACCGGTACATCGTCCAGCCCACGATCGCCACCTGGGGCTACACGCCGCCGGGCGGAGAGGTGCTGCCGGAGGGGTTCACCTACCGCTCCGACACCAACGACCGGTGGCTCTCGGTCGCCGACCTGCGCGCCATGGCGGCCGGCTGATGCTCCCCTACGGGCGGCAGTCGATCGCCGATTCCGACGTCGAGGCCGTCGCCGAGGTGCTGCGCGGCGACTGGCTGACCACCGGGCCCGCCGTCGGCCGGTTCGAGGCGGAGCTGGCCCGCTGGACGGGCGGCGTGCCGTGCGTGTCCGTCACGTCGGGGACGGCCGCGCTGCACGTCGCCTACGTGGCGGCCGGGGTGCGGGCGGGCGACGAGGTGGTCACGTCGCCGCTGACGTTCGTGGCCACGGCGGCCACGGCCGTGCTGCTGGGCGCGCGGGTGCTCTTCGCCGACGTGCAGCCCGACACGGGCAACCTCGATCCCGACGCCGTCGCCGCGCTGGTCGGCGGCAGGACGCGGGCGGTCACGGCGGTGGACTACGCGGGCCATCCGGCCGACTACGACGAGCTGCGCGCGGTCGCCGACTCGGCCGGGGCGGTGCTGGTGGGCGACGCCGCGCATTCGATCGGGGCCGCGTACAAGGACCGGCCCGTGGGCGCGCTCGCCGACCTGACCACGTTCTCCTTCTTCCCCACCAAGACCGTGACGACCGCCGAGGGCGGCGCGGTCGCGGCGGCCGACCCCACGCTGCTGCTGCGGGCCGACCGCTTCAGGAACCACGGCCTGGTCAGGGACCCGGCCGGCCAGCGCGAGCCGGACGTGGGCGGATGGCATCAGGAGGTGCACGAGTTCGGGCTGAACTACCGCCTGCCCGACGTGCTGTGCGCTCTCGGGCTCAGCCAGCTCGGGCGTCTCGTGGCCTTCCGCGAGCGGCGGTGGGAGCTGGTCGCGCGCTACAACGCGCTGCTGCGTGACGTGCCGGGGCTGACGCTGCCGGCCCAGCGCGCGTACGTGCGGCCGAGCTGGCACCTCTACCCGGTCAGGGTCCAGGACGGCCGCCGTCGCGAGGTCTACGAGCGCATGCGGGCCGCCGGCATCGGCGTGCAGGTCAACTACCTGCCGGTGTACTGGCACCCGGTGTTCGCGGACCTCGGCTACCGGCGCGGGCTCTGCCCCCAGGCCGAGGCCTACTACGCCGAGCAGCTGTCGCTGCCGCTGTTCCCCGATCTGACCGACGCCCAGCAGGACCGGGTCGTGGAGACGCTCGCCGGCATCCTCACCTGACCGGCGCCGCCTGACTCAGCGCTCGGCCAGCAGCAGGCAGCCGTCCTCGCCCCGGTCGACGAGGAAGCGCCTGTCCGCGACGGTCGCGACGGGCCGCTGCCTGGTCCGTACGAGCGGCCGGATGGGTCTGCCCTGGTCGATGACGACCTCCCACCACGACTCGTGGCCGACGCACTCGTCGATGTCGGCCAGCGGCACCCGCGCCTCGAAGTCCTGGCCCGCGAGCGTCACAGGGAAGTACATCTCCTCGCCGTCGCTCCTGCGCCGCAGCCTGACCACCGGCTCCCCGTCTCCCAGGTCGGACAGCTGCCCCGAGAACACCAGGTCGCCGCCGTCCACCCGGCACTCGCGGATGATCGCCTCCGCCGTGCGAAGACGCAGGCCCCACGCGCCCCTGGGGCTGCGTACCGGCACCAGCCACACGCCCCTGCTGAGGCGCGGCGCGGGGATCAGCGGCGGCAGCCAGCGCGGCCCCGCCACCCGGCCGTCGAGCTTCAGCCCGTGGCCCCGGAGGCGCACGCACAGGTCCCAGCGGCCATGCCTGGCCAGCTGCGCGGGCGTCAGCGCGGCCGGGTCGAACGCGAACCTGAACGGGAACGCGTGCTCCGGCAGCGGGCCGCCGTCCTCCTGCGCGACGCTCTCCCAGGTCGGCACGCTCTCCTTGTCGGAGAGCAGCACCTTCTCGCCGGTCCTGCGCTCCTCCAGCCAGACCTTGACCCGCATCCGGCGCAGCTCTCCCACCTCGAACCTGCCCAACCCGACGCGGCCCACGCCGTGGAGCACGCCGTCGCGCCAGTCGAGACTGACCAGCCTGGCGGTCACGGCCAGCTCTTCTGAGACCTCCGACAGGCGCTCCGGCATCATCGGGTGCCTGCCGTACCAGCGCTTGCGCAGCAGCCCGGCCGAGCCCACCCGGGGCTGCAGGTGCCCGCAGCGGGCCTGGGCGAAGACGTACGCCAGCTCGGACAGGCGGCGCTGGTGCAGCAGGTGGACCTGGAGGCGCAGCGGGTACGGGATGCTCCGCCAGGCCTCGCGCGACACGCCGTCGAGGTATCGGGCGGCCAGGTCCAGCAGGGCCGGGTCCGCCGCCGCGCCCATGGCGGCCATGGCCTCCACGGCGACGGACATGTCGATGTCCAGCGTGTCGCGGTCGAAGTCCGTCTTGAGGCCCGGCGCCCCCCTATCCAGCAGGGCGGCGGTCTCCAGCACGGAAAGGAGGCGGTCGCGCAGGTTGCCGGGCTCCAGGCGGCGCTGGGTGATGGAGGCGGCCTCCTCGTCGCGCTGCCGCCAGTGGTAGACGATCGCGGCCAGCACGTCCACCTTCTCCGCCCCCACGTGGGCCGCCATGGCGACAGGCTGGTCCTCGTACATGCGCTCGGGGAAGCTCAGGCCGAGGCGGTCCCAGAACGAGCGGCGATAGACCTTGTTCCACAGCATGCGGTCGCGGACCAGCAGCGGGTGGCGCGTGATGTGGGTGCCTCTGATCGGCCGGGCGAACGCCTCCCTGTGGGCCCACGACGGCATGAGCAGGTTGCGGTAGAGACGCATGACGTTTCCGCAGGCCAGGTCGGAGCCCGTGGACTCGAGCGAGGACACCATGCGTTTGAACGCGTCGCGCGGCACGGTGTCGTCGCCGTCCACGAAGGCCAGGTAGCGGCCGGTCGCCCGGCCCACCCCGACGTTGCGGGCGCGGCCCACGCCCTGGTTGTCCTGCCTGATGAGGCTGATCCGGTGGTCATCGGCCAGCCTGGACCCGACGACGGCCGCGCCACCGTCGCGGCTGCCGTCGTCGACGCAGATGACCTCCAGGTCGTCCAGCGTCTGGGCGGCGATGGAGTCCAGGCAGGGCCCGATGTACCTCTCGACGTTGTGGAACGGGACTATCACCGAAAGAACCGGCACACGCTCTCCTCTTTCTGGGTGGTTATCCGTTTCTCCATGGCTATCCGGACAGCAGCCGGATGACCCTGCGGGCGACCTTGCGTGGGCGGGCCAGGCGGCGGGAGAGGCGGTATCCGAGCGTCTTGCGGTAGGCGGAGGCCTTGCGCTGGCTCCTGCGCAGCTTGGCCTTCGCCCGCACCAGCTCACGCTCCCGGTAGGAGAGCTTGGTCTCCAGGCGCGAGATCCTGGCCAGGGCCCCGGTGAGCTGGTCGGCCAGGCGGTCGCGGACGCCGAGCAGGTCCCGGTACGTGGGCACGTGCTCCTCGCCGGGGCAGCCCAGCTCGGCGTCCAGCTTGCGGGCGCGGTCGAGGTCGCCCTGGCCGCAGGGACGCTCCGCCATGCCGCACAGGGTCAGCGCGAGCTGGTCGGCCTCCAGCGGCCACGGCCACGGGTGGTGATGGCCGGCCGCCAGCAGCCTGACCGCGAACCGCCACAGGATCCTGCACAGGATGATCTTCGGCTCGGGCGGGGTGGACGGGCCCGCGGCCGGGCTGGTGGCCGCGAACCGCTCGCCGTCGTACACCAGGCTGTCCGTCGCGGCCGACACGTCGCCGCCCGCCTCCAGCCATGCGGCCAGCTCGCGCAGCAGCTCGCGTACGGCCCGGACGTCCTCGCGGGCGCAGGCCTCGACGAGGATCTCCTCCACGACGCGGCCCGCCGGGATGGGGCGCTCCTCGCCGTCCGGGAGGCGCCTGGCGCCGTCGCCGGTGAGCTCGTACAGCGCGGCGCCCTCCTCGACGAGCCCGAGCGGCAGCTCCTCGGCGTCATGATGCGGCAGGCGTGTCGCCACGGTGGCGGCCTCGGCGTCATGCGGCGGGCGGGTCGCCACCGTTTCGGCGTCATCCGGCAGGCGTGTCGCCACCGCGAGCCACAGCGGTGCGAGCTCCTCCCCCAGGCGGTGCCGGAACACCAGGCGGGTCAGC
This sequence comes from Nonomuraea sp. NPDC049695, assembly GCF_040674955.1. Classification (NCBI taxonomy): domain Bacteria; kingdom Bacillati; phylum Actinomycetota; class Actinomycetes; order Streptosporangiales; family Streptosporangiaceae; genus Nonomuraea; species Nonomuraea sp. NPDC049695. Next base: position 81,314 of record NZ_JBFANV010000028.1, on the reverse strand, counting down.
TGGAGCGGGTCGGCCACCAGCATGCGCTCGCCGACCCGCGCGCTCAGCGGGAACGTGAGCGCGTCCGGGAGGTCGGCGGCCAGCGCCTCGCGGGACAGCAGCGCGCGGGGCGCCTGCCTGGCCGGATACGCCGCGTAGCACCGCCGCACGCTCAGCCCCGCCGACTCCAGCCCCCTGTCGAGAGCCGCGGGACCGCTGGGGTAGGTCGGGTCGAAGCCGTGCGGCGCCCACTGGTCGTCGCCGCCCTCCCGGTCCGCCGGCCTGGCCTCGAGGAACCGATCGACGCCCAGGTCATTGCGTACGCCGAGCACCAGCCGGCCCCCGGGCGCGATCAACCCGGCCAGCGCCCCGAGCGACTCGCGCCAGGCCGCCGCGGGCGCCTCGGCGGAGTGCGTGCGCAGCAGCCCGTCCAGCGCCAGCACCAGGTCGTACGGCTCGTCCGCGGCGAACACCTCCAGCCGCCCGCAGTAGACCGCCAGCCCCGGATGCCGTTCGCCGAGAGCGCAGGCGTCGGGGTAGGAGCGCAGCAGCACGGCGGCCGACGGGGCCTGGGAGACCACCTCGTCCACCAGCCCCTGTGGATGCGGCCCGACCAGCAGCACCCGGCCGCTCGCCGGGATGAGCCGCCTGATCAGCTCGAGCGCCGCGCCCCGCCAGTCCGTGATGCCGCCCATGTTGGACATGTCGGACCACAGCAGCATCTCGCCGCCGATCAACCGAACATTCTCGGGCGAATCAGTCGTGTTCATACAGCCCGCGCCCGCTTCCATCCGAACATTCGCAGTAGCTCCTCCGGTGTCGCCTGATATTCGAATCCCAGCTCGCGCCGCGCCACCTCCGCCGCCAGCTCGCGGTCGACGTGCGTGCCGTGCAGTTCGGGCCAGAGGCGCATGCGGCGCGCCGTCCCGCCGTACTCGGGACGTTCGTCCTCGAACTGCATCGGATCCCCGTACACGGCCACCTCGCACCCCACCGAGGCGCCGTAGAACAGCGCGCTGCCGAGCCGGTTGGAGGCCACCCTGTGGTGGCGCCGCAACTGGACCAGCTGCTTGCGCAGGAAGTCGCGGCCCTTTCCCTCCCAGCGGGAACCGCGCTCGCCGTGGCAGATGACCCGGAACCCCCTCGATTCGTACGCTCGCCGAATGTCCGGATTCGCGAATTCCAACCAATAAAGGCAGACCGTGACCTGCCCGGTCTCGACATTTCGGATTTCGTCGGCCAGCCGGGCATGGTCGCCAATGACGGAATGCTTTTCCCAGCCATGAAAGGGATACCAGATCGTACCCTTGCGCTCGGGCACCGTGCCCAACTCAGGCTCCAGGTGGAGCAGGTAAATCCAGGGAGCGCCGATGAGGTAGTGTCCCCTGCGGCCCATGGACCAGCCCCGGCGGCGCAGCACGTCAGACCAGATGAAACGGGGATATCCGGGGCTGCACCAGTGGTCGTCGGGCGGAAATCCGTGGAGATAGTTCCAGCCGTGCTGGAGGAAACCCTGGATGCGTTTCGGCGACTCTTCCGGCAGGCCGCAGTATCTGCTGAGTATGCGCGAGTGGCCGTACCAGTGATTGGATTCGTCCATCATTCCCCCCGTACGGTGGACCGTGTCCGTCCGACATTCCCAGTCCTCAACGGGCGCCACCCGCCGTTATACGGTTCCATTACTGGAGACGGGGGCTTGGTTTTTCCTCATCCCGCAGATCCCGCTACACTGTGTCGCGGCTTGAGGACAGAGAGTGAGTGATCATGAGTCATCTCGACCGCCTGCGGGCCGTCTTCCGCGGCGCGCTCAACCTCCCGGCCGACGCCGACGTCGACGGGCTCGAATACCGCGCCATCCCCCAGTGGGACTCACTGGCCCACATGGCACTGATCGCCGCGATGGAGGACGAGTTCTCCATCATGATCGACACTGACGAAATGATCGACATGAGCTCGTTCGCCAAGGCGGCCGAGCTGCTGGAGAAGCATGGCGTCGGCGCCACCGTCTGAGCGCAGGGTCGTCCTCGTCACCGGCTCGACGGCGGGCATCGGCCGAGCCGTCGCGGCCACGCTGGCCGCGACCGGCCACGACGTCGTGCTCCACGGGCGCGACCAGGAGCGGGCCGCCAAGGCCGCCGCCGAGGTCGCCGCGGAGACCGGCGGGGTCACCGACTCGGTCGCCTGCGACGTGGCCGACGCCGGGGCCGTGTCGGCCGTGATGCGGCAGATCTACCAGCGGCACGGCCGTCTCGACGCGCTCGTGGTCAACGCAGGGGTGCACGCCGGCGGCCCGCTCGGCATGACCCGCCACGACACGGTCGACCGGCTCTTCCAGGTCAACGCCGTGGGGGCGACGTACACGCTGCAGTCCTCGCTCAGGCTGCTGCGCCGCGGCACCTCGCCGGCCGTGGTGCTGGTCTCGTCGATGATGGGCCGCATGGGCGGAGCGGGCCAGGCGGTCTACTCCGCCACCAAGGCGGCCCTGATCGGCCTGACCCTGGCCGCGGCCAAGGAGCTGGGGCCCACCGGCATCCGGGTCAACGCCGTGGCCCCCGGCTACATCAAGACCGACATGCTCGCCACGCTCGACGAGGAGGCCCGCGCCGCCACCGTGGCCGCGACCCCGCTCGGGCGGCTCGGCACGCCGGCCGACGTCGCCGGCGCCGTCGCGTTCCTGCTCGCGCCGGCCGCCGCCTTCATCACCGGCCAGGTCATCGGCGTGGACGGCGGGTTGGTGCTGTGATGTTCCCGCACCCACAGGCCCGCCTCGTCGTCGCGGGCGAGCCGGCGAGCCTGGGCGGCGACGAGCTGCTGCACCACGTCAACCGCACCGCGGAGGCCCTGGCCCGGCTGCGGCCCGGGCCGCTGTTCTGCGGCATGCGCAACAACCTCACGTCGGTCCTGCGCTATCTCGCCGCGTGGCGGTCGGGCCGGCCGGTCGCGCTGCTCGATCCCGACCTGTCGCCGGGGGCGCTGGCCGAGCTGGTGGGCCGGTTCCGGCCGACGGCGCTGCTCGGCTTCACACACGCGGCCGACGGCTCGCCGCCGCCACGCCACGACGCCCCGGAGCCCCATCCCGACCTGGCCGTGCTCCTCGCCACCTCCGGCTCGACGGGCAATCCCAAGCTCGTACGCCTGTCGCGCCAGGCTGTGCAGGCCAACGCCGCCGCCATCGCCGCGGCGCTGTCCATCACTCCCGACGAGATCGCGCCCACCAGCCTGCCGCTGCACTACAGCTACGGGCTGTCGGTGCTCAACAGCCATCTGGCGGCGGGGGCGACCGTGATGCTGACGGAGGCCGGGCTGCTCGAACGGTCGTTCTGGACGCATCTCGACGCGCACCGGTGCACGTCCCTGGCCGCCGTACCGTACCAGTACGAGATGCTGCGGCGGCTGCGCTACGAGCGGTCCGAGCACCCGACGCTCGCCACCCTCACCCAGGCCGGGGGGCGGCTCAGCCCGGAGCTGGTCACGGAGTTCGCGGGCAAGGCCGACCGGTTCTTCGTGATGTACGGGCAGACGGAGGCCACGGCCCGCATCGCCGTCCTGCCTCCCGACCGCCTGGCCGACAAGCCGGGCTCCGCCGGGGCGGCCATCCCCGGCGGGCGGCTGACCGTCGACGAGGGCGAGATCGTCTACCACGGGCCCAACGTCATGATGGGCTACGCGGAGACGGCCGCCGACCTGGCCAGGGGCGACGACCTGGGCGGCGTCCTGCGTACGGGCGACCTGGGGCGGCTCGACGCCGAGGGGTTCCTCTACATCACGGGGCGGCTCAAGCGGATCGCCAAGGTCTTCGGCGTGCGGGTCAACCTCGACGACGTCGAGCGCCTGCTGCGCGGCCCGGTCCCGGTGGCGGCCACCAGCGGAGACGACCGGGTGACGGTGTGGGCCGAGGGCCTCGACGCGGCCGGCTGCGCGGGTCTGGCGCGGCGGCTGGGGGTCGAGCTGAGGGTCCATTGGAGCGGGTTCGACGTCCGCGGCATCGACAGCCTGCCCCTGCTGTCCACCGGCAAGGTGGACTACCGGGCGCTGGAGTCGCGCACATGACGTCCGGCGAGCGCCCCGGGGCTCACCGTGGGGCGCGGGGCACCCCGCACCGGACGTCACACGACGCGGACGGCCGGCCCGCACACGTCGTGAACGGCCGCCGCACCGCCCGCGACGTGAACGGCCGCACGGCGCCAGACAGACGCCACGTGGCCGGGTGCCGGGCGGGGCGCGCGGCCGGATGGCGGGCGCGGTGCGTGGGTGGGTTCGCCCTGGGCCGGTGGGCCGGGACGGGTGTGCGAATCCGGGGTGCGGTGGAGGGGGGCGGGTGAGCGTTTTCAGCTTGGCCGAGCGCGAGCGGGAGGCGGCCCTGGCGAGCGAGCTGGCGGCGCTCACCGAGCGGCACAGGCAGGCATGCCCGCCGTACCGGAGGATCCTCGACGCCATCGCCGCGCGGCCCCCGTACGAGCGGCTGGTCGAGCTGCCCTGGCTGCCCGTGCGGCTGTTCAAGACGCACGAGCTGCGCAGCGTGCGGGAGGACCAGGTGTTCAGGGTGCTGACCTCCAGCGGGACCACCGGGCAGCAGCCCAGCCGGGTCTATCTCGATCGCGAGGCGGCCGCGGCGCAGACGCGGATGCTGGCGGCGACGCTCAGGGAGGTGCTCGGCGAGCGGCGGCTGCCGATGCTGATCGTGGACAGCCGCTCCGTCGTACGCGACCCCACGCTGAGCGCCCGGGGCGCCGGTGTGCTCGGGATGATGAACTTCGGCAGGGACCACACGTTCGTGCTCGACGACAGGGGCGGGGTGGACGCGGAGGCGGTCGAGGCGTTCCTGGCGCGTCATGGAGGCGAACGGTTCCTGGTCTTCGGGTTCACGTTCATGGTCTGGCTCCACCTGCGCGGTCTCGGGGTGGACCTGTCACAGGGGGTGCTGATCCACTCCGGCGGGTGGAAGCGGCTGGCCGAGCAGGCGGTGGACAACGCCGAGTTCCGGAGGCGGCTGGCGGCCGAGTGCGGGCTGAGCCGGATCCACAACTTCTACGGGATGGTCGAGCAGATCGGCACCGTCTTCCTGGAAGGCCCCGAGGGCGATGGGCTCTACTGCCCCGATTTCGCCGATGTCGTGATCCGTGATCCGGAGAGCTGGCAGGAGGCGCCCGTCGGCGAGCCGGGGCTGATCGAGGTCGTCAGCACGCTGCCCACGTCGTATCCCGGCCACGTGCTGCTGACCGAGGACCTGGGCGTGGTCCGGGGCGTCGATGACGGGCACTGGCCGGGAAAGCGGTTCGAGGTCCTGGGCAGGCTGCCCAGGGCGGAGGCACGCGGCTGCAGCGACACCATGGGGCAGGGCTGATGCTGGACGACCCGAAGCTCGATGTGCGCTTCCCCGCCGGGGCCCACATACCGGTCGAAGGGCTGCTCGGGGAGCTGGGCGGCGGGCTCGACGTGGGTGACGAGCGGGTCCGCGAGTTCCTCTCGGCCTTCGGCAGGCGGCTGCTGCGGCCCACGCTGGCGCGGCGCCACCCCGAGCTGGGCTCGCTCGGCTTCTTCCTGCGGCCCAGCGAGCTGGCCCGCACCGTGGAGAGCCTCGGGACCGAGCACGTACGCGTGCCGCGCGGTCTGGTCTTCCACATCCCGCCCGCGAACGTCGACACCGTCTTCGTCTACTCCTGGGCCCTGTCGGCCCTGATGGGCAACCGCAACATCGTGCGCCTGTCGCCCCGCTCCGGCGCGGTCGCCGAGGTCATCCTGGACACCCTGCACGAGGCCCTGACCGACGCCGATCCGGTGATAGCGGCCACCCAGCGCATCGTCTCCTACGGCCGCAGCGACGGCATCACCGCCGCGCTCTCCGCCGCCTGCGACCTGCGGGTGGTGTGGGGCGGCGACAGCACCGTACGCGAGATGCGGCGCCACCCGCTCGCCCCGCACGCCCGCGACCTGGTCTTCCCCGACCGTTCCTCGTTCGCCGTCGTGCGCGCGGCGGCCTGGCTGTGCGCGCCGAGGGCGGCGCGGGTCACCGTGGCCGAGGGGTTCGTCAACGACACCTACTGGTTCGACCAGGCCGCCTGCTCCTCGCCCAGGACCGTGTTCTGGGTGGGCGCGGAGGGCGACTGCGACACGGCACGGGCCGACTTCTGCGAGCACGTGGCGCGGGTGGTCACCGTACGCGGGTGGGGGGTCGATGCGGCGATGGCCGTGGAGAAGCGGGTCTCCACCTACGGCCTGGCCGCCGACGGGCTGGCGGAGAGCATCGAGTTCCGGGGGAACGCGCTGGCCAACGTGACGCTGGCGGCGGCGGCCACGGCGCCGAGGCAGTGGCTGGGGGCGGGAACGTTCGCGCACGCGAGGCTCGGGTCGCTGGCGGAGCTGGTCACGCTGGTCGAGCGGCGGGACCAGACGATGACGCACTTCGGGTTCGCCAAGGACGAGCTGGAGAGGCTGGCCAGAAAGCTGGCCGGGCGCGGGGTCGATCGCATGGTGCCGGTCGGGAGCGCGTTGAGCTTCCACCGGGTGTGGGACGGGTTCGATCTCCCTGCCGAGTTCACGCGACTGGTGACCGTCATCAGATGACGCCGTTCCCACGGGCCTGGCTCGCGAGATGGGCGTATTCAGAACGAGACGCGCTGGCATGCGCGGTCTGGGGATATTGGCCCTAGGCTGTGATCCGTGGTGTTTCATGCCCTGCTCGCGGTGACGCTGGCCATGACCTCGCTGCCCGCCCAGGCGACAACGGTCGACTGCGCCCGGGTCAAATGCCTGGCCCTGACCTTCGACGACGGCCCGGGCCCGAACACGCCCGCCCTGCTCAAGGCGCTCAGACAGGCAGGGGCCAAGGCCACGTTCTTCCTGGTCGGCAAGCAGGTGGAGAAGCGCCCGCAGGTGGCCAGGCAGGAGCTCGCGGAGGGGCACGCGATCGGCAACCACACCTACTCCCACGCCTCGCTGCCGTCCCTGTCGGACGAACAGATCCTCGACGAGATCAAGACCACCCAGAGCGCGATCCAGCAGGCCACGGGGGTGCGGCCGAAGATGTTCCGGCCGCCCTACGGGGAGACCGACGAGCGCGTGCTCGGGCTGGCCGACGAGCTGGACCTGGCGCAGGTGCTCTGGACGGGCACGACGCTCGACTGGAAGCTGCGTGACACCAAGAAGATCAAGGCCACCGTGCTCAGGCTGGCCAAGCGCGACGGCGTGATCCTCATGCACGACGTGGTCCCCGCGACCGTGAAGGTCATGCCCGAGATCCTCAAGGAGCTCAAGAAACGCGGCTACCACCTCGTCACGGTCCCGACGCTGCTACGCGGCAAGGGACCGAAGCCGGGAGTCAGCTACCCCTGATCAGGATCATGGGTAAGCGGAGGCGATGGGTCGCGCTCGCGACTTTCGTGGTCGTTCAGGCCGTCCTCGGATGCTGGTGGGCGGCTTTCTATCCGGGCCTGTTCAGCCGCGACTCGGTCCTGTACCTCAGCCACACCGTCGTCGGGCCCTGGGTGAGCGACCACTCGGTGCTCTACGACGCGCTGGTGTGGCTGAGCTTCACCAAGACCGGTGACCTGGGCGCCGTCACGTTCGCGCAGACCACCGCCATGGCGGCGGCGCTGACGTATCTGGCGCAGTCTCTGAAGGCGCTCGGCGCGCCCCGCCTGCCGACCACTCTCGTCGCGATGCTGATGCCGCTGGCGCCGCCCGTGGGCGCGTTCTCGGTGACGTTGTGGAAGGACGTGCCGTTCACAATCTGCGCGATCGCCATCGCGGGCGTGTGCGCGCGGATAGCGGCCACGCGCGCTGTCACCGTGCCCGCGCTGGCGGGACTCGGCGTGCTCTTCACGCTGCTCGGCCTGTTCCGGGCGAACGGCTTCCTCGTCGTGGGCGTCGCCGTCGTCGCGCTGCTGGTGATCGTCAGGACCATGCGCGTGCGACTGCTCCTGGCCGGCACCTTCGCCGCCGCCCTCCCGCTCGTGCTCACCAACCTGGTGTTCCCGAACTTCGGCATCGTGGCCCCGTCCAAGACGTACGTGTACCACACGGCGTTCGGCGACATCGCGGTGGCGTACCGGGACCATCCCGAGCTGTTCAGCGAACAGGACAGGACGCTGATGGCGTCGGTGGCGCCCCTGACGCGGTGGCAGGAGGGCGGGACCTGCTCCACGATCAACCCGCTCATCTGGCGGCGGGACTTCAGCTGGCAGCAGGCCGACGCGCACGCCTCCCAACTGCTCGACCTGTGGAAGCGGCTGCTGCTCTCCGAGCCGCGCATGATCCTGGACACCCGCCTGTGCCGGGGAGCGATCGCCTGGAGGCCCGTGCAGGACGATCTCACGATCGGGGGGATGACCTACCGGTTCTCGCGACGGCCCAACGCCGACACGTACGTGGGGCCGAACAAGGTGCCCGACTTCCCCGGGCGCTGGGTCTACTCGCTGCGCCCACTGTCGTGGGAGCTGAACCGGGTAGCCGACCCGTGGCTGGCCGGCGCGCTGGCGCCGCAGTACGACTGGCTGCTGTGGCGGGGGGCGCTGTGGGCGTACCTCTCGTATCTGGCCGTGGGGCTGGCGGCCTGGGCCCTGCGGAACCGGTACGTACTGGGCGTGGCCGCCGTGGTGGCCGGGCAGCAGCTGGCCATCCTGGCCAACATCTCGGCGCAGGACTTCCGGTACATGGCCTCGCCGATCTTCATCGGGGTGCTGCTGGTGCCGCTGCTCCTGGGGAGCGTGGGGCGACTGGTGGTGGCGTCGGTACGGCGGGGCGGGCGCGTACGTTCTGAGCCGGACGACACCGTACCGAATGATCAGGCGCAGGAGGAGCCAGGCGATCCGGACGGGCCGGGGGGCGATCAGAGCTAGCAGCCAGGGCTCACGCGGCGAACGCCAGAGCGTTCAGGGGGCAGGCCTCGGCGTGGGCGAACGTCGGCAGTTCGAACCAGATGGCCTTGCCGCGAGGTGTGCGGACACCGCCCCAGCAGCAGGAGAGCGCGTCGACCAGGAACAGCCCGCGGCCGCTCTCCGCGTCCGGGTTGGCAGTACGCATGTGCGGGAGCTCGGGATTCTCGTCCTCGACCTCGCACCGCAGCAGGCCGTCCTCGGTGAAGAAGCTGAGGCGGACCTGTCCGTACGCGTGCTCCAGGGCGTTGGTGACCAACTCGCTGACGAGCAGCTCCGCGACCTCCGTCTGGGCCTTGAAGCCCCAGTCGGCGAGCTTGTCGCGGGTGAGCCGGCGCGCGCTGCGCACTGAGCCGAGGTCGTCAGCGGGCAGCCACCACGAGGCCGTCCGGCCCGCCACCGGGCGACGGCCAGTCGCCGCTGTCCAGATCCTGTTCCACGAAACCCTGTTCATTGTCCTGCACCCCGAGTGGCAGCTGAGGACTTGATGCTGCCTTTCGGTTCCTGCTGTCCCCTCTGCAGGTGAGCGTGGATTGCTCACACCTTGAGAATGCCTCAGCGAACCCCCGGATGAGAGGTGAAAAATCCCCATTTAGGTACCTATTTCGGACTACGTAGGTACTGCCCGTCACACGCCGAGCCGCCGTACGGGGTGCGGCAACCCCGTACGGCGACTTGACGCGTTACCAGCCGCCCCGGTGCAGCTGGCCGCGGACCGCGCCGCCGGGGAACTCGCTCGTGTGCAGGTTGACGTACCAGCCCTTGGGGTTGTGCCTGATGCCGTCGGCGACCTTGGCCGTGGTGGTGCCGGTGCCGGCGATGCCGTTGACGCCGGCGGGCAGGCCGTTCTTGGCGGCGAAGAAGTCGACGACCACCGGGCCGTTCTTGCCCTTCACGCCGCGGTGGATGTGGCCGTTGGTCGGCTGGGCGATCCGCTTCCAGGCGGTGGCGAAGTGGACCTTGGTGCCTTGCACCCAGACGAGCCAGGCGGCCCGCCCGTCCTTGTCGCCGACCTTCGTACCGGGCGCGGGCACCTCCTGGCGGCCGTCGGCCGGAGCGGTGAGTGTGCTGTGCGAGCCGCCGGCCAGCACCGACTCCAGTGACACGGGGTGGATCCGGTACAGCTGGGCACGGACGGCGCCGCCGGGGAACTCGCCGGTGTGCAGGTTGGCGTACCAGCGCATCGGGTTGTTCGCGATCCTGCCGAGCAGGCCCGAATCCTTGACCGTGACGGTGCCCTTGACGGCGTCGAGCGAGCCGGGCAGCGCCTCGCCGAAGAACGGGATCCTGACGTCGCCGTTCTTGCCGGCCTTGCCCTGGTGGATGTGGAACGCGGTCGGAGCGGCCACCTTCTGCCACCGGATCGCGTAGTCGACCTGCTGCCCATGGATGCGGAACACGGCGATCGCGCTGCCGTTCCTGTCGCCGACCTTGGCACCAGGGGCCGGCACTTCGTTCCTGCCCAGCAGCGTCGCCGCCAGGTACACGTCGGTGCCCGTCTCCGCCTGCGCCATGGCGGGGCTGAAGGAGGCGGCGACCAGCGTGGCGGCGAGCGCGAGGCCGGGGACGGTGAGGATGCGCTTCGTCATGATCAACCCTTTCGGTAGCGGTGTTCGTCGCACGGTTGTACGACCCGCGTCTCGCGCCGGGTTCAATCCTCGAATGTGTATAAATACGCATTCATGCTGGTCAGGAGCGGCCCGTCCGCCGCCCTGCGTCCGAGTCGACCACCGCCGGATGAACCCCCCGCTTCGGACCCGCGTACCTCTCGAAGATCGGACTCCTTGCCCACATCACGAGACCGGAGGGAGTGGTCGCATGCGAAGTCCATCGGGGGGAAGACGATTCAGACCCTGGTTGGGGGCTGCCTCCCTAGGCGGGAGCATCGCCGTCGTCCTGTGGGGATCTCCGCTGTCCGCGCAGGCAGGCACGGTGAACGTCTACCTCGGTACGGCCGCGGCGCAGACCATCGTCTGCCCCAGCGTGGCCGGGAAGCTGCCCGAGGTCCCCGCAGCCGCCAAGGCCGAAGTCGACCGGAACCTCGCACTACTCGACAAACAACTCCAGGAAGCCAACAACCGACTCGCCCGATCAACAGGACAAGGCGGCCCCAACTTCGTCCAGAACGCCATCCTCGGCCCACTCGCCGACAAACGCGCCTCCACCCTCGACCGCATCGCCATAGCCATCGGGCGCGTCGCCCAACGCCCCACCGGCCTCAACCAACTCGCCACCTGCACACTCGGCGACACCGACACCCCGGCGCCCGCCGAAACCACCCCACCACCCACCGAGACCACCCCGCCGCCCAGCGAGGCCACCCCCACGGCGGACCCCGGCGAGAGCCAGGATCCGGCGGCGCAGTCCATCGTCTGCCCCAGCGTGGCCGGGAAGCTGCCCGAGATCCCCGCAGCCGCCAAGGCCGAAGTCGACCGGAACCTCGCACTACTCGACAAACAACTCCAGGAAGCCAACAACCGACTCGCCCGATCAACAGGACAAGGCGGCCCCAACTTCGTCCAGAACGCCATCCTCGGCCCACTCGCCGACAAACGCGCCGCCACCCTCGACCGCATCGCCATAGCCATCGGGCGCGTCGCCCAACGCCCCACCGGCCTGAACGCGCTCGCCACCTGCGCACTCGGCGGCTCTTCAGCGCAGGACGTCGGCCCCTCGGCCGACGACTTCGTCGACATCCGAAAGGTCCCCGAGGCAGAGCAGCCGCAGGCGGACGAGAGCGGCTCAACAGGCACGTTCGTCTCTCAATGCGGCACGACCGGCTCAGGCCATTCCAACGCCGACGACCTCATCCTCGCCCCGGGCATGTCGGACGGGGCCCAGCTCCAGCTGGACTACGTGGGCAACATGTCCACCGACGCCTTCTCGACCAACGAGACCCTGGCCGAAGCGGACACCAGCTGCCGCACGTCCGCCGACCGGTCCGCCTACTTCTGGCCGACCCTGCGCGTACGCGGGTCCGATGACGAGACCGGCTCGAACAACGTCGGCACCCCCGTACAGCCGTCGTCGGTCAGGCTCGAATACCGCGGCAACCTCACATCGGAGGTCACGGCCGCACCGAGGTTCCTCAGGATGGTCTCCGGCGACGCCAGGGCGGTCACCAACGGCGGCGCCAACGCCCGGCCGACGTGGACCTGCACGGGTTTCACCGACCGGCTGACCGACAAGTATCCGATCTGCCCCTCCGGCAGCGACCTGGTCCGCGTCTTCGACATGCCGAGCTGCTGGGACGGCCAGAACCTCGACAGCGCCAACCACCGTACGCACCTCGTCTTCCCTGACGAGACCGGCGCCTGCCCGAGCGGCACCGAGGCCGTACCGCAGCTCCGGATGACGCTGACCTACGAGAACGTGCCCAGCACGGCGGACGTCCCCTTCGCGGTGGACGCGTTCGCCAGCGAACAGCACGACCCGGGCACCGACCACGCCGGCTCCATCGGGGTGATGTCGGAGAAGCTCATGAGCACCGTCGTCCGCTGCATCAACAGCGGCAGGAACTGCTGACACCCGTCGGTGCCGCCTCGAAAGCCATGCTCATCGAGGCGGCATCGAACCCCGTCCGGCGGGGAAGCAGGTGGGCATGGCTCGGAGAAGCATGCCGACGGGGGCCTGCGGCCGGTGACCGCTGATGGAGTACGACCCGCTGGTGGAGGCCGCCCAGTGGTCCGGGGTCGATGATCCGCGACTGCTGGCCGCCATCGCCACCACGCCACGTGACCGGTTCGTGCCGCCACGCTATGCCGCGCGTGCTCCGTGCGACGAGCCCATCCCCATCGGCCACGGGCAGCCCACGTCACAGCCGTCCCTGATCGCGCAGATGATCGACGCCCTCAGGCTGTCGGGCACCGAGACGGTCCTGGAGATCGGCACCGGGTACGGGTACCAGACCGCCCTGCTGGCCCGCCTGGCCCGCCAGGTGTATTCGATGGAGCGCCACGCCGACCTGGCCGAGCACGCACGGGCCAACCTCGCCTCGGCAGGGGTGGCCAACGCCGAGGTCGTGGTCGGTGACGGCACCGCCGGCCTGCCGGAACACGCGCCCTTCGACGCCGTCGTCGTGTCCGCCACGGCCCGTACGGTGCCCGCCCCGCTCGCCGGCCAACTGGCCGAAGGCGGGCGACTGGTCATGCCGATCCAGGAGGGCCTGAACGAGATCGTCACGCTCTTCGGCAAGCGGCGCGGCCGCCTGGTGCAGGAGCGCCTGCTGACGCCCGCCCGCTTCGTCCCCCTGATCGGCCAGCATGTGGACGTCCCGGGCGACGAGCCACCCTTACGGGCCGCACCACACCGGTAGCCGGGTTACTCCCACTCGATGGTGCCGGGGGGCTTGCTGGTCACGTCGACGACCACGCGGTTGATCTCGCGGACCTCGTTGGTGATCCGGGTCGAGATGCGCGACAGCACGTCATAGGGCACCCGCGCCCAGTCGGCTGTCATCGCGTCCTCCGACGTCACCGGCCGCAGCACCACCGGGTGCCCGTACGTGCGCCCGTCTCCCTGCACGCCCACCGAGCGCACGTCCGCCAGCAGCACCACCGGGCACTGCCAGATCTGCCGGTCGAGGCCGGCCCGGGACAGCTCCTCGCGGGCGATCGCGTCGGCCTCGCGCAGGATGTCGAGGCGCTCGCGGGTGACCTCGCCGACGATGCGGATGCCGAGGCCGGGGCCGGGGAACGGCTGGCGCCAGACCATGGCGGCCGGCAGCCCGAGCTCCTCGCCCGCCCGGCGGACCTCGTCCTTGAACAGCGCCCTGAGCGGCTCCACCAGCTTGAACTGGAGATCCTCCGGCAGGCCGCCGACGTTGTGGTGCGACTTGATGTTGGCGGTGCCGGTGCCGCCGCCCGACTCCACCACGTCGGGGTAGAGCGTGCCCTGGACCAGGAACTCGACCGGGCCGTCGGCCATGATGGCGCGCTGCTCGTCCTCGAAGACGCGGATGAACTCGCGGCCGATGATCTTCCGCTTCTCCTCCGGGTCGGAGACACCGTCGAGGGCCTTGATGAAGCGGTCGGCGGCGTCGACCACGCGGAGCTTCACGCCCGTGACGGCCACGAAGTCGCGCTCCACCTGCTCGGCCTCGCCCTTGCGCAGCAGGCCGTGGTCGACGAAGACGCAGGTCAGCCGGTCGCCGATGGCCCGCTGCACGATCGCGGCGGCCACCGCGGAGTCGACGCCGCCCGACAGCGCGCAGATCGCGCGGCCGTCGCCGACCTGGCGGCGTACGGCCTCGACGGAGTCTTCGACGATGTTGAGCATCGTCCACGACGGGCGGCAGCCGGCCGCGTCGAGGAAGTGCTTGAGCACCGTCTGGCCGTGCTCGGAGTGGAGCACCTCGGGGTGGAACTGCACGCCGTACAGACCGCGACCAGGGTGCTCGAAGGCGGCGACCGGCGTCTCGCGCGTCGAGGCGGTCACCGTGAAGCCCTCGGGGGCGGCCGAGACGCTGTCGCCGTGTGACATCCAGACCGTCTGGGCGCCCGGCAGGCCGGCGAAGATCACGCCCTCGTTGAGCACCTCGAGCGCGGTGCCGCCGTATTCGGCGACGCCCGTGCGGGCCACCTCGCCGCCCAGCGCCTGCGCCATGGCCTGGAAGCCGTAACAGATGCCGAACGTGGGGACGCCCGTGTCGAACAGCCCGTGCGGCGCGGGCGGCGCGTCCTCGGCGTAGACCGAGGAGGGGCCGCCGGACAGGATGATCGCCTTGGGGTTCTTCGCCATCATCTCCTCGACCGGCATCGTCGAGGGGACGATCTCGGAGTAGACGTGGCACTCGCGCACGCGCCTGGCGATCAGCTGCGCGTACTGCGCGCCGAAGTCGACCACCAGCACTGTGTCGAATTCAGACACCGTGAGAAACCCCCCAAAGGCGAAATGCGGTGACCACAGTCTATCGGCCCTGTGCATTACACCTGGCCTGCAGGCGGCACTCGTGCTAACACAGAACGATGGATCTTGTCTGGCCGGTGACCGCGTGGGCCCTGTGGGTGACCGCGCTGGTCGCCGCCTTCAAGGCGTCCAGCCGCGAACGACCCCGGGAAGCGCCCCGGTACGAGGTGCCCGCGCCCGTGGCCGAGCTTTTACGCGGGATGCGGTCTCAGGAGGTGTTCCATTCGGCGCTGCTCGACCTGGCGGGCCGCGGATGGGTCACGGTCGAGGGCGAGCGTCTCTCCATGGCGCCGAGAAGGCCGGAGCCGCTCCGCCCTTACGAAGGGTGGGTCCTGGAACGGGTGGCCGCCCGCCTGGGTGGCAGGCCGTACGCGCCGGTGATGGCTGTCATGCCCGAAGGGGCCGACCTGGACGGCGACCTCGTCCCGCTCGTCCAGCGCACGGCCATCGAGCTCGGCCTGGCGCGCAGGCGCTGGCGGACCATGATCGTGCCGCTGCTCCTGGCCGTCGGGCTCGCGGTCCCCTGGTACGCCACCCTCTCGGCGGCCGGGCTGTCGTGGCCAGGGATGATCTCGACAGTGGTGTCGTTCGTGGCCGGCATGAGCCTGCTCACGGCCGGAAGGGGCTTCCTGCTGACCGAGGCCGGGCGGGAGATCGCCGGGTCCGAGGGCGCGCCGATGGACCCCGCGCAGGAGTGGATCTACACCGGCAGCGGCTGGCGCGGCATCGAGATCGAGGATCCCGGCTCGTCCGGTCCCGTTCCCGGCCGGCAGGAGGTCTCCGGTTACGTCGTCAAGCGCTGGGCCGTCATCGACATGGACCCCGGCTCGATGAGCAGCAGGCGCTGCCACTACCTCGCCCTCCACGACGGCAGCTCGGAGAAGGCCACGTCATACCTGGTCAAGGAGGGCGTCTACCACGACGTGCTGCCGGGTGACTTCGTCCGGCTGCTGGTCAAGCCGCGTACCGGCAGGGTGAAGCGGGTGCTGGGCCACGAACGTCACTGGTAGGACGGCAGGTTGCCGCTGAGCAGTGTCTCGGTCTGCAGGCGCAGCCGAGCGGCGTACCGGGGATCGGTCATCACCAGGAACCGCTCCTCCCTGATGGCCTCCACGACCAGGTCGGCCACCTGGGACGGCTCGATGCCGCGCTCCGCCGACCTGCTGACGGCCTCCTGGACCTCCACCTCGTCCTGGGTGGGGGTGCTGACCAGGGTGGACGGGCGCACGCGCGCCGAGTCGGCGATGCGCGTCCTGACCGCGCCGGGGCAGAGCGCGGTCACGCGGAGCTTGGCGCCCGCGGCGGCCAGGTCCTGGGCGAGAGCCTGGGACGCGGCCAGCGCGGCGTACTTGGTGACCGCGTACCCGCCGGCCCCCGGTGTGGCGAACAGCCCGGCCACCGACACCGTGTTGACGATGTGCCCCTCGGTGTCCTGCTCGATCATGCGCGGCACGAACTCGTGGACGGCGTGCAGCACGCCCCACAGGTTCACGCCGAGCAGCCAGGCGAAGTCCTCCTCGCCGCGGGTCCACATGCGACCGCCCTGGAAGACGCCAGCGTTGTTGCAGAGCACGTGCACGGCGCCGAGCTCGCCGAAGCAGCGGTTGGCCAGGTGTCGTACGGCCGCCGCGTCGGAGACATCGGTGATCTGCGTGAACACCTTGCCGTCGCCTGCCTGGGCGGCCGTCTCCGCGAGGCCGCCGGGATCGACGTCGGCGAGCATCAGCGTCATGCCCTCGGCCGCGAACCTGAGCGCCAGCGCCCGCCCGATACCGCTGGCCGCGCCCGTCACCACGGCAGTCTTGCCAGAGAGCTCCCGCACAGGACCGACCTCCCTCGCTCGCGACCGACGCTACCGGAGGTGTGGTCGCCGTTCCAGGGAATGCGACCGCGCGGCGCGGGAGCTCTCCGGCGGCCCTACAGGATGCGGTCGATCAGGCCCAGGGGCGGCGAGCCGAGGTCGAGCAGCTCCTTGTGGAAGCGCTGCAGGCTGAAGCCCGCGCCCCACTCCTTACGTGCCCGCTCCCGCAGGTCGAGGATGAGCAGCTTGCCCCAGGTGTAACGCCCGTACGTCGGGTCGAACGACGCCCGCCTGGCCTCCGAGAGCGCCGCGGGCCCGGCCAGATGCGTGTCGGCCTCGAAGCGCCTGGCCCCCTCCTCGACCGTCATCTGCCCGGTGTGCACGCCGATCGCGCAGGCGAGCCGCGTGACACGGATCAGCGCCTCCACCCACACGCCGATCTCGAACCGCGGGTCGTCCGCCTCGAAGCCCTCCTCCACGCAGAGCTCCTCGGCGTAATGCGCCCACCCCTCGATGAACGCCATCGACTGCAGCAGCCTGCGCACGTCGGACTTCGCCCGCCGCAGCGCGCGGGCGTGCGAGAAGTGACCGGGCGCGACCTCGTGCACGTTGATCGCCGGCAGCGTCGTCCGGCTGAAGACCTCCAGCCACTCCTCCTGGTCCTGCTCGGGCCAGGAGGTGTCCGGCGGCGTGATGTAGTACCAGGACGGTCCCTCGGGCTCGCCGGGCGAGTTCCACGCCATCATGGCCATCGCCCAGCGCCGCGACTCGGGCGCCAGCCCCACCAGGCACTCGCCGTCGTGGTAGGGCACGAGATCCTTCTCGCGGGTGAACGCGATGGCCTTCTCCGTGCCGATCCGCGCCGCCTCGATCACGCCGTCCGCGTCGGGGTGGTCCTTGACCAGCTCGCGTACGACGTCCAGCGGGGCCCGGTCCGTCTCTCCCAGCTTGGCGCAGGACTCGGCGAGCAGCGCCATCAGCCGGTCCCGCTCGGCGTCGGCCCGCTCGGCCAGCCTGCCCAGGTCGACCGGCAGGCCCTCGGCCGTACCCATGAGCCTGGCCAGCGCCTCGCCGCCGAGCGCGGCGTCGGGGTCGCCCTCGGCGGCGGCCCGCTCGACGTGTGCGACGAGCCGTCCGTGGGCCTCGAGCGCGGCCTCGTCCGTGACGCCGGCGGCCAGGCCCTTGACCGCCGCGAGCAGGGACTTCGCGACGGGGGCCGGGACCTGGTCGAGCGAGGCGATCGCCTGGTCCACGGCCTCGGGCCAGAGCCCGAGGTGGGCCGCCTTGGCCGCGACGCGCTCCGCCTCGGGGGCGTAGTCGCGGTCGTAGCAGGCGAGGTCGAGGTTCGAGAGGTGGATCAGCGGGTTCTTGCGGTGCAGCTCCAGCTCGCCGAACTGAGTACGCAGGCTCTCCTCGAACACCTGTAGGTGTTCGGCGTCATGCGCGTCCTCGGGCGCGGGCCCCTGGCCGAGCCGTTCCAGCCCGGACCGCACGCCCTCGGGTGAGAGGTCCTGGATCCGGCCGTCGTACTCGTGCCTGCCGCCGCCCTCGCGCGCCTCGGCCACGATCAGGTCGGTGATGGCTCGCAGCCTGGCGTCAAGTTCTGTCATGCGGCCGACGGTAGCGCACGCTTTCTCGCCCGGTTTATTGGTGCGCGTACCGGTCGGCCGTAATGTGAAAATGATCCGCATGGCTATCAAGATCACGACGCTCGCGGAGCGTCCGGAATTCGCGTCGTCGCTGTTCGAGATGGACCATACGTGGCAGGAGTTCGTGCTGCAGGACCCGATCGCGGACCTGTTCTATCCCTTCGCTGCCACGACCTATGCCGAGTACGTGCTGGTGGCCGACGACGAGGCGGATCCGGGACGGCTGGTGGCGCGGGGCTGCATGATCCCGTTCCTCTCGGAGGACGCCGAGCTGCCCGACGACGGATGGGACGGCGTGATCAGGTCGGGCTGGCTGGCCCGCGAGCGCGGCACGCGACCTGACAGCATCTCCGCCCTGGAGATCAGCGTCCGCCGCGACCTGCAGGGGACGGGCCTGTCCTCGGTGATGCTGGCGGGCATGCGCGACCACGCCGCCCGCCTCGGCTACCCCGAGCTCGTGGCGCCCGTCCGGCCGAACAGGAAGCATCTCGAACCGCACACCCCCATGTCCGAGTACGCCTACAGAAACCGCGCCGACGGCCTGCCCCATGACGCCTGGTTACGGGTGCACGTACGGGCGGGCGGAAAGATCATCAAGGTCGCGCCCCGCTCGATGGTGGTGGCGGGCACGCTGGCGGAGTGGCGGAAGTGGACGAACCTGCCGTTCGACCGCTCGGGGCCGCTGGAGGTGCCGGGCGCGCTCACCCCGGTGCACTGCGACGTGGAGCACGACCACGCGGTGTACGTGGAGCCGAACGTCTGGGTCAGCCACCCCCTGGCGTGAGCTTTCAGACACCGGTACGGCTCCGCAGCTCCTCCGCGTACTGCCCGGCGTCCAGTCCCTTTCCGGCGGCCCAGGCATCATCGTGATATGTCGCCAGATGACGGTCAGCGGCATCCCCGAGCACCGACACCACCGTGCCGGTCTCACCCCTGGCGCGCATGCGCTCGACCAGCTCCAGCGCCGCCCAAAGCGCCGTGCCCGACGAGCCGCCCACCGGCAGCCCCGTGACCTCCCTGATGTGCCTGGCCGCCGCCACGCTCGCCGCGTCGGGCACGGGAATGACGAGGTCGACGAGGTCAGGCCGGAACCCGGGCTCGACGCGGGGCCGTCCGATGCCCTCGATCCGCGACGGCATCCCGGTCGCGTAGTCGGGCACGTCGAGGGTCCACCCCGGGAAATACGCCGAATTATCAGGATCTGCCACCGCGACCTGGCACTCCCCATCGTGGGCGCGGATCCAGCGGCCGAGCGTCGCGGACGTGGCGCCCGTGCCCGCCCCCGTCACCACCCAGTCGGGCCGCACCTGTCCGAACAGCTCCTCCCCCAGGTCGTGCTCGGCCGCACGCCCGAACTGGTCGAGGAAATGGCCCGGGATCCCGCGCGCCGCGTCGTAGATCGCCAGCGGCGGCGTCACGAACCTGCACTCCCCGCCCAGCGCCTCCACCGCCCGGGCGCGCGCCTCGCTCCGCTCGCCCGGCATGACCACGATGTACGGCAGCCCGAGCCGCCGGGCGAACCACGCCTGCGCCACTGCCGCGTTGCCTCCGGTCGCCTCGACCACGGTCGTGCCCTCGGCGACCAGCCCGTCGAGGATCGCCCGGCGGAACAGCGCCCTGGCATGCCGATGCCGCAGGCTCCCGGTGGGCTGCGCCGACTCGTCCTTCAGCAGCAGCCTGATCCCGGGCGCCTGCACCGGGAAGTCGATCAGCGGGGTGGGCTCCCCCGCCGCCAGCACGTCGAGCGCTCGCGCGTTCCAACTCACGCCTTCACCCTGCCAGGCGTTGGCCGGACGGACAGCCCCGTTTCGCCATGAGCCGAGCCACAGAGTCTGGCTGGACACAGGGGCTCGGCACCGCTGGGCCGATGCGTCAGATGGGCCAGTTGTCGGGCTGCTGCACCCGCCCCAGGGGAGTCGCGGGCGGAAGGGGACTGGCTCCGGTTGGCGACAGGGCGTCCAGGGTCAGGGTGACGTAGCGCCGCCAGCCGTCGCTTCCGGGCTCGACGGTCCACACCACGCTGACCAGCATCCCCAGCATCCTGGTGATGTCATCGGGGACGAGATCGGCGCGGATGAGACCGGCCTGCTGCCCGCGGTGCATGAGCAGGGTCAGTGATTCGTGAAAGGGGGCGTTGACCTCCGCGGTGATGGCGCCGGAGTGCTTCGCGGCGGCCAGGGTGTTGCGCTCGCGCGCCGCCAGTGACAGTGCCGCTTCCAGCAAGGTGGCCAGGCCACGTTTGGGGTTCTCGTCGTTCAGCGCTTGCTCGATGGCCGGGGAGATCTCCTCGGCGAGGGTCTGGTCGAGGACGGCGCGGACGAGGTCTGCCTTGGTGGGGAAGCGGCGGTAGAGCGTTCTGGCGCCGACGGCGGCGCGGCGGGCGATCTCCTCCAATGACGCGTCGGGGCCGAGGTCGGCGTAGACCTCGCGGGCGGCGCGCAGGATGCGCTCGGCGTTGCGCGCGGCGTCGGCGCGCAGCCGCGGCGATGCGTCGGTGGTCACCACCACATGATAGCAAGTGGCAGTCCTCTGCCAGTTGTGCTAGCGTCACCGCCACGACAGATCGGCGGGCAGCTGGTGCGGGCCGGGGAAGGGCTGATCGTCAGCCTGCCCGCCGACAACCGGGACGCGGCCGTCTTCGCCCAGGCCGACGCCCTCGACATCGACCGCGCCAACGCCCGCACGCACGTCGCCTTCGGCTACGGCATCCACCAGTGCCCGGGGCAGGCGCTGGCCCGGGTGGAGCTGCAGGTCGCGCTGCCCACGCTGCTGCGCAGGCTGCCGAATCTGCGGCCGGCGGCACCGATCGAGCAGATCAGGTTCAGGCACGGCCTGGCCACGTACGGGGTGCACGAACTGCCCGTCGCCTGGTGACGCACCGGCCCGGCTGCGCCGTCAGGGCAGGCGGATGGTCTCGCCGGGAGCCGGCAGCCGCAGTCGGTCACCGAAGCCGGCGAACGCCTTCTCCACCGTCTCCCGCCCCTGGGTGAAGTGCGCCCAGTGCTCGAAGTGCAGCGGCACCACGTACCGCGCGCCCAGGATCTCGGCGGCCGTGACCGCGTCATCGCTGCTGAGCGTCAGGAACCCATCCACCAGCGGGGTACGGGCCCCGCCCGCGAACAGCAGCGCCACGTCCACCGGACCGACCCGCCCGGCGACCTCCCGTACGACGTCGAGCGAGGCGTTGTCCCCGCTCACGTAGACGGTCGGCAGCCCCTCGCCGCTGAGCACGAACCCCGTGACCTCGCCCACCAGGTGCTCGGTCCCGTCCGGCCCGTGCTGCGCCGGGACCCCGGTCACCGTCAGCCCGTCGCCCAGCGTGACAGACGTCCAGTTGGGCAGGGCACGCACCGAGCCGCCCAGCCGCGTGGCCGCCGACTGCGTGGACAGGATCAGCGGCACGGACGCCAGGTACTCCCGTCCGGTCTTGTCGAGGTTGTCCGGGTGCTGGTCGTGCGAGAGCAGCACGGCGTCCACCGGACCGAGCGAGGAGAGCTCCACGGCAGGCCCCGCGGTCTTGGTGAGCGCCCTGTTGCCGATCGGGTAGTCGCCGGGCGCGTCGAACGTGGGGTCGGTCAGCAGGCGCACCCCGCCGAGCTCCAGGACCGCCGTGGGCCCTCCGACGTAACGAATCTCCATGGTCGTGAACGACACCGGGCCCTGGCCGGTTATTCCACGCAGACGTCACTTCAGGTGGAGCCGCCGCATCGCCTTGAGCGTGGTGGCCAAGGTGGCGGCCCACTTCTCGTACGGCAGCCCGAACGGCGGCTCGAACCCCAGCCAGCCCGCCTGCGAGGCCACCGTCTTGGACTCGGTGTAACGCAGCAGCCCCTCCGCGCCGTGCCGGCGGCCAAGACCGGAGGCCTTCATGCCGCCCATGGGAGCGTCGTAGGAGGCGTAGGCCGAGGCGTACCCCTCGTTGATGTTGACCGTGCCGGCTCTGACGCGGGCGGCGAGCGCCCGGCCGCGCGAGAGGCTGGAGGTCCAGATGGAGGCGTTCAGGCCGTAGATGGTGTCGTTGGCCAGCTCGACCACCTCGTCGTCGGTGGAGAACGGATAGAGCGCCACCACCGGCCCGAACGTCTCGTTGCGGCACAGCTCCATGTCCTCACCGACCCCGGTGAGCACGGTCGGCTCGTAGAACAGCGGGCCCAGGTCGGGCCTGGCCTTGCCGCCTGTCAGCAGGGTCGCGCCCTTGGCCAGGGCGTCCTCGACGTGGGCGGTGACCGTGTCGAGCTGACGCTGCGAGGTCAGCGAGCCCATCTGCACCGACCAGTCGTGGCCCGCGCCCAGCTTGAGCTGCCTGGCCTGGGCGACGAAGCGCTCGGCGAACGCGTCGAACACGGACGCGTGCACGTACAGGCGCTCGATCGACAGGCAGAGCTGGCCGGCGTTCGTGAAGCAGGCCCGGATGGCACCCTGTACGGCCACGTCCAGGTCCGCGTCGTCGAGCACCACCATCGGGTTCTTGCCGCCCAGTTCGAGCGAGCAGCCGATGAGCCGCTTGGCCGCCTCCTCGGCGATCTTCCTGCCGCCGCGCGTCGAGCCCGTGAACCCCACGTAGTCGGCGTCGTCGAGCAGCGCGTCGCCGATCTCGGCCGGCTCGCCGAGCACCACCTGCCAGATGTCGCGCGGCATGCCGAGCTCGGCCAGCAGGTCGATGGTCCACAGCGCGGACAGGGCGGTCTGCGTGTCCGGTTTGTGCACGATCGCGTTCCCGGCCAGCAGCGCGGGCACCGCGTCGGTGACACCGAGCGCGAGCGGGTAGTTCCACGGGGAGATCAGTGCGACCACGCCCTTGGGCCGGCGCAGCTCCGACACGCGGGTGGCCACGGGGAAGATGCCCTTGCGGGCGCGCGGGGCGAGCAGGCCGGGCGCGCGGCGGGCGTAGTAGAGGCTGCAGCCCGCGACGTCGAGCACCTCCTCGAAGGCGTGCTTGCGGGCCTTGCCGGTCTCGTTCTGGACGATGTCGAGGATCTCGTCCCTCCGGTCCAGGATCGCGTCGTGCAGCCGCAGGAACGGTTTCGCCCGTTCCGCCGCGGGCCTGGCCGCCCAGTCGGCCTGGGCCGCCCTGGCTTTCTCGTACGCCCGGCGGACGTCGTCAACGTCCGATATGGGCAGCTCGGCGAGGGTTTCGCCGGTAAAGGGGGCGATGATGTGCCGTGTCCTACCGCTGGACGTCACGTGCATGGCAGAAGGATATTCCGCCCGGCTACCGGCGGGTAGTTTTTGCGGATGCGCGCCGTAGGGCCAGAATCCCTACATGGCAACCTTCGCTCCGCTACGCCCAGGAGATCCACAGCGGCTAGGGGGCCTGGATCTCCTCGGCCGGCTGGGCGAGGGCGGTCAAGGCGTCGTCTACCTGGCCAAAGGCCACAATGACTCACGGGTTGCGGTCAAGTGGCTACGGCCCGACCTGTCGGGCGACCAGGTGAGCGTCGAGAGGTTCCTGCGCGAGGTCCAGGTGGCCCAGCAGGTGGCGCCGTTCTGCACCGCGGCCGTCCTCGGCACCGGGGCCGAGCAGGATCGGCCGTACATCATCAGCGAGTTCATCGAGGGGCCCTCCTTACACCGGGTCGTGCAGGAAGAGGGGCCGCGCACGGGCTCCGTCCTGCACCGGTTGGCCATCGGCACCGCCACCGCGCTCGCCGCGATCCACCAGGCGGGCATCGTGCACCGCGACTTCAAGCCGGCCAACGTGATCATCGGCGCCGACGGCCCCCGAGTGATCGACTTCGGCATCGCGCGGGCGCTGAACGCCACCGCGACGATCAGCAGCATGGTCGTGGGCACGCCGGCGTACATGTCGCCCGAGCAGATCATGGGCCACACGGTCGGTCCGGCCTCCGACATGTTCGCGTGGGCCAGCACTATGATCTTCGCCGCCTCCGGTCAGGCGCCGTTCGGCAGCGACACGATGCCCGCGGTGATCAACCGCGTGCTCAACCACCATCCCGACCTGAGCGTGCTGGACGGCCAGCTGCGTGACGTGGCGGCCGCGTGCCTGGCCAAGGACCCGGCGCAGCGGCCGACGGCCGAGCAGGTCATCATGCGGCTGCTGCGGCACCCCGCGCCCGGCTCCGCACCGAGCTCCGCGCCGAACCCCGGCATCCTCGCGCAGGCCGCGGCCGAGGCCGCCCCCACGCCCGCGCCCCCCTTCTCCGCACCGTCAGGACCCGTGTCAGGACCCATGTCGGGACCGTACGCGGGTCCGCCGTCCGGCCCCTATCCGCTGGGACCGCCGTCCGGCCCCAACCCGTACTCGGGCCCGGTCCCGCACACGGGCTCCGTCGCGCCGTCCGCCCAGCCCTCGTGGCAACCTCCGGGCCCCTACGGGCAGCAGCCCACCCATCCGAGCTGGATGGAGCAGCCGCGCCCGCCGCGGAAGAAAAGCCGGGGCCCGCTCATCGCCGGCATCACGGTGGCGGTCGCGCTGCTGATCCTGGCGGGTGTGATCGTGTACATCCAGGCCGACAAGGGCACGCTGGCCGACCCCGCGCGCACCCCGGCACCCGGCCCGACCAGGTCCAAGACGACCACCAGCCAGTCGCCCAGCCAGCCGGCCGTGCCGGCGACGGGCGACAGGGTGTCGATCCCGGGCGCGAGCGGCATGTACCTCTACGAGGATCCGCGCGACGCCGTCGTCCTGACGTCCTATGAGGTCTACGACAAGAAGAAGGACGACTGGATCGACTTCGCCAGGGGCTCCCTGCACGGGTCGTACACGAAGTACGCCGGCAACTGGGAGTCCATGGTCTCCCCCGACGGCCGCTATCTCGCGACAAGGGGCAGGAGCTACAGCTCGGACGACTTCGACTTCGTCGTCATCACCGACAGGCAGAGCGGCGACCGTACGACGATCAAGACCGTCAAGGAGCCGCTGATCAGCAGCATCAGGGCCTGGTCGAAGGACGGCTCCAAGATCCTGCTCAACGTCGAGAAGAAGATCGGCGACGACTGGAACTACCTCGGATTCGTCCTGATCGACGTGGCCAGGAAACACGCCACCACCGTGAACGTCTCCGACACCTCGGTGCGCCAGACGGCCTTCGGCTTCGACGGCGCCGAGGACGGCGCGGTCAACGTCTACGGCAGCGAGAAGAACCGCAGCCTGCGCTTCTTCGACTCGGAGGGCAAGGCCACGCACTCCACGACGGGCATCGGCACGCTGTCCGCCGGCACGCAGGACATCTTCTCGCCCTCGGGTAAGACGTTCGTCACCAACTGCCCCAACGGGGGCGACGGCGACCACTGCGTCTGGGACTCCAGGTCGGGCGAGCGGGTGCGCAAGTTCTCCTCCGACTGCGACAAGGTCCTCGGCTTCTACGACGAGACCCACCTCTACTGCTGGGAGCAGGACAACGGCACCAACGACGAGGTCCAGGTGGTCGACTTCACCGGGAAGCTGGTGCGCAAGCTCTTGGAGGTGCCCGACAAGATCGACTTCAGCCCGGTCTTCACCGTCAATCCCAACAGGCGGTCCTGAACCATCCGGCCGGGAGAGCCGTCAATGAGGGCATGAAGACGCTGATCCGTGCGGCCGCGACCGCCGCGGCGCTCGCGACGGTAACAGTCGCCTGCACCTCCACGGCCGCGGAGCCGCCGCCGAAGCCGAGGACGAGCCCGCTCGGCGCGATCCGCCTGGTGGCCTACACCAGCTGCGACGACCTGCTGTCCGGGCTGCGCGAGCACGCCGCCCAGAACGTCAGCGCGTACGGCTTCGACGGCGGCATCCTGCCCTACGCGGCCCTGGCGAAGGACGCCCGCGTGGCCTCCGAGAAGGCGGACACCCCCGAGCACTCCACGACGAACGTGCACGAGGCCGGCGTGGACGAGCCCGACGCGGTCAAGACCGACGGCAACCGGGTCATCACCGTCAACGACGGCACCCTGCGGATCATCGACACCGCCACCAGGAAGGTCACCGCCTCACTCAAGCTGACGGAGAAGGGCCGGCCCGGCGGCTCCGGCGACCTGCTGGTCTCCGGCGACCGCGCACTGGTGCTCATGCGCGGCGGCGACATCATGTACAAGATGAGGGACTTCGTCCGGCCAGGTGAGACGAAATACGTGCTGGTCGATCTCTCAGGGCAGCCCAAGGTGCTGAGCACGATCAAGACCCAGGGCTCGTACGTGGACGCCAGGATGGTCGGCTCCACGGTCAGGCTGGTCACCCGCAGCCAGCCGGAGATCACGTTCCCCGTGATCAACGGGGAGGTCTCGGAGGCCGAGCGCGTCAAGCGCAACCAGGCGGCGGTACGCAAGGCCCCCGCCGAGGCCTGGCTCCCCAAGACCGAGATCACGGACGCGTCGGGGACGGTCAAGAAGGACTCCGTGAAGTGCGAGCGGATCAGCCACCCGGCCGACTACACCGGCACGTCGCTGCTCACCGTGCACACCATCGACCTCGCGCAGGGCGTCACCGCGGCCGGCACCGACCCGATCAGCCTGGCGGCCGACGGCGACATCGTGTACGGCACCGGCAGCAGCCTCTACGTGGCCAGCAACCCGCGCTGGTGGATGCCCCAGCCGGTGGAGGACACCCCGGCCACCCCCGAAACCCCGGCCGCGCAGACCTCGGCAGGGGTCGCCCCGGCCGAGGAGCCCACACCCACGGACCCGCAACCAACGGGCAGCTCCGAACCCACGCCCACCCCCACACCCACCATCCCGCCGGAGGAGACGGAGGTCCACCGGTTCGACATCTCCTCGCCCGGTGCCCCCTCCTACGTGGCCTCGGGCAAGGTCCCCGGACGGCTGCTCAACCAGTACTCGCTGTCGGAGTACGACGGCCACCTCCGCGTCGCGACCACGCTCACCTCCCAGGACGGCGAGAACAGCTCCAGCGCCGTGTACGTGCTCAAGGCCGACACCCTGGCCAAGACGGGCGAGGTCGGCGGCCTCGGCCGGGGCGAGCGCATCTACTCGGTCAGGTTCATCGGCCCGGTGGGCTACTGCGTCACGTTCAAGCAGGTAGACCCGCTCTACACGCTGGACCTGCGCGACCCGGCGGCGCCCAAGGTGACGGGCGAGCTGAAGATCACCGGCTACTCGGCGTACCTGCACCCCGGCGCCGAGGGCCGCCTGATCGGCATCGGCCAAGAGGCCAGCGAGAAGGGCAGGACGCTGGGCACGCAGATCTCGCTGTTCGACGTCAGCGACCCGGCCAGTCCGCGCAGGCTGTCGCAGCTGTTCCAGAAGGACTCGGGCTCGGCGGCCGAGTGGGACCCGCACGCGTTCCTGTACTGGCCGAAGACCGGCCTGGCGGTGATCCCGCTGTTCCAGCAGACCGAGTCGGGCGCGCTCGTGCTGAAGATCGACGACTCCGGCGTGTCGAAGCTCGGCATGATCAAGCACCCGGCGAACGAGGCCGGGATCGACCGCGCGATGGTCATCGGCGACTCGATCTGGACGGTCTCGTACGACGGTGTCCAGGTCAACGACGCCGCCACACTGGCCCAGCAGGCGTGGATCCCACTGCGCTAAGCAAGAAAGGTGCCGATTTCGTACGAAATTGGCACCTTTATCCATGGACAGCCCCTCGACACGTGATGAAAACTTTACTAACCATGTAATGTCGGATTGGTGGGGCCTGTCATCCCACAGGCCTCTCCAGTCCCATCACAGGAAGGGCCCACGTGCCATGCGATCACGCACCCCCCTGCTCGCATTGCTCGTCAGCGCGTTGGCGTTACCCCTGACGCCGCCGGCCGTCTCCGCCGCCACGCAGGACGCGCAGGAGACGTACATCGTCCAGCTCAAGCCGACGCTGCGGGCGGCCCCCCGCTCCGCCGCCCAGGACCAGGTGTCGCAGTACGGCGGCGAGCTCGTCGGCGTCTACGAGCACGCGTTCAAGGGCTACACCGCCCGCCTCAGCGCGACCGCCGCCGAGCGGCTCAAGCAGAACCCGAACGTGCTCAGCGTCGAGCCCGACGCCGTGGTCACGACATTCGCCCAGACCACGCCCACGGGCGTCAAGCGCATCTTCGCCCCCAACAACCCCAACCTGGACATCGACGGCGTCGATGACGTGCGCGTCGACGTGGACGTCGCGGTCGTCGACACCGGCGTGGACTACACCCATCCCGACCTGAACGTGGTCGCCCGCGCCAACTGCGTGACCGGCATCTGCCTCAACAACACCGGCACCGACGACAACGGCCACGGCTCACACGTAGCGGGCATCATCGGCGCCAAGGACAACACCGTCGGCTCGGTCGGCGTCGCGCCCGGCGCCCGCATCCACGGCGTCAAGGTGCTCAACTCGGCCGGCTCCGGCACCCTGTCCGCCATCGCGGCCGGGCTCGACTGGGTCGTGGCACGCGCCTCCACCATCGAGGTCATCAACCTGAGCCTGGGCTGCAACGGCTGCTCGAGCAGCGCCATCAGCACCGCGATCACGAACGCCACCAACGCCGGCATCGTGGTCGTCGTGGCCGCGGGCAACAGCCACGCGAACACGTCCGCGTTCTTCCCCGCCAACCACCCGGACGTGGTCACGGTCTCGGCGCTGACCGACAACGACGGCCTGCCCGGCGGCGCGGGCGGCAGCACGCTCTCCTGCCGCAGCGAGACCGACCAGGACGACACCTCGGCGTTCTACTCCAACTTCGGCTCCACCGTCGAGATCACCGCGCCCGGCACCTGCATCTACTCGACGTGGATGAACGGCGGCTACAACACGATCAGCGGCACCTCGATGGCCAGCCCCCACGTGGCGGGCGCGGCCGGCATCCTCACCTCGGGCAGCCGCAAGCCGACGACCAGGGCGGGCGCGCTGGCCGTACGCGCCAAGCTGATCTCCACCGGCAACTCCAACTGGACCGACGACTCGGGCGACGGCGTCAAGGAGCCGCTGCTCGACGTGCACGACTCCACGCAGTACTAGAGGCCATCCTGGAAGGGCGGTACGCGGATCCCGCAGCGCCGCGTGCCGCCCGCCCCTCTTTTCAGCTTTCGGCCAGCTCCCGGGCGATGTCGAGGTGCCCGGCGTGCCGCATGTACTCCTCCAGGACGTGGAACATGATCCACCCCAGTGTCGGAGGCTCCTTGGGCGGCTGGAACCTGCCGATCTGCGAGGCCACGTCGGAAAGCTGCGCCGCCGCCGCGATCTGCCTGGACCGCTCGCACGCCGCCAGGTAGACCTCCTTGAGCTCCTCCAGCGACTCGCCCGCGACGAGCGCGCCCTCCTCGTCGCGGTCACCCATGTGATCTGCCACCTGCTCGCCTGCGAAGTCCCACTGGAACCAGCGCCGCTCGACGTACGCCAGGTGCTTGAGCATCGCCACCGGCGTCCACCCCGACGGCACCCGGCTCACCTCAGGCTCGGGGAAGCCGTCCAGCTTGCGCAGGATCTCCTCGCGGTAGTGATCGAGATATCCCTCCAGCAACCGGCGGGGATCGGACAACTGCTTCGAGGGTTCACTCATGCGCCCTCCTTCGTCGGTCGCATGAGCGAACCGTTCGCGTGTCTAATTATTCGCTCGCTACGCTCACTCATGGTGAATGCTCCGGCAGAACGACAGGGACGATCTCCGGCGCGCCGAGCCTGATCGCGTCGGCCTCCTGGTCGGAGTCCTGCTCCTGCGAGCGCCGCTCGGCCTCGACCCGCTTGGCGTAGTATTCCACCTCCCTCTTCACCTGCTCGCCGTCCCAGTCCAGCGGCCCGGCCAGCAGCTCGGCCGCCTCCTGCGCCACGGCCAGGCCGCGGTGGAAGGTCTCGATGGAGATCCGCGTACGCCGGGTCAGCACGTCGTTGAGGTGCCTGGCCCCCTCGTGGGTGGCGGCGTAGACGATCTCGGCGCGCAGATAGTCGTCAGCCCCCGACAGTGGCCTGCCCAGTGACGGATCGCGCTCGATCAGCTCCAGCACCTCGTCGATCAGCGAGCCGTAGCGCTGCAGCAGGTGCTCGATCCTGGCCACGTGCAGACCGGAGGTGTGGGCCAGGCGGTGCCTGGAGTTCCACAGCGCCTGGTAGCCCTCGGCGCCCGCGAGCGGGATGCGGTCGGTGCACGAGCCCGGCACCCGCTGGCCGAGCCCGTGCACCACCGTGTCCACCGCGTCCTTGGCCATGACCCGGTACGTCGTGTACTTCCCACCGGCGATCATCACCAGGCCCGGCACCGGGTGCGTCACCACGTGCTCCCTGGACAGCTTGGACGTCTCGTCGGACTCGCCCGACAGCAGCGGCCGCAGCCCCGCGTAGACGCCTTCGACGTCGTCACGGGTCAGGGGGACGGACAGGACGGCGTTCACGTGGTCGAGCAGGTAGTCGATGTCCGTGCGGGAGGCGGCCGGGTGAACCTTGTCGAGCGTCCAGTCCGTGTCGGTGGTGCCGATGATCCAGTGGCGGCCCCAGGGGATCACGAAGAGCACCGACTTCTCCGTACGCAGGATGATCCCGGTCAGCGAGTGGATCCGGTCCCTGGGCACCACGAGGTGGATGCCCTTGGAGGCGCGTACGTGGATCTGGCCGCGGCCGCCGACGAGCTGCTGGATGTCGTCGGTCCAGACGCCGGTGGCGTTCACCACCTGCTGGGCGCGTACCTCCAGCTCGTCGCCGAGCTCCAGGTCGCGCACGCGCACACCGGTGACCCGCTCGCCCTCCCGCAGGAACCCCACCACCTGTGCCCGCGGCGCGACGAGGGCGCCGTAGGTCGCGGCGGTGCGCAGCAGGGTCGTCACGTAACGGGCGTCGTCCACCTGCGCGTCCCAGTACTGGACGGCGCCGGTGAAGGCGGTCTTCTTGAGCGCCGGGGCCAGCCGCAGCGCCCGCGACCTGGACAGGTGCCGGTGGCCCGGCACGCCGCGGGCGATCCCGGTCGCCAGGCCGAGCGTGTCATAGAGCGCCACGCCCGCGCCGACGTACGGCCGCTCCCACGCGAAGTGGGTCAGCGGGAAGAGGAACGGCACCGGCCTGACCAGGTGCGGCGCGATCCGCTGCAGCAGCAGCGCGCGCTCCTGCAGGGCCTCGCGCACCAGCTCGAAGTTGAGCTGCTCCAGGTAGCGCAGGCCGCCGTGGATGAGCTTGGACGAGCGGGAGGACGTGCCGGAGGCGAAGTCCCTGGCCTCGACCAGCGCCACGTCGAGCCCCCGGGTGGCGGCGTCGAGCGCGATCCCCGCCCCCACGACGCCGCCGCCCACCACGACCACGTCGAAGTCCTGCGCGGCCATGCGCTCCAGCGCCTCGGTCCGCTCCGCGGGCCCGAGCCGAGCCACACACCTTCCCGGCGTCATATCTCCCCCTGGTACGGCTTTGTCGCCTGCGCTCCATACCTACCCTCGGGCCCCTCGCCCTGTAACGCCACCGCCCAAGTGCGGCCCCCCGCACGCGTCCAGCCCTGGCCCCAAGGGACGGCCGCCGGGTCAGGCGCGGACGACCTTCACCCCGGCGTCCGTCAGCTCCCCGGCCAGCGCGTCGGAGAGCTGATCATCCGTGACCAGCGTGTCGATCTGGCCGATCGGGCAGATCCGCGAGAACGCCCGCTTGCCGATCTTGGAGGAGTCGGCCACCACGACGACCTGCGCCGCCCGGCTGATCAGCAGGTGGTTGACGCTGGCCTCCCCTTCGTGGTGCGCCGAGGCCCCCACCTCGACGTCCAGCGCGTCCACCCCCAGGAACGCCACGTCCAGCGTCACCTGCTCGAGCACCCCGGTCGCCAGCGGCCCGATGAGCTCGTACGACTGCTGCCTGGCCACCCCACCCGTCACCACGATCTTGACGTGCTGCCGCACGGTCAGCTCGGCCGCGATGTTCAGCGCGTTCGTGACGATCGTGAACCCGCTCTCCAGCGTCGGCGTCGTCGCGAGCGTGCGCGCCAGCTCCGACGTGGTGGTGCCGCCGTTGAGCCCCACCACGGCCCCGGGCGTCACCAGCTCGGCCGCCGCGGCGGCGATGCGGTGTTTCTCGTCGGCGTGCCTGGCCGTCTTGTACCGCAGCGGCAGATCGTAGCTCACGCTCTGCGCGACCGCGCCGCCTCGCGTGCGCATGAGCATCTGCTGCTGCGCGAGCTGGTCGAAATCCCGCCGGATCGTCGCGGTGGAGACGTCGAGCGCCCGGGCGGCCTCCTCCACCGACAGCCTGCCCTCCTGGGCCAGCAGCTCGAGGATGGCGTTCCAGCGGTCATAGCGGGACACGAGGCCTCCTAGGCGATGGCGACAGGGGCAGGTGGCGACAAGGGCAAGCGTGGCACAACGGCACAGGACAGAGCCACCGGTGTCCATTAATGCTCCTTCCTGATATAAATCCAGCAGAAACAATCAATCTCCGGGGAGGCAAGTGGTGACCACCCACACCGAGGCCGAGATCGCGTCCCAGCCGTCGTGCTGGCGCCGCGCCGTCGCGAGCGTCCCCGCCGACGCGCTGCCGCGCCATGGCGAGCGGGTCGCCGTCGTCGGCTGCGGCACGTCGTGGTTCATCGCGATGGCGTACGCCGTGCTGCGCGAGCGGGCCGGCCACGGCGAGACCGACGCCTTCGCCGCCTCCGAGGCCCCGATCGACCGCTCGTACGACCGCGTGCTCGCCCTGAGCCGCTCCGGCACCACGACCGAGGTGCTGGAGCTGCTCTCCAGGACGGCCACGCGGACCACGGCCATCACCGCCGACCCCAACACGCCGATCATGAAGGCCGCCGACAAGGTCGTCGTGCTCGACTACGCCGACGAGCGGTCGGTCGTGCAGACCAGGTTCGCCACCACGCAGCTCGCCCTGCTGCGTGCCAGCCTCGGCGAGGACCTCACGCAGGCCGTGGAGGACGCCGAGGAGGCCCTGGCCGCGCCGCTGCCGGACGAGCTGGTGGGGGCCGAGCAGTTCAGCTTCCTCGGCACCGGCTGGTCGGTCGGGCTGGCGCAGGAGGCCGCGCTGAAGATGCGCGAGGCGTCCCGCTCGTGGACGGAGGCGTACCCGGCGATGGAGTACCGGCACGGCCCGATCAGCATCGCCGCCCCGGGGCGCGTGACCTGGATGCTCGGCACCGCGCCCGAGGGCCTGCGCGCGCAGGTCGAGGAGACCGGCGGGACGTTCTTCGAGACCGCGCTCGACCCGATGGCCGAGCTGATCAGGGCCCAGCGGGTGGCCGTCGCCCGGGCGTTCGCCCAGGGGCTGAACCCCGACGAGCCCATGCACCTCACGCGATCTGTGATCCTTTCTTCATGAGCCTTACTCTTGCCGACGCCAGGATCGTGACGCCCGAGGGAGTTCACCAGGGGTGGCTGACCATCGAAGACGGCCGCATCACGCATGTCGGCCGCGGATCCGCACCGGGTCAGGGCCTGAGCGTGGGCGGGCGGCACGTCATCCCGGGGTTCGTGGACATCCACAACCACGGCGGCGCGGGCGGCTCGTTCCCGACCGGCGAGCAGGACAAGGCACGTGAGGCCGTCGAGCTGCACCGCCGCCACGGCACCACCACGACGATGGCGAGCCTCGTCACCGACTCGCCCGACGGCCTGATCCGGGCCGCGTCGGCGCTGGCCGAGCTCTGCGAGGAAGGGCTGCTGGCCGGCATCCACTTCGAGGGCCCGTACATCTCCAAGGCGCGCTGCGGCGCGCACGACCCGACCCTGCTGCGGGAGCCGTCGCCGCGGGAGTTCGCGACGCTGGTCAAGGCGGGGCGCGGGCACGTACGCATGGTGACCATCGCGGCCGAGCTGCCCGGCGCGCTCGACACGATCCGCATGGCCGCCGCCGAAGGCGTGATCGCGGCGCTCGGCCACAGCGACGCCGACTACGACACGACGATCGCGGGCATCGAGGCGGGCGCGAGCGTGGCCACCCACCTTTACAACGCGATGCCGCCGCTCGGCCACCGCGCGCCCGGCCCGGTGGCCGCGCTGCTCGACGACGAGCGGGTGACGGTCGAGCTGATCAACGACGGCGTGCACGTGCACCCGGCCATGCTGCGCCTGGCGTACGAGGTGGCGGGCCCCGGCAGGACGGCGCTGATCACGGACGCGATGTCGGCCGCCGGCCTCGGCGACGGCGACTACGTGCTCGGCCCCATGCGGGTGCGCGTGGACGGCGGCGTGGCCAGGCTGGTAGAGGGCGGCTCGATCGCGGGGTCCACGCTGACCATGGACGTCGCGTTCCGGCGCAGCGTCCAGGAGGTCGGGATGTCGCTGCCCGACGCGGTCCAGGTGGCGTCCCTGACGCCCGCGCGGGTGCTGGGGCTGGCAGACAGGATCGGCTCGATCGCCGTGGGCAAGGCGGCCGACCTGGTGGTGCTGTCCGACTCGCTGGAGGTGGCCGGGGTGATGAAGGACGGCGCCTGGGTCACGGAGCCCCGATGATCCTCACCGTGACGCTCAACGCCGCGCTCGACGTGACCTACCAGGTCCCGGAGGTCGACTGGGACGGGGTCAACCGGGTCGGCGCGGTCCACAGACGGGCGGGCGGCAAGGGCGTCAACGTGGCCCGCGTGCTGGCCGCGCTCGGCCAGGACGTGCTGGTCACCGGGCTGGCGGGCGGGCCCACGGGGCAGGCGATCGAGGACGACCTGCGGGCGGCTGGCCTGCCCGGCGCGCTGTGCGCCATCGCCGCCGACTCCCGCACCACGCTGGCCGTCTCGGAGCAGGCCGGGACGCGCACCGCGCTCTTCAACGAGCCGGGGCCCGAGGTCACCCCCGCCGAGCTGGCGGGCTTCGTACGGCACTACGCGTCGCTGCTCGCCACCGCCGGCGCGGTCGTCATCTCGGGCAGCCTCCCCCGCGGCGTCCCCGCCGACACCTACGCCACGCTGGCCTCCATCGCCGCGGACCGCGGAGTCCCGGCGATCGTGGACGCCGACGGCGACCCGCTCCGCCACGCCCCCAAGGGCCGTCCTTCCGTGGTCAAGCCCAACCGGGAGGAGCTGGCCAGGGCCGTGCCCGGCGGCACCCCGGCCGAGGGCGCCCAGGCGCTGCGCAGCCAGGGCGCCGAGGCCGTGGTGGTCTCCATGGGCGCCGACGGGCTGCTGGCGGTCACCGGGGAGGGGACGTTCACGGCGCGCATGCCGTACACCGTGCGCGGCAACCCGACGGGGGCGGGCGACTCGCTCGTCGCCGGGCTGGCGCTGGGTCTGGTGGAGTCGGCGCCCTGGCCCGACAGCCTCCGGCGGGCCGCGGCCCTCGGCGCGGCGGCCGTGGCCGCGCCCGTGGCGGGCGACTTCGACCCCGACGTGTACGCCGACATCCACCCCCAGATCATCGTCACGTAAGGAGCCCGGCATGCCCCTCGCCGCCATCGGCGACATCGTCAGCCAGTCGCCCGCCGGGGTGGGCGCGTTCAACGTGATCCAGCTCGAGCACGCCACCGCCATCGTGACCGGCGCCGAGGCCCTGAGCCTGCCGGTCGTGCTGCAGATCAGCGAGAACTGCGTCCGCTACCACGGCGCGCTCGAGCCCGTCGCGCTGGCCGCCCTGGCGGTCGCCAGGCGCGCCGAGGTGCCGGTCGCGGTCCACCTCGACCACGCCACCGACCGGGCGCTCGTGGAGGAGGCGGTAGGGCTGGGTCTGGGCTCGGTCATGTACGACGCCTCGGCGCTGCCCGACGAGGAGAACGTCCGCACGACCGCCGAGGTCGCCGCCTGGTGCCACGAGCGGGGCGTGTGGGTCGAGGCAGAGCTGGGCGAGGTCGGGGGCAAGGACGGCGTGCACGCCCCCGGCGCGCGCACCAAGCCGCACGAGGCGGTCGACTACGTGGCCAGGACCGGCGTCGACGCGCTGGCCGTGGCCGTGGGCACCTCCCACGCGATGACCACCAAGGACGCGGTGCTGGACCTGGAGCTCATCGCCGAGCTGCGGGCCGCGGTGCCGGTGCCGCTGGTGCTGCACGGCTCGTCAGGGGTGCCCGACGACGTGCTGCGCGAGGCCGTGCGGAACGGCATGAAGAAGATCAACATCGCGACGCACCTGAACAAGGCGTTCACCGGCGCCGTGCGCGACTACCTGACCCACGACGAGCGCGTCGTCGACTCCCGGAAATACCTCAAGGCCGGGCGCGACGCGGTGGCCAGGGAGGTCAGCCACCTCCTGGGGGTCCTCACGGGCTGAGCCGCTTGCGCATCATCACGGCGGAGCGGCCCTCGACCCCCTGCCGGCCGGGGCGCACGGCGACGTTCTCCACCAGCAGGACGCCGTCTTCGGGGACGAGCACGATGAGCCCGTCGAGCTCGTCCGTGACGTGCACCCGGCCCGCGTCGATGAGCGCCGCGTAGTCGGCCTCCATCGGCAGCGGTCGCATACCGACGACCTCGATCCACGGCGCGTAGGCGTCGTGCACCAGGCGCTCGACGGCGGCCTTGTCCGCTGCTCCTGCCCGTCTCATGCGCCCAATGTTGCCAGCACG
This sequence comes from Nonomuraea sp. NPDC049695, assembly GCF_040674955.1. Classification (NCBI taxonomy): domain Bacteria; kingdom Bacillati; phylum Actinomycetota; class Actinomycetes; order Streptosporangiales; family Streptosporangiaceae; genus Nonomuraea; species Nonomuraea sp. NPDC049695. The sequence continues at coordinate 44,783 of NZ_JBFANV010000028.1, read as the reverse complement.
CGTTCGACCTGTCGCCCGAAGGTGCCCGGCGGATTGCGCGGGTGCTCGCGCGAGAGCAGGAACAGCCAGACCAGGGCGTGCACCTTGCGGCACTCGCGCAGCCGCCGCTCCACCGGCGGGCTCAGCTCGAACCGGTGCGCGATCTCCACCTCGCCGTCCACCCACATCGACACGTGCTCGGCCATCTCCGCCAGCTCGAAGGCCAGGTCGCTGCGCCCGGAGTCCTCGTAGTCGACGATGCGGACGCGTACGCCGTCCCACAGGAAGTTCGCCAGATTGCCGTCGCCCGCCCCGAACACGGGCATGACCCCCGAATCGCCCGGCGACCAGCTCTCCAGCCACCGCAGGCCCTCCCTGACCGCCCGGTCCGCCGGCGGGTCGCGCGGCTCCCAGCTCGCGCCGCGCCGCCGCACCCAGTCGGCGACCGCCTCGAGCTGCCACGGGCGCAGCGGGACGGCCCTGAGCACGTCGGACGGCACCGCCGTGTGCAGCTCGGTGAGCGCCTCGACCAGCGCCGTGACGTGTACGGCCGTCGCGAACAGCCCGCGCAGCGGCACCCCGTCGATCCGGGACATCGTCACCACGCCCGCCTCGTAGCCGATCGGCTCGGGGGCCAGGCCGGGGGCGTACTCGGCCAGCAGGTTCAGCGCGCGCCACTCGCGCTCGGCCGCGCCGGGCTTGCTGTCCATGTAGCGCTTGATGACCACGTCGCCGGCGAAGGCGAGCTCGTGCGTGTGGCGAAGGTCGGCCATGCCCGCATGCTAGGGCACCGGCCTCTCGACAGCCCCGGTGATCACCAGGGCAGCGCGCGCCCGTCGCGGAAGAACCCGCCGGTCGGCCCGCCGTCCGGCAGATCGACCGCCCACAGCACGCTCCTCGCGCCCTCCGTGACCGGCCGCCCGCCGGGGCCGCCCATGTCGGTGGCGACCCACCCGGGGCAGACCGCGTTGACCAGGATCCTCTCGCCGCGCAGCTCGGCGGCGAGCATCTTGGTGAGCGCGTTGAGCGCGACCTTGGACACCGCGTAGGCCGGCGTCCCCGCTCCCATGGAGGCCAGCGACCCGGCCTCGCTGGAGACGTTCACCACCCGGCCGTGCCTGCTCGCCCGCAGCAGCGGCAGCAGCGCCTGCGTCACCCGCCACGCCCCGAGCAGATTCGTCTCCAGCGCCTCCTGGACGACGCCCAGATCCGCGCCGGTGGCCCGCTGCCAGGTGTCGTAGTGAATGGCCGCGTTGTTGACCAGCACGTCGACCCGCTCATGGCCCAGCTCCCGGGCGAACCTCTCGACGGACCCGGCATCGGACACGTCGAGCCGCCTCGCCTCCACCGCCCCGCCCAGCCCGGCGGCGGCCTTCTCGGCCTTGCGCACGTCCCTGGCCGTCAGCACCACGGTGTCGCCGGCCAGCGCGAGCTGCCGCGCCACCTCCAGCCCGATCCCCCGATTGGCCCCGGTGACCACGCACACCCTCGTCATGTCTCCGCCCGTTTCCGCAGGAAAGTCCGCTCGACCTCGTTGCCTGCCAGCGCGATCGCCGCCTCGTACGCCGCCACGGCCTCCGCCTCGCGCCCGAGCCGCCGCAGCAGATCGGCTCGTACCGCATGGAACAGGTAGTAATCATCGGGCCCGTCGAGCAGTCCCAGCGCCGCTTCCGGCCCCTCCACCTCGGCCACGGCCACCGCCCGGTGCACGGCCACGACCGGCCCGGGGTCGAAGGCCGCCAGCAGGTCGTACAGTCGCATGATCTGCCGCCAGTCCGTGTCCCGCGCCGCCGCCGCGTCGCTGTGCACGGCGTTGATCGCGGCCTGGATCTGGTAGGGGCCGGGCTCGTTGCGCCGCAGGCACCGCCGTACGAGCTCCTGCCCCTCTTCGACGAGCGCGCGATCCCACAGCCCCCGGTCCTGCTCGGCGAGCGGCACCAACTCGCCTCCCTCGGAGGTACGGGCGGCGCGCCGCGACTCGGTCAGCAGCATGAGCGCGAGCAGCCCCATGATCTCGGGTTCGTCCGGCATGAGCTCGGCCAGCAGCCGGCCGAGCCGGATGGCCTCGGCACACAGGTGCTCCCGGACCAGCCGATCGCCGGAGCTGGCCGTATAGCCCTCGTTGAAGACCAGGTAGACCACGGCCAGCACCGCCCGCAGCCGCTCGGGCAGGTCGGCCTCCTCGGGGACCCGGTACGGGATGCGGGCGGCACGGATCTTGCTCTTCGCCCGCACCAGGCGCTGCGCCATGGTCGGCTCCGGCACCAGGAACGCGCGGGCGATCTCCGCCGTCGTCAGCCCGCCGAGCAGCCGAAGCGTCAGAGCGACCCGCGCGTGCATGGCGAGCGCGGGGTGACAGCAGGTGAAGATCAGCCGCAGCCGGTCGTCGTGTACGGGCCCCACGTCCTGGGGCCCGTCGACGGCCTGCAGCAGCGCGGCCTGGGCGTGTTTGCCGGGCCGCGCCGACTCCCTGCGCAGCCGGTCGATGGCCCGGTTGCGCGCGGTCGTGATGATCCACCCGGCCGGGCTGGGCGGTACCCCGGCGGACGGCCACTGCCGCACCGCCACGCTGAACGCCTCCTGCACCGCCTCCTCGGCGATGTCGATGTCGCCGAAGACCCGCACGAGCACGGCGACCGCCCGGCCGTACTCCTCGCGGAACACCCGCTCGACCGCGCCCTCCGGCATGAGCGTCAGCGCTGGATGGGGGCCACCACGACCTCGACCCGCTGGAACTCCTTGATGTCCGAGTAGCCGGTGGAGGCCATGGTCCGCTTCAGGGCGCCCATCAGGTTCATCGAGCCGTCCGCCACGCTCGACGGCCCGTGCAGGATCTGCTCGAGCGTGCCGACCGTGCCGAACTCCACCCGCCGGCCCCGCGGCAGGTCCGGGTGGTGCGCCTCCGACCCCCAGTGGAACCCGTGGCCGGGGGCCTCGACCGCCCGCGCCAGCGGCGAGCCCACCATCACGGCGTCGGCCCCGCACGCGATGGCCTTGGCGATGTCACCGGAGGTGCCCATGCCGCCGTCGGCGATCACGTGCACGTAGCGCCCGCCCGACTCGTCCATGTAGTCGCGGCGCGCCGCCGCCACGTCGGAGATCGCGGTGGCCATCGGCACGGCCACGCCGAGCACGTTGCGGGTCGTGTGCGAGGCGCCGCCGCCGAAGCCCACCAGCACGCCCGCCGCGCCCGTGCGCATGAGGTGCAGGGCCGCCGTGTACGTCGCGCAGCCGCCCACGATGACCGGCACGTCGAGCTCGTAGATGAACTGCTTGAGATTGAGCGGCTCGGCCCGGCCCGACACGTGCTCGGCCGATACGGTGGTGCCGCGGATGACGAAGATGTCGACGCCCGCGTCGATCACGGCCTTGTGGTACTGGACCGTGCGCTGCGGGGACAGCCGCACAGCGGCGGTGACGCCGGACGCCCGGATCTCCTCGATCCGGCGGCCGATCAGCTCCTCCTGGATGGGCGCCGCGTAGATCTCCTGGAGCCGCTTGGTGGCCGCCGCCGCGTCGAGTGCGGCACACTCCTCCAGCAGCGGAGACGGGTCCTCGTACCGCGTCCAGAGCCCTTCGAGGTCGAGCGGCGCGAGACCGCCGAGCCGGCCGATCTCGATCGCGGTCGCCGGGGACACCACGCTGTCCATGGGGGCGACCACCACCGGCAGCTCGAAGCGGTAGGCGTCGATCTGCCAGGCGATCGAGACCTCCTCCGGGTCCCGGGTGCGCCGCGAGGGAACCAGGCCGATCTCGTCAAGCGAGTACGCCCGCCGCCCGGCCTTACCCCGGCCGATCTCCACCTGCTGAGTCATGAACTTACCTTCTGTGATAGTTCGGAGCTTCCACGGTCATCTGGATGTCGTGGGGGTGGCTCTCCTTGAGGCCCGCCGCCGTGATCGGCATGAGCTCGCAGTCGGTGTGCATCTGCTCGATCGTGCGGCAGCCGGCGTACCACATGCCCTGGCGCAGGCCCCCGACGAGCTGGTGGGCGACGGCCGCGACCGGGCCGCGGTAGGGCACCTGGCCCTCGATGCCCTCGGGGATGTACCTGTCGTCGCCGCCGACGTCGGCCTGGGCGTAGCGGTCCTTGCTGTAGGAGGTGCCACCGCGCTCGCGGTTGCGCACCGCGCCGAGCGAGCCCATGCCGCGGTACGACTTGAACTGCTTGCCGTTGATGAAGATCAGCTCACCCGGCGACTCCTCGCACCCGGCGAGCAGCGAGCCGAGCATGACCGTGTCCGCGCCGGCGGCGATGGCCTTGACGATGTCGCCGGAGTACTGCAGGCCGCCGTCGCCGATGACCGGCACGCCCGCGGGGCCACACGCCCTGGAGGCCTCGTAGATGGCCGTGACCTGCGGCGCGCCGACCCCGGCCACCACCCGCGTGGTGCAGATCGAGCCGGGCCCGACGCCCACCTTGACCGCGTCGGCGCCCGCGTCGACCAGCATCTGCGCCCCGGCCCTGGTCGCGATGTTGCCCGCGACGACCTCGACCCTGCTGTTGGCCTTGATCTTGCCGACCATGTCGGCCAGGCCCTTGGAGTGACCGTGGGCCACGTCGATGACCACCACATCGACCCCGGCCTCGATCAGCGCCTTGGCCCGCAGCTCGGCGTCGCCGCCGACGCCGATGGCCGCCCCCACGATCAACCGGCCATCGGCGTCCTTGGTGGAGAGCGGGTACTGCTCGCTCTTGGTGAAGTCCTTGACCGTGATCAGGCCGCGCAGCCTGCCGTCGGAGTCGACCAGGGGCAGCTTCTCGATCTTGTTCTGCCGGAGCAGGGCGAACGCCTCATCACGCGACACGCCCACCGGGGCGGTGACGAGCGGCATCTTGGTCATGACCTCGTGTACGAGGCGCGAGTGGTCCGTCTCGAAGCGCATGTCGCGGTTTGTCACAATGCCCAGCAGCGTGCCGTCCACGTCCGTCACGGGCACACCCGAGATCCGGTACGTGGCGCAGAGCCGCTCGACGTCGGCCAGCGTGTCGTCCGGGCTGCAGGTCACCGGGTTGGTGACCATGCCGGCCTCGGACCGCTTGACCAGGTCGACCTGCTGGGCCTGCTCGTCGACCGACAGGTTGCGGTGGAGGACGCCGATGCCGCCCTGGCGGGCCATGGCGACCGCCATGCGGGCCTCGGTGACGGTGTCCATGGCCGCGGAGACCAGCGGGATGGAGAGCGTGATGTTGCGGGACAGGCGCGAGCTGGTGTCGGCCTCACCCGGCTGCAAGTCTGAATACGCGGGCACCAGCAGCACGTCATCGAAGGTCAAACCTGTTTCGGTGAACTTGGACATGCTGCGGCCCCCTCCTGCCGTTGCGCTGATTGAGCCAAGTCTAGGCCCTGCCTCCAAACCGCGTCGCAGCACCCATGGCCCCACCTACCTCGGTTGCTTCCCACGTATGGACATGAGGATGCCGGGGGCACGATGACCCCCACGGTCCGTCGTACCCCCGGCATGAAAAGTGCCGGGGGATGGGCCGGTCGGTGATCCGTCCCATCCCCCGGCCACCGGCATCCGGGTGTGGCGGCGCTCACGCCACCGAACCCCCCTCCGCGTCCTGATGGCCGGTGCCACCGCAGCCCTCGCAGGATGCCGACGCTAGGTAAAGGGTGCGTTACGGAACGGAACAGCGCAATGCGAAAACGTGCAAGTTCATGAAGTTGCACTTCGCCCCCGCCAGTCAGGGCAACGGGGGGACACGAGCGTATTGCGGGGTTATTCTCACGGCACGCCCGTGTCCCCCCGACGGAGCCGCCCCACATGCGCAACCAGTCGCCTCCAGTGTCTGATCCCTTCGAGACACTGGGCCTAGACCCGGCACAGACCGCGCTGTACTCCGCGGTGCTGCGCCTGCATCGAGCGACCATCACCGATCTCGCCCTGGCCATGGACGGTCCCGTCGAGAAGGTCGGCCGCCAGCTCGACGACCTCGTCAAGCTGGGCGTGATCGACGAGCAGTCGGGGGAATACCTGGCCAGACACCCCGCGGCGGCCCTGGGCCGGGTGATCGCCGAGCGGCTCGACCGGCTGGCGGAGGAGAGCCGCAGGATCGACACCGCGTTCGGCTCGATCCGGTCGCTGATCCGCGACTACGACGCCGGGCGCGACTACCAGAGCGGCACCTTCACGGTGGAGATGGTGAACGGGGCGGACGTGCTGTACGAGAGCGTGGTCGGCCTTGCCGTACAGTCCCCGCCGACGGAATTGATGACCGCACTTCCGGACGAGCGCACCATGACCGACTTTGCCCGGAAATTTGCGGATACGTGGATTGATGCGCAGAAACGAGAGCTTCTGGCGGTCCATGCGATCGTGCCGGTGTCCACCCTGGTGCTGCCCGGCGTACGCGATCAGCTCACCCGCCTGCTCGACGCCGGCGGCAAGGTACGCACGCTGGACCGGGTGCCGAGCTGGTTCATGACGGCCGGGTCGGAGGTCGCCGGGCTGCCCCCGTTCTGGGGCGGCAACCTGCCCGATCATGCGTACAACTTCTATCTTGTACGCACGCCCGTCGTCGTGGGCCTGCTGCGAACCCTGTTCAGGGAGCTGTGGGCCAGGGCCGTGCCGCTGCCGTGGGGCGGCCGCAGGAGCGAGGGGATGGTCCAGGTTCTCCGCCTGGCAGCCCAGGGCATGTGCGACGACTCCATAGCCCGCCAGCTAGGTGTTTCGGTCCGTACGGTCAGGGCGAGATTCGCGGACGCCATGACGGAATTGGGCGCTCAATCCCGCTTCCACGCAGGCGTGGAAGCCGCCAGACGCGGATGGCTGAGGTAATGTCCACCGCTCGGGCCGCTTCGGTCATATGGTGGGAAGGTGCTGGAAGACGTCCCCCGCGACCCGTTCGCGGACGACCCGAACGACCCTTCCTCGGCGATGGGCGCGCTCGACGACGCCGAGCCACTCACCGCGGCCGAGCGTGACGAGGCCATCACGGACCTCGCTGACGTCGAGGTCTTTCGCTCCCTGCTCGAACCGCAGGGAGTGCTGGGTCTCGTACTCGACTGCCCTGAATGCGGCGAGCAGCACTTCTTCGACTGGGAGCTGCTGCGCGGCAACCTACGACAAATGATCGAAAAGGGCCAGCCGCAGGTCCACGAGCCGGCCTTTCACCCGGACCCGGCCGACTACGTCAGCTGGGAGTACGCCAGAGGCTATGTCGACGGCGTCATCGACACGGAGGAGCGCCGCTGACCGACATCATCGAGCAGCGCGGCCAGCAGCCGCGCCGCTGGATCGCCTGAGTCAGGCATCTCTCCACGACCGAGCGCATCGAGCAGCGCGTCGGTCTCTTCCTCTGGCGTCAAGCCGACTCCAGCTCGGCCATCTGCCGCAACCTGGCCAGCGCCCGATGCTGGGCGACGCGGACCGCACCCGGTGACATACCGAGTACATTACCGGTCTCCTCGGCAGACAACCCCGACACCACCCGCAACAGCAGCAACTCGCGCTGATTCTGGGGCAGCCGGGCCAGCAGCCGCCGCGCGTGCTCGACCTCGATGTAGCGGACCACCGTCTCCTCGGGCCCCGGCCCGTCGTCCGGGCCGTCGGGCAGATCCTGAGTAGGTACGGCCGAGCGCACCGAACTCCGCAGCGCGTCAGCCACTTTGTGCGAGGCGATCCCGAACACGAAGGAGGCGAACGGCCGCCCCATGTCCCGGTATCGCGGCAGCGCGGACAGGACCGCGATGCACACCTCCTGGGCTACGTCATCGGCAATGTGATATTGCCCTGAAACCCTGCCCAGCCGGGCGCGGCAATACCGCACCACCATCGGACGCAACTCACCGAGCAGGGATTCGATCGCACTGCGATCCCCCTGCACGGCGAGGCTCGTCAGTTCCCTAAGGTCGGAGTCATCCGTCCGTGCCGGAAGTCTCGACGCGAGCCTTACCCCAATTTTGGCGTCGGCGACGCTTCCCTCGCTCACGATAGGCATGATGCCCGCACTGATCCGGCCTGTCGTCATGGCGAACGGCTACGGATTGGTCACATTGAAGCGACGATAACCAACAGTAATCAATTGACCACACTAAGCCTTAACTGCTGACATAATGTTTCATCCCATAACCCGGAATGTACGACAATTGTCAGACCGCAGACGCTTATCCCCCACTCCCGGTTTACTCCAATATTCCACCTTTTCCCCCACTTCTCCCCAAACCCCAGAACCAATCCCCAGCCGTCCGGACACCCCAGGAGCGCCCCGGGCGGAAACGCACGGCCCTCCGCACGGGATGCGGGTGGGCTCCAGACAGCGCCTCCCAAGGGGGCACGCCCCTTTCGATCCCCCAAAGGCAAGGTCCTCGCCTGAGGCGCGCTTCGCGCGACGGGAGCTCAGGCAGCGCCCTGTGGGGGCAGGCCCCCACAGGGCGGGACCTGCCGGTCCCCGCACCCCTCGGACGCAACCCCGATACCGCAGCTACCGCCACGAGTGCACCCGCTTGGCTCTACGGTCAGCCCTGACCTTCAGGCAGCACAGGGCTCAACTACACAAAATTTTTAGTTTGAAGTCCAGCAACGCATCGAACTAAAAAACAATCTCAGGATCTACACTCACAACATGGGCTCAGGTGCAGACACGCCTCGTGTGCGGCTGTGGCGGAGGGCGGCTCGTCAGCGTGGTTATTTCACGGCGGCCCAGGCCCTCGACGAGGGCTACTCCTACCAGTCGCAGTACTACCAGCTCCAGCGCGGTCACTGGACACGCGTCGATCGCGGCGTCTACCGCTTCCGCGAATTCAACGATCTGCCTGCCGGAGAGCACGACTATCTGGTTCGCTGGACACTCTGGAGCCGGGGTCGCGCGGTCGTGTCACACACCACCGCACTCAGTGTCCACGACCTGGGAATCGCCAACCCCGCCCAGATCCATCTGACGGTCCCACCTGGATTCCGCGGGCGACATCCCTCAGTGGTCCTCCACCGAGCGGAGCTGACAAGCGACGAGGTGGAAGAGCACGAGGGATTTCAGGTGACGAAACCCGCACGAGCCATTGCGGAGTCGGCCGAAGACGCCGGCGATCAGGATGTGATCGACTCCGCTGTCGCCGAGCTGCTCGATCGCGGTGCCGCGACCAAGGGCCAGCTGTTGAGGGCCGCACAGCGTGTCGGCTCACGAGCCGAACTCGCGGTGGAGCGGGCTGTTCGCGCGGAGCCCACATGAGACGCTACGCCCACCCGGTGGATCTCCGACGCGCCCTGGAAGCCCGACTCAAGAGCCAGGCCGACGAAACCGGAACCGATCTCGGCCGCCTGCGAAGGATCGCGGCGTTCGATCGGATATCGGCACGATTGTCCGTCGTGGATCATCGCTGGGTGCTCAAGGGCGGCACGTCTCTTGAATTTCGCCTGGTCGGCCGGGCGCGAGCCACAAAGGATCTCGATCTAGCGCTCTGGGAGGGCTTTCCTAACTGTGAGGCCCTGCGAGAGGAACTGATCGAAACGCTGGCGATCGATGTAGACCTAGACGGGTTCGTGTTCTCCGTCGGAAAGCCCGTCGCCTTGGACGTAGATACAGCTGGTCGCCCTGGTTGGCGTTTCTCCGTGGACTGTGCGCTGGGCGGCAAGACGTTTGCCCAGATCCGGCTGGACGTCGTACTGCGTGGCGAAGAGCTGGCGGCGACCGAGCGGATCATGTTGCCGGGTGTGCTCGCCTTCGCCGACATCCCGCCACGCATGATCGATTCAGTCGACCGGCGTCAGCACTTCGCCGAGAAGCTGCACGCCCTCGCCCGGGACTACGACTCCCGGCCCAACACGCGGGTGAAAGATCTCGTCGATCTGGTCTTGTTGATCGAGGACGGTCTCCCGGCCGATCAGGGGCTGATCGAGGTGGTGAACCATGTCTTCACCGTACGAGCCACCCACCCCGTTCCGCTGCTGATTCCTGATCCGCCTCCCGCCTGGGAGTCTCCCACCATCCGCCGCCTACACGCAGACGGTCTTCCGAGAGCTCACGAGCCCGAATGCAACGGCCTTCCCTACACCGTCCACCTTTGCTGGCCCCTCCATCAGGCCGTGCAACTTACTGGCAAAGAGCCAGAATATTCTGGCTCTTTGCCAGATCAGCTGGTCGTAGCGATCGGGGGTTGATCCCCTTGCCGGGAGCCGAGTGCCGCCGGCCCCGTGTCCGACCTCGTACAGACCCGTAAAAGCCGCACGGCCCGCACCCCGTGAAGGGTGCGGGCCGTGACGAGCGGAAGGGGACGGGTCAGTGGCCGTGGCCGTGACCGTGGCCCTGGCCGGCGGCCGGGGCCTCCTCCTCGGGCTTGTCCACCACGAGCGCCTCGGTCGTGAGCAGCATGCCCGCGATCGACGCCGCGTTCTGCACGGCGGAGCGCGTGACCTTCACCGGGTCGATGACACCCTGCGCGATCAGGTCGCCGTACTCGCCGGTCGCGGCGTTGAGGCCGTGGCCGGCCTCCAGCTCGGCGACCTTGTGGGTGACCACGTAGCCCTCGAGACCGGCGTTCTCGGCGATCCAGCGGGCCGGCTCGACCAGGGCGCGGCGGACGACGCCGACACCCGTGGCCTCGTCGCCCGACAGGCCGAGGTCGTCGAGCTCCTTGGAGACGTGGATCAGCGCGGAGCCACCGCCGGAGACGATGCCCTCCTCGATCGCGGCGCGGGTCGCGGAGATCGCGTCCTCGAGGCGGTGCTTCTTCTCCTTCAGCTCCACCTCGGTGGCGGCGCCGACGCGCAGCACGCACACACCGCCGGCGAGCTTGGCCAGGCGCTCCTGCAGCTTCTCGCGGTCCCAGTCGGAGTCGGACTGCTCGATGGCGAGCCTGATCTCCTTGACGCGGTCCTCGATGGCCTGCGCGTCACCGGCGCCGTCGACGATGGTGGTGTTGTCCTTCGTCACGACGACGCGGCGGGCCTGGCCGAGCACCTCGAGACCGACGTGCTCCAGCTTGAGGCCGACCTCCTCGCTGACGACCTGGCCGCCGGTGAGGATGGCCATGTCCTGCAGCATCGCCTTGCGGCGGTCGCCGAAGCCGGGGGCCTTGACCGCCACGGAGGTGAACGTGCCGCGGATCTTGTTGGTGACCAGGACGGCCAGGGCCTCGCCCTCGACGTCCTCGGCGACCACGAGCAGCGGCTTCTTCGTCTGGGCGATCTTCTCCAGCAGCGGCAGGAAGTCCGCGATGGAGGAGATCTTGCCCTGGGTGAGCAGGATGTAGGCGTCCTCGAGGACGGACTCCATCCGCTCGGGGTCGGTCACCATGTACTGCGACACGTAGCCCTTGTCGAACTGCATGCCCTCGGTGAACTCGAGCTCCATGCCCATGGCGTTGGACTCTTCGACGGTGAGGACACCGTCCTTGCCCACCTTGTCGAACGCCTCGGCGATCAGGTCGCCGATCTGCGCGTCCTGAGCGGAGATCGTCGCAACGTTGGCGATCTCCTTCTTGTCCTCGACCGCGCGGGCGCTGGCGAGCAGCTTGTCGCTGATCTCCTTGGCGGCCTTGTCGATGCCGCGCTTGAGCGACAGGGGCGAGGCGCCGGCCGCCACGTTGCGCAGGCCCTCGCGGACCATGGCCTGGGCCAGGACGGTCGCGGTGGTGGTGCCGTCACCCGCGATGTCGTTGGTCTTGGTGGCAACTTCCTTGGCGAGCTGGGCGCCGAGGTTCTCGTAGCGCTCCTCCAGCTCGATCTCACGAGCGATGGTGACGCCGTCGTTCGTGATCGTCGGTGCACCGAACTTCTTGTCGATGACGACGTTGCGGCCGCGCGGGCCGAGGGTTACCTTCACGGCGTCCGCGAGGGCGTTGACACCGCGCTCAAGCGCGCGGCGGGCAGCCTCGTCGAACTCCAGGATCTTCGCCATTGCTGAAAGTCCTCTCCTAGCGTCGGAAAGCCCCGGCCGCCCTGAAGAGCGCCCGGGGCCCGACACACCGGCTTACTTCTCGATGATCGCGAGAACGTCGCGGGCGGAGAGCACGAGGTACTCCTCGCCGCCGTACTTGACCTCGGTGCCGCCGTACTTGCTGTAGAGGACGATGTCGCCCTCAGAGACGTCGAGCGGAATCCGCTTGTCGCCGTCCTCATCCCAGTTGCCCGGGCCCACCGCGAGGACCTTGCCCTCTTGCGGCTTCTCCTTGGCGGTGTCCGGGATGACCAGGCCGGAAGCGGTGGTCTGCTCAGCCTCAAGCGGCTGGACCACGATGCGGTCGCCGAGCGGCTTAACGGGAACCTTAGTGGCGGTCGTCACGATCGGACCTCCCCTTCAGATTTGAATGATCTAGAAGAGGCGACCAGCTGGGCCTGCCGTCGCGGGTGTCAGACCTGCCTCGTCGCACGTTGGCACTCTCAAGGGGAGAGTGCCAACAGGAAACATATGCAAGAGGGGCTTGACAGTCAACACGAACGCGTCTGCTGAGAGCGATCAGCACCCCAACTGCTCTTTCCCACAGTACGCCCGCGGGCCAACCTGCTCGGGCATGGCACTAACGTCGGGTGATGTGGACCTCGACGCCTTCACCGAGCTGCTGACCCCGCGCGGACAGCGGGCCCTCGCGGAGGCCGGGGAGCTGACGGGAGCCGATCCGGTCGCCGCCGCCACAAAGCTTCGCAAGACGTACGACGCCGCCCTCACCTCCGCCGCGCTGACCCAGGCCGGGCTGAGGGAGCGCGCCAGGGCCAAGTTCGGCGAGGACGCCGCGCGGATGTACTTCACGCCGCACGGCCTGGAGCAGTCCACCCGGGCGGAGGTCGCCGAGCACCGCGCCCGCCGCCTGACCGGGTCCCTGACCGGGTCACTGCCGGGTACGCCCAGCGTCGTAGACGCCTGTTGCGGCATCGGCGGCGACTTCCTCGCGCTGGCCCGCGCCGGCTGCGCCGTGACCGCCGTGGACACCGACCCGCTGACCGCCGCCGTGGCCAGGGCCAACGCCGAGGCGCTCGGGCTGGGCGACAGGGTGACGGTGTCCGTGGCGGACGCGGCCGAGGTCAGGCCGGAGGAGTACGACGTGCTCTTCGCCGACCCGGCCAGGCGGACTAGCAGGGGCAGGACATTCGACCCCATGGCCTACTCCCCGCCCTGGCCGGTGGTGCTCGACCTGGTCTCCAGGGCCTCCCTCGCGTGCGTCAAGGTCGCCCCGGGCATCCCGTACGAGTTCATCCCGGACGGCGCCGAGGCCGAGTGGGTGTCGTACAAGGGCGAGGTCAAGGAGGCCGCGCTCTGGACCGGCCTCCAGGAGGCGATGCGGCGCGCCACCCTGCTGCCCGGCGGGCACACGCTGACGGCCACAGGAGTCGAGGCCCAGGTCGGCCCGGCCGGCAGGTACGTCTACGAGCCGGACGGCGCGGCCATCCGGGCGCACCTCGTGGGCGAGGTGTCCGAAATCTTGGGCGGACGCCTGCTCGACCCGTTGATCGCCTACATCACCGGGGACGAACCGATCGACACCCCATGGGCGGCCAGATATGAAATCTCGGACATCATCCCGTTCTCACTGAAAAAGCTGCGAGCGCTGCTCCGCGAGCGGCAAATCGGGAATGTCACCATAAAGAAGCGTGGCTCCGCCGTCGACATCGAACGCCTCAGATCGGACCTACGGCTGAATGGCGAAAAGTCCGCGGTAATCATCCTTACCAGGATCATTGATAAGCCATCAGTCATCATCTGCAATGCCACCCCACCTGCATAAACCGTACATTTTTCCGTTACCCACGATCTTTCAATTCGCCGCTTCCTGACCTTGATCGAAGGACTAAGGTGGGCGGGCGGGAGTTCTCCCCCTGATGCGGTTACCCGTGTTCTCGCTTCCATCTGCAAATCGGACCTATCCCCACCGCTGCGCGGCAGACCGTCGGCGAGCCAAAGGAGCTTTCGGTGGACCATTCCAACCACACCACCCTTCTCCAGGCAGGAGGCCAATCCGGCATCTCGGAGAGGATGCGGGATCTGCTCGCGCGTGCCGCGCAGGATCACGTGTACGAGCAGCGCACACAGGGGGCAGTGCTGGACGAGATCCGCCAGCGACTCGAAGGCATGGAGTGGCTGCTGCGGGAGGTGCGCGAGCGCGAGCTCGGCGGCCTCAGCGGCACGCTGCATGCGGTCAGCGGGCGGCTCGACGACCTCGCCGCCAAGCCGCCGATGTGGGCGGAGGGGCTGGCCCAGCACGTGGAGGCGGTGCGCGACCACGTGGACGCCGTCGGGGAGAAGGTGGGCCACGTGGACGCCCACGTCGCCCCCGTGGCCGAGCTGCCGAACCTCCGGGCCGATCTGGGCACGGTGGGCGACAGCGTGGAGGAAGCCCTCAACCGCCTGCAATCGGTGCTCGACACCACCGATGGCATTACGAGGGGGATGTCCGACTTCGCCACCAAGCTGGCCACCCTCAATTCCAACATGGAGGCCGCCGCCAGCCGCTTCACCAGGCTCGACAAGTCGATGGCCGAGCTGACCACCCGTACTGACCGGGTCGAGGTCGTGGTCGGCGATCTGTCCGAGCAGCTGACGGTCCGGCTGAACGAGCAGGACGAGCATCTCACCACGCGCCTGGACGAAACCGATCGGCGCCTGAGCACGAGACTCGACGAGACGGACCAGCACCTGACAGCCCGACTCGACCAGACCAACCAGCAGCTCACTGCCCGGCTCGACCAGACCGACCAGCAGCTCACCGCCCGGATGGACGAGACCGACCAGCGCTTCGCCACCAGCCTGGTCGAGGCGGACGAGCGGCTCGCCGGCCGCCTCAAGGAGTCCGACGACCACCTCTCCAGCATCCTGTCCGACGTCGAGCTGCGCCTCGCCACCAGGCTCGACGAGGCCGACCAGCATCTCGCGGTCCAGCTGGGCGAGAGCGAGCAGCGCCTGAGCGCCAGGCTCAGCGGCGTGGACTCCCGGCTCGACCGGGTGGAGGGCAAGCTCATGGGCCTCGACTCCAGGCTCACCGGGTTCGACAGCCGGTTGGAGTCCGCCGACGAGTGCCTGGCCGACATCGACACGAGGCTCGACGGGATCGACGGCAGGATGGTCGGGGTCGACAAACGGCTCACGTCCGTGGACAGCCAGCTCGGCGGGGTCGACAAGCGGCTGGGCACGGTGGACGGCCATCTGGGCCGCCACGACGACAGGTTCGACGCCCTCGACGTACGCATCGACGCCCGCTTCACCGCGCTCGACGACCGTCTGGTGACGGCCGACCAGCGGCTCAACGAGACGGCCACCCGCAACGAGGGCCGCTTCAACAAGCTCGACACCCAGATCGACGCCATCGACGAGCGCCTGATCGAGGCCGAGGAGCACCTGAGCAGCCGATTCGACGGCATCGACACCCGCATGAACGGCCTGGCCGCCCGTGCCGAGCAGACCGGCGCGCATCTGGAGACCTTCGACGACCGCATCGAGGCCGTCAGCGAGCGCGTGGGACAGCTTCCGGCCACCCTGGCCAGTCAGGGCGAGCTGCTCCAGACGCACGCGGGAGACCAGGCGGAGCGCCTCGCCGCCGCCACGGACGCCCTCACGGAGCTCGTCACCTCCCGCCCCGACCGCGACCAGCTCGCCGAGACGGTCACCGGCATCGTCCAGCCGGCGACCGACGACCTCACCAAGCGCCTGGGCGCCCTGGAGGAGACCATGCTGGCCCTGGCCGAGGCCCTCCTACGCCCAAGCCGGTCCAAGGACTGAGGCAGGCACACTGAGACGAGGCGGGGCGCGCGGCGCTCCGCCTCGTGGGGCGCCCCCGCTACGCGCCCGCCGCTGCCGCCCTCGGCAACGGTGTCGGCGCTCCGCCGGCGTGCCCGCAGAACGACGCTGACGCGCCAGCGGAGCACCCGGAGAACAACGCCGACGCTCCACCGGCGCGTTCGGATAATGGCGCCGGCGCTCTGCCTACTGCGGGGGCTGCACGAGGCGGTCTCCGCCGCCGTGGCCGCGCTCGAGCGAGGGCACCGGCCGTCCCGCACCCAGCTCCGGCTGGACAGCGGCAGCGCCCAGCGCGAGCTCGCCCGGACCCCCGCCTACCCGAGTCCGAGTGCGCGGAAGGGACTCAGACGTGGACCGTCGTGATCGGCAGCGACGAGTCGGCGGGGATCTCCAGGGTCGAAGGCGAGATCCCGGCCGCGACCAGGTTGGAGCCCAGGGCGGCGACCATGGCGCCGTTGTCGGTGCACAGCCCCGGACGGGGCACCCGCAGACGTGCGCCGGCCGCGTCGCACCGCTCCTGGGCCAGCGCGCGCAGCCGCGAGTTGGCCGCCACGCCGCCCCCGATCAGCAGGTCGTGCACGTCGTACTTCCGGCACGCCTGCAGCGCCTTGCGGGTCAGCACGTCGACCACGGCCTCCTGGAACGAGGCGGCCACGTCGGGCACGTGGACGGACTGCCCTGACGCCTCCCGGGCCTCGACCCAGCGGGCCACGGCCGTCTTCAGGCCGGAGAAGGAGAAGTCGAGCGTGCCGTCGTCGATCTTGCCGCGCGGGAACGTGATGGCTGTGCCCGAGCCGTCGCGGGCGGACCTGTCGATGTGCGGGCCGCCGGGGAACGGCAGCCCCAGCACTCGGGCCACCTTGTCGAACGCCTCACCGGCCGCGTCGTCGACCGTCGAGCCGAGCGAGATCACGTCCTGGGCCACGTCGGGCACGAGCAGCAGCGACGAGTGGCCGCCCGACACCAGCAGGGCGATGCACGGCTTGGGCAGCGGCCCGTGCTCGAGCTGGTCGACAGCGACGTGGGCGGCCAGGTGGTTGACGCCGTAGAGCGGGACGCCGAGGCCGAGCGCGTACGACTTGGCCGCGGCCACCCCCACCAGCAGTGCGCCCGCCAGCCCTGGGCCGGCGGTGACGGCGATGGCGTCGATGTCGGAGAACCTCAGGCCCGCCGCGGCCAGCGCGGCCTCGACGGTCGGCGTCATGGCCTCCAGGTGGGCGCGCGAGGCCACCTCGGGCACCACGCCGCCGAAGCGGGCGTGCTCCTCCATGCTGGAGGCGATGGTGTTGGCCAGCAGGGTGTGGCCTCTGACGATGCCGATGCCGGTCTCGTCGCAGGAGGTCTCGATGCCCAGGACCAGGGGTGCGTCAGTCACCAAGCTTCCTTCTCATCATGATCGCGTCGGTGCCGTCGTCGTAGTAGCGGCGGCGGGTGCCGATCTCCTCGAACCCGTAATGCCGGTAGACCGCCTGCGCCTGCGGGTTGTCGGCGCGTACCTCCAGGAAGACCTCGCGGGCCCCCCTGCGGCCCGCCTCGGCCAGCAGCTCGGTCAGCATCGCGCCGCCGATGCCCGTGCCGCGGTGCTGCTCCAGCACCGCGATGGTCTGCACGTCGGCCTGGTCGGCCGCGGCGGCGAGCCCGGCGTACGCGACGATCTCGCCGTCCACGAGCACCACCACGTAGTGGCGCGAGCGCGGCACGTCGGCCAGCTCGCCGCGCATCATGCCCTCGCTCCACGCGTCGAGCGGGAACGTGGCCCGTTCGATCGCCATGACCGCCGGCAGGTCCGCCTCGGTCATCTGCCTGATTCTCACGCCGTCACCCTCTTGGGCGCCCCGGGCACCACGGCGTCGGGCCTGCGCAGATAGATCGGGCGCGGCGGGCCGAGCGGCGTGCCCTCAGCGAGGCGCTCGGCCGCCAGCGCGGCCAGGGCTCCCGCGTAGGGGTATGGCGGGGCGTCGTTCTTCCCGAGGACCTCGGCGTAGAGCGCGGCGCCCGCGCCCACCACCGGCAGCCCCTCCACCGGCACGTCGGCGGGCCGGTCGACGAAGGGCCCGTCGAGTCTGGTGCGCATGTCCGCGTATCGTGCCCAGAACACCTCCTTGCGCCGAGCGTCGGTGGCCACCAGGAACGGCTCGGACAGCCCGCTGCCGTACGCGACCGCGTCGAGCGTGCAGATGCCGTAAGCGGGAACGCCCAGCGTGGTGGCGAGCCCCTGCGCGGTCATCAGTCCGACGCGCAGCCCGGTGTAGGGGCCGGGGCCGCTGCCGGCCACGATGGCGGTCACGTCACGCAGCGCCGCGCCCGCCTCGCGCACGACGCGCTCGACGGTGGGCACGAGCAGCTCGCCGTGTCGCCGGGCGTCGATCGTCGTGTGCTCGGAGAGCACTCGATCGCCGTCGTGGAGCGCGGCGGTGACGGCGGGTGTCGCGGTATCAAAGGCCAGGACCAGCACGGCTGTCTAGCCTACCCGCCGAACGGGTCAGACCCAGCCCGTACGGAGTTTCAGCCAGTCGAGCGCGACCACTCCCTGAGCACGCTGGAACGCCCTGACCGTCGGAAGCCCTGGCGGATCGGGCAGGCGGCCGTGCCGAACGAGGTAGCCGGCGAACGCGGCGATCACGGCGGTCACCGCCGGATCGGGGTCGGTGAACAGCTCGTGCGGCATGGGCCCACCCTGCATGCCGACCGACGGCAGCATGGCCACCAGGTCGACCCACGGTGCCCCGAGGCAGGCCCACGGCCAGTCCACGAAGTAGACGCGGTCCGCAGCGAGCAGGATGTTGTCCGCCCGCAGGTCGGCGTGGACCAGCGTGTCACCTGCCGCCGCGGCGACCCAGCCGGACTCCAGCTCGGCGAGCTCGTCGAGGTGGCGCACCACCCATGGATCGAGCCCGTCGGTGTCCTCCTCCATGAGGCGGTGCCATCCGCTGAACGACGAGCCGAAAAGCTTGCCGATAGGCGGCACGTCGATCGGCGAGGGGGTGAGCACGGCCGACATCTCGTCGATGGCCTCCAGCACCCGGTCGAGCTGGTCACGACGCCACGGCAGCGCGGGATGCGTACCCTCGACGTCCTCGAAGACCAGCACGACCCAGCCCTCCAGCTCAAAACCGGTCAGCAGCCTCGGCGCGGGCGCGGACTCCGGCAGGGCGGCGGCGATCTCGAGCTCTGCGCGGTAGAGGCGGACGGAGTCGGGGTTCGGCTCCGGGCCGACGGCCTTGACGAAGGCGCGCCTGCCGTCCTCCGTGCGGAGCCGTACCGCGGCCGCCGGGGAGAAGCCTCCCGACTGGGTGACCGCCTCGGCCACGCGCCCTCCGAGGAACTCCTCCACGGCCGCGCGCACCAGCGGGTGCACCTCGTGCCAGGGCACCCGTACGCCGGCCGCGGGCGGGTTCGTGTC
This sequence comes from Nonomuraea sp. NPDC049695, assembly GCF_040674955.1. Taxonomy (NCBI): domain Bacteria; kingdom Bacillati; phylum Actinomycetota; class Actinomycetes; order Streptosporangiales; family Streptosporangiaceae; genus Nonomuraea; species Nonomuraea sp. NPDC049695. The sequence continues at coordinate 25,734 of NZ_JBFANV010000028.1, read as the reverse complement.
TGCGCTCATGCCTCCATGGTCTCGGCAGGCACAAGTGTTTTTCAGGCGCGGGAGGCGTACACGATGATGTTGTCCAGATACTCGCCCTTGGCATAGTCGAACTTGCCGCCGCAGGTGACCAGCTTGAGCCCGTCCTCGACGTACACGCGCCTGGTGGGGAAGCTGTCCTTGTGCACCTGCTCGATCGCTTCGACCTTGAAGCTCACGACCTTGCCGTCACTGCGCTCGACCTTGACGGTCTCGCCCTTGCGTAGCTGCCTGAGCCGGTAGAACACGGCGGGAGCCGTCTTGGTGTCGACGTGCCCGATGATCACCGAGGCGCCCTTCTCGCCGGGCACGGCGCTGCCGGAGTACCACCCGGCCACCTTCGGCTTCTCGTACGGCGGCAGCTCGACCTCGCCGTCCTTGGACAGGCCGAGCTTCATCAGCGGCGCCTCGAGGTCGATCGCGGGGATGTCGATGCTCTCGGGTACGACAGCGGCGGCAGGGGTGGTGTTCGTCTGCATGCTCTTGCCGAACGCGACCAGCACCAGGCCCGTGACGGCACCCGCGAGCACCACCCGTCCAGGGCGGGCCATCGGCTACGCCCGGCTGCGACGCTTGACCGCCACGCCGATGCCCACGGCCAGCGCCAGGCCGATGAGCACGCCCGCCGGCCCGATCGGGACCGAGGAGTCGTCGCTGAGGTCCATGCCGTACGTGCCGCCGCCGCCCGCCTTGGGCGCCTTGCTCGGCACGGTGGACGACTCGGGCTCGGCCGCGCCGACCCTGAGCGTGGCCCGGCCCATGTCGTTGGTGCCGTCGCACTTGACGTCGACCCGGTAGGAGCCGCGCCGGACCGTTCCCGAGACCTGCGCCTCGCCACGGACCCAGGGCGAGCCGCCGGAGGACGCGCCCGTGGCGGTGGGGGTGGCCGACGCCGCGGGGACCGGGTTGAGCACGACGCCGTTGATGAACGCCTTGGACGTCGCGGTGCCGGTGTGCGCGGGGCCGCCGGTCGGGACGGGGCAGTTGGCCAGGATCCAGACCTTGGACGTCTCGCCGGCGGTGACGCGGTCGGGGTTGAGCTGGACCGAGATGGTCTGCCTGGTGACGGTGGCGGTCGGGCTGGGGCTGCTCGTCACGGTGCCGGTCGGCGTGCCTGTCCCGCTGGCCGTGGGGGTGGGCGTGCTTGTCGGATTGGTCTCGGCGGAGGCCGCGCAGCCGGTCAGACCGACCATGACGATGGCTCCCGCGTACGCGAATCGCCTGATCCCGAGCACCGGCCGCACCCCACTTTGCCGTCCTGCTACCAGCATCCACCAGAACTATGGATGTCGCCCTCCTGATACCCAGAAATTCTGGGCCAATCCCTGACCAACGATCATGTTTTATGTCGCCAGCCTGGTACGTCAAGGGTGCCAGGATCGCCGAGAGTTGACGGGAATTTTACTCTTCCGGCGGCTCAGACGGCGTGTCGGCCCACCTGGAGCCCACACCGCGCAGGGTCACGATGCGGACCTCCTCGCCTGCCTCGCGGTCGATGTGGATCTCCAGCCGGTCCTCGGCCAGGCCCTCGACCAGCCCCTCGCCCCACTCGACGACGGTGACGGACTCGTCGAGGGAGGCGTCCAGGTCGAGGTCGTCCACCTCGAGGTCGCCGCCCAGCCGGTACGCGTCCGCGTGCACGAGCGGCGGCCCCTGGCACAGCGAAGGATGCACCCTGGCGATCACGAACGTGGGCGACGTGATCGGGCCGCGTACCTTGAGCCCTTCGGCGATGCCCTGCACGAGCGTGGTCTTGCCCGCACCGAGCGGGCCCGACAGGATGACCAGGTCTCCCGCGCGCAGCCGCGCGGCCAGCCGGGCGCCGTACGCACGCATGTCCTCTGTGGTCGGGAGCCTCACTGCAGTTCCACCCTCTTCACCAGGTCGCGCAGCGCGTCGTTGACCACGCCCGGCCGCTCCAGCTGGATCAGATGCGACGTGTCGGGCACCTCGGTGAGCTGCGCCTTCGGCAGCGCGGCCGCGATGGCCCTGCTGTGGTCGGGCGGGGTCAGCCAGTCGCGGTCGCCCACCAGGATCGCGGTGGGCACCGGGTCGAGGACGTGGAGCGCGGAGAGCTTGTCGTGGTTCATCAGCGCGGGATAGAAGTCGGCGACCACCTCGGTCGGGGTCGCCCTGATCATGGACTCGGCGAAGTCGACCACGGTCGGGCTGACGTTCTTGGAGTCGCCGAAGCCCATGTAGCGGGTGATCAGGAACGCGATGTCGCTGCCCACGCTGCGGGTGCGGTCGACCAGCGCGCCGCGCTTGCCCAGCATCGAGACCGTGGTGGGCGCGATCTTGTGTACCGCCTTGGACAGCATCGCGGGCAGGCCCAGCGTGAGCTCGGCCAGCTTGCCCGCCGAGGTCGAGATGAGCGCCACGCCGCGGATCTTCTCCTCGAACAGCTCGGGGTGGCGGTCCGCCAGCGCCATGATCGTCATGCCGCCCATCGAGTGGCCGACCAGCACGCACGGGCCCGGCACGAACCGCTCGATCACCTCGGCCAGATCCGCGCCGAGCCGATCGATCGTGCTGTCGTCGGCGCCCGCGCGCTGCGAGCGCCCGTGGGAGCGCTGGTCCCACAGCACGACGCGGTAGTTTTCCCGCAGGTCCTTGCGCTGGTAGTGCCAGGACTCCAGGCTGAGGCAGTAGCCGTGGCAGAGCACGACGGTCACCGCCGCATCCTCGGGCCCGTCGATCTCCACGTGGAGCGCCTTGCCGTCGGAGGTGATGAGCGTGCGCTCCCTGCCCCGCAGCTCACCGAACGGCTCGCTCGCCTCGGTGTCGGGGCGCAGCCTGATCCGGCCGACCGCGTAACGCTTGGCCAGCGCCGCCGCCGCGACCCCGGCCGAAGCCGCACCGACGAGCGCGCCGGCGATTCCCACCCTGCGCCGTGTTGTCGTCGTCGTCATGTCCCCGATCCTTCTCCGCTCATGCCCGCCGGGAAGTGCCTGTCGTCACTCCGAACGCCTGTGCTCGTAGACCCGCGGCACGCGCGAGCCGATCCTCGTCACGATCTCATGCGTGATCGTGCCGAGAGTATCCGCCCACTCCTGAGCGGTCGGCTCGCCCCCGTCGCCTGGCCCGAACAGCACGACCTCGTCGCCTGCCGACAGCGGGTCGTCACCCATGTCGATCATGAACTGGTCCATGCAGACCCGGCCGGCGATCAACCTGCGCCGGCCGCCCGCCAGCACCTCGGCCCGCCCCGTCGCGTGCCGGAGAATGCCGTCCGCGTATCCGAGCGGCACGAGGCCGAGCGTGGTCTCGCGCTCGGTGACGTAGAGGTGAGCGTATGAGACCCCCGAACCCTCCGGCACCCGCTTGACCAGCCCGATCCGCGCGACGAGCGTCATCGCCTGCCGGAGGCCGAAGTCGCCCAGCTCGGGGATGGGGCTCAGGCCGTACATCGCGATGCCCGGCCTGACCAGGTCGTAGTGCGCCTCGGGGAGGGTCACGGTGGCGGCGGAGTTGGCGAGGTGCCTGATCACGTGGGAACCCGCGGCGCCCGCCTGCTCGGCCAGCTTCAGCGCCGTCCTGTACGCCTCCAGCTGCTGCCCGATCGACGGGTGGCCGGGGATGTCGGCGCAGGCGAAGTGGGACCAGAGCCCGACGATCTCGATGACGCCCTCGGCCCGCAGCCGCATCGCCCGGTCCAGCAGCCCCGGCCAGCCGGCCAGCGGGGCGCCGCCCCTGCTCATGCCGGTGTCGGCCTCCAGGTGCAGCCGGGCGACGCGTCCCGTGCGCCGGGCCGCCGCGGCGATCTCATCGAGCAGGCTCTCGTCGGAGGCCGACAGCTCGATGTCGTGGCCGAGCGCCTCGTCCAGCGGCTCGCCCGGCGTGATGAGCCACGCCAGGATCGGCGCGGTCACGCCGCCCTCTCTCAGCGCGAGCGCCTCCCTGACGAACGCGGTGCCCAGCCGGCTCGCCCCTCCCTCGAGCACGGCCTCGGACGCCGGCACCAGGCCGTGCCCGTACGCGTCGGCCTTGACGGCGCCCATCAACTCCGCGCCGCCGGCCCGTGCTCTGAGCAGGGCCACGTTGTGCCTGATCGCGTCCAGGTCGACCCGCGCCTCGGCGGGGGTGGCCATCGGGGAGTACATCCTTCTAGTGTGGCAGCTCACACACGTGGTCGAGCGCGATTCGCGCCCCTGACGCACCCCTTGACGGACGACTTCCTTTCTCCGGCCCCTCCGGCGTGCCGCGTGGGCGAGACGCCGCACGACGGGACCCGACGCGACGCGGACCGAGCCCATCCCCTCGACGCGCCGCGTCGGTGGAACGCCGCATGACGGAACCCGGCGCAATGGTGCGCGACGCCCGGCCGTCCAGTGGGCGGGCCGTGTTCACGCGCCGGCAGCGCTCACCGCGCGAATAGCCGCGGGAACGGCGGAGGCCACGTCGGCGGCGGTCAGCGGGGCGCCGTCGGCGGCGAGGCGGCCCGCGAGCCCGTGCAGGAACGCCCCGCACGACCCCGCGTCGTAACAGCTCAACCCCTGGGCGAGCAGCGCCCCCGCCACCCCCGACAGCACGTCCCCGGTCCCCCCGGTGGCCAGCCAGGACGTCCCTGTGGGGTTCACCCGCACCGGCCGGGAGTCCTCGGCCACCACCGTCGTGGACCCCTTGAGCAGCACGGTCACCCCGAGCTCGCCGGCGGCCCGCCGAACGTGCTCCAGCCGGGCCGACTCGATGGCGTCGCGGTCGGCGCGGAGCAGCCGGGCCAGCTCCCCGGCGTGCGGCGTGATCAGGACAGGTGCGGACCGCCGCAGCAGGGCCCGGTCCCGGGACACCAGAGTCAGCCCGTCGGCGTCGATCAGCACGGGCACGTCGGAGGCGAGCACGGCGGCGGCCAGCTCGTGCGCCCACTCCCCGGTGCCCAGCCCGGGGCCGAGCACCCAGGCCTGCACCCGCCCCACGTCGTCGATCGAAGGCCGGTCCAGCTCGGTGATCACCGCCTCGGGCCAGTGCGAACGCACCTGCGTGACCGGCTCGCTCGGCCCGACGTACCGCACCATGCCCGCCCCGGCCCGCAGCGCGCCCCCCACGGCCAGCACGGCGGCGCCGGTGAACAGGTCGCTGCCCGCCGCGACGCCCAGCACGCCCCTGCGGTACTTGTCCGACTCGTTGCCCGGCCGCGGCAGCAGAACGTTCACGTCGGCGGGGGCCAGCGCCGCGACGTCGGGATCGGGCAGGTACGCCCCGAGCCCGATGTCCACCAGCTCGACCCGCCCCGCGTAGTCAGCGCCCGGATCGACGAGCAGGCCCGACTTGTACGCCCCCATGGTCACGGTCACCCGGGCCCGCACCGCCGCGCCCTCCACCCGCCCGCTGCTCGCGTCCAAGCCGCTGGGCACGTCCACCGCCACGATCGGGCCGCGGGCCGCGTTCGCCTCCTCCACCAGCTCCTTGTACGGCTCCCGCAGCGCCCCCGAGACCCCGATCCCGACGAGCCCGTCGACGATCAGGTCCGCCCCTTCCAGCGAGCCCCGCTCGACGACCCGTCCACCGGCCTGGCGGAACGCGGCCAGCCCGGCCTCGTGCGTCTTGGACCCGGCGAGGATCGCCCCCACCCAGGCACCGCGCCTGGCCAGGCGCTCGCCCGCGTAGAGCGCGTCACCGCCGTTGTCGCCGCTGCCGACGAGGAGCACGACGCGTTTGCCGTACACCCTGCCCAAGAGGTCGGCGCAGACGGCGGCGAGCCCGGCGGCGGCCCGCTGCATGAGCGTGCCCTCGGGCAGCCGCGCCATCAGCTCGTGCTCGGCGCCCCGGATCTGGTCGGCGGTGTAGGCGGTCTTCATGATCCGAAGCTATCCCTCCGCGATCACATAGGCCACGGCCACGCCCGCGTCGTGGCTGAGCGAGATGTGCCACCGTTTCACCCTGAGGTCGTAGGCGACCTCCGCGGCACGGCCGGTGATCCGCAGCTCCGGCCTGCCGTTCTCGCCGCGGCGCACCTCGGCCTCCCGGTGGTCCAGCCCCGCCGGCGCGCCGAGCGCCTTGGCCACGGCCTCCTTGGCGGCGAACCTGGCGGCCAGCGACTGCACCGGCAGGTCCCGCTCGCCCTCGGTGAACAGCCGCTCCCTGAGCTTCGGCGTGCGCTCCAGCGTCGCCTCGAAGCGGGCGATGTCCACGACGTCCACACCGATGCCCAGGATCATCACCCCAGCGTACTCAGAACAGGCCGCGCTCCCACGGACCCCAGATGGCGAACGACCTGCCCTGCTTGGCCTGCACGTTGACGTACAGCGTGTGGCCGTCGGGCCCGAACGTCGAGCCCGCGAACTCCGCCCCGGGATCGCCGGAGATCGGCTCCAGGCGGCAGAAGTCGAAGATCTCCGCCGACTTCGTGAGCCCGCGCAGGTAGTTGTCGCCGTCGCCGTCCTCGCACAGCACGAGCGTGCCCCGCTTGCTGGCGGTCACGTTGTCCGGCAGGTCGAGCGTGGCCGAGCGCGGCGACTCGTAGACGAGTTTCAGCCGCCCGCTCCACGTCTCGTACGCCCAGACCTGCCCCCGCCCCTTCCCGAATCCGGACGGCGGCGTGTCGCCCGGCGCGGTGTCACCGCCCTGGGTGGAGACGAAGTAGACGACGCCCTGGTGGAAGACGGCCCCCTCCAGCCTGGAGAAGATGGCCGCACCCTGCTCGCGCCCCTGCCGGCCCACGGCCTGTACGGCCTCGTCGTAGGCCGGCCTGCCGGTGAAGGCCGGGTCGGGTTCGTCGATGTCCACCCAGACGGTCTCGTACGTCGTCCCCGCCCGCTGGCCCACGGACAGGTCCTTGCGCTTGGCGCCCTTGACGGCCAGCATCTGCAGCCTGCCGCCGTCGAGCAGCCGCCCGGCCTGCACGGGGTGCTTCGGCGGCAGGTAACGGTAGAACCCGGAGGCGAAGGAGAAGTTGTCCTCGGTCATGTAGAGCGCGCCCGTCGAGGGGTCGAACGCCACGGACTCGTGCGCGAACCGGCCGGCTGCCTTGATCGGCTTGGCGGTCGCGGCGCGGCCGACCGGCACCTCGAAGATGTAGCCGTGCTTCCGCGTGAGCTTGGCGTTGTCGCCGCCGGAGAAGTCGTCGGCCACGTCGGGGCCGTTGACCGTCTCCTCGCAGCTCACCCAGGCCCGCCACGCCATGGGGCCGCCCGAGCAGTTCATCATGGTGCCGTTCAGCGAGGGAGCGCTCTGGATCACCTCGCCGAAACGGCTGACGCGCAGCGTCGAGGTGCCGCCCCCGGCCATCGGGTCGTACGCCTTGGCCTTGTCGCCGAACGCGCCGACGGGGCCGTTGACCTCGTGGTTGCGGATGAGGATGGCGCTGCCGTCAGGCCCGGAGAACGCCGCCATGCCGTCGTGCCTGCCCGGCACGGCCGAGCCGTCGCTGAACCTCTCGCCGGCGGCGCTGAACGAGCGGTACTTGAACCCGTCGGGCAGGTGCAGCCGCACCTTCCCGTCACGTAGGTCTGCCACGGGCCTCAGCCGTCCGTACCCCGGCACCGGCTTGACGCCGCCCTTCGCTCCCGCGCAGGCCACCCCGGCGAAAGGCCCGGCGACGGCGATCACATTGGCGATGAAGCGACGACGGTCCATGAGACCTCCCAGCCTCGAACAGTAGCCGCCGGCGCATCCTCATATACGTCATTCGCCGAAGCCACTCTTCCTTCCCCGAACAGAGTCTCGGTAATCCCACGTCTTTATCCACAGGCTGTGGATCACGCGGGGGCCGCCCCGACCATGATCCCGTTTGTCCCTCATCGCTACGCTGCCTAGGTGAACAACGGCTACGTGGAACTGAGCAGGGAGCAGTGGAGCGAGCTCCGCAAGAACACGCCCTTGACTCTCACCGCAGATGAGCTGGAAGAGCTTCGCGGCCTCGATGATCCCATCGATCTCACCGAGGTCACCGACATCTACCTCCCCCTCACCCGGCTGCTCAACCTGCACTTCACCGGGTCCAAGCAGCGCAGCAGCGTGCTGAGCGCGTTTCTCGGGCATCCCGAGCAGCGCGTGCCGTACGTCCTCGGCATCGCGGGCAGCGTCGCGGTGGGCAAGTCGACGACGGCGCGGCTGCTGCACACGCTGCTGGCCCGCTGGCCCGAGCACCCGCACGTGGAGCTGGTCACCACCGACAGCTTCCTCTATCCGAACGCGGTGCTGGAGTCCAAGGGCATCATGCACCGCAAGGGCTTCCCGGAGAGCTATGACCGCAGGGCGCTGGTCAGGTTCGTGGCCGAGGTGAAGGCGGGGTCGGCGGAGGTCCGCGCGCCGGTCTACAGCCACCTGGAGTACGACATCGTGCCCGGCGCCACCCAAGCCGTGAAAAATCCGGATATCTTGATCATCGAGGGGCTCAACGTCCTCCAACCCGCCCCGCCCACCTCCCTCGCGGTCAACGACTACTTCGACTTCTCGATCTACGTGGACGCCAAGGTCGAGGACGTACGCACCTGGTACGTCGACCGCTTCCACAAGCTCCGCCGCACCGCCTTCGAGGACCCCAAGTCGTACTTCCGGTACATCGCGGAGCTTTCGTACGAGGAGGCCACCGACTTCGCGGTCAACGTCTGGCGCGACATCAACGAGCGCAACCTGGTCGAGAACATCGCCCCCACCCGGGGCCGCGCCGACCTCGTGCTCCAGAAAGGCGCCGACCACTCGGTCAGACGGGTACGCCTCCGCCAGACCTGACCGGTGTCAACGCCGCATGGACCACAATGTGGTCTGTGTTGCATCTCCGACTGATCAGCCCCGCCACCCGCACAGAAGAGGCGACGGCGGTGTTGGAGGACTGCCCAGGCGTCACCAACATCGTCGTCCTGCCCGGCGCGGCCCGCGAGCCGGCCGGTGACGTGATCCTGTGCGACGCCGCGCGCGAGTCGGCGAACGAGGTGCTGGGCAGACTCAAGTGGGTCGAGACCGAGGGCTCCATCGCCATCGAGCAGGTCGACTTCTCGCTGTCCAGAGCGGCGGACCACGCGGTGGACGAGGCGCCCGGCGATCCCGACGACGCCGTGGTGTGGGAGGAGCTGGCGCACAAGGTACACGCCGACTCGCGCATCACGTGGGCGTACCTCACGTTCCTGGCCATCGCCACCCAGCTCGCGGGCATCGGCGTGCTGCAGGACTCGCCTATTCTGATCGTCGGCGCGATGGTGCTCGGGCCGGAGTTCGGCGCGGTCGCGGCCATCTGCTTCGGCCTGCTGCACCGCAGGTGGCACCTGGTCGTCACCTCGTTCAGGACGCTGGTCGTCGGGTTCACGGTGGCGATCGCGATCACGTTCGCCTGCGCGCTGGTCTCGAACTGGCTCGGCTGGATCGACCTCGGCCACCTCGTACGGAACGAGGAGGTCCAGTTCATCGTCAAGCCGGACCGGTGGTCGTTCATCGTGGCGCTGCTGGCCGGCGCGGCCGGAGTGCTGTCGATCACGGCGGGCAAGTCGTCGGCCCTGGTCGGCGTCTTCATCTCGGTCACCACGGTGCCCGCGGCCGGCTACGTGGCCGTCGCGCTGGCGCTGGGCGACTGGAAGGAGGTCTCCGGTTCGGTGTCGCAGCTCGCGGTCAACATCCTCGGCATGGTCATCGCGGGCACCGGCACGCTGCTGGTGCAGCGGAAATTCTGGCCTCAAGTAGGACGGCGTTCATCCGTCTGAACGAGGCGGCGGCCCCGGCCCGGCGGTACGGTCGGGCACATGCACATCCTCGCCACCGAGGGGCTTACCAAACGCTTCCCCACCGTCACCGCGGTCGATCAGCTCACGGTCACCGTCGGGCCCGGGGTCACCGGTCTGGTGGGGGCGAACGGCGCGGGCAAGTCGACACTGATCAAGATCCTGCTCGGCCTGCTGCCGCCCACCGGGGGCAGCGCCAAGGTGCTCGATCTGGACGTGACCGCCCAGGGCGCCGAGATCCGCAGGCTCGTCGGCTACATGCCCGAGCATGAGTGTCTCCCGCCCGACGTCTCCGCCACCGAACTGGTCGTCCACCTCGCACAGATGTCCGGCCTGCCGCGCACGGCCGCCCGCGAGCGCGCGGCCGACGTGCTCCGCCACGTCGGCCTGGCAGAAGAGCGCTACCGCGCCGTCGGGGGCTACTCCACGGGCATGAAGCAGCGCGTCAAGCTGGCCCAGGCTCTGGTGCACGACCCCAAGCTGATCTTCCTCGACGAGCCCACCAACGGCCTCGACCCCCGCGGCCGCGACGAGATGCTGACGCTGATCAGGCGCATCGGCACCGAGTTCGGCATCAGCGTGCTGGTCACCTCCCACCTGCTGGGCGAGCTGGAACGGATCTGCGACCACGTGATCGTCATCGACGCCGGGCGGCTGCTGCGCTCGTCCGCGATCGGCGAGTTCACCCAGGCCACGCAGACCGTCACGGTCGAGGTCGAGGACGGGCTGGAGCCGCTGGCCGCCCGCCTCACCGAGGTCGGGCAGACCGTCTCGCGCCAGGGCCGCCTGCTGGTCGTCAAGGTGCTCGGCCAGGAGACGTTCGACGCGATCAGGGACGCCGCCGTCGAGCTGGACCTCTGCCTCATCCGCCTCGAACAGGGACGCCACCGCATCGAGGACGTCTTCAGGGAGGAGGTCGCGGGTGTCTGAGATCTACGACATCGGCTACCGCCACTACGACGGTCCCCGGCTCGGCCGCGCCTACGTGACCAGGGCGCTCACCGTGCACAGCCTGCGCGGCATCTTCGGCCTCGGGCGCACGGCCCGCAGCAAGATCATGCCGTTCTCCCTCTTCGTCATCATGCTGCTGCCGGCCGTCGTGGCCATCGCGACGATGGCCCTGGCCCAGCAGCGCATCCTCCCCTACAGCGGCTTCGCCGTCCTCATGCAGGCCGTGGTGGCGGTCTTCCTGGCCTCCCAGGCGCCCACCGTGGTCGCGCCCGACCTGCGCCACCGCGTGCTGCCGCTCTACCTCTCGCGTCCGGTCTCGATCGCCGAGTACGTGGGCGCCAAGGTGGCGGCGATGACCCTGGCGCTCTTCCTGCTGGTGGCGGTGCCCCTGACGTTGGTCTACGTCGGCGAGCTGGTGGTGGACATGCCGGGGCCGCCGGCCACCGGCGAGTTCCTGGGCGCGGTGGTCATGGCGCTGGTGCTGGCGCTGCTGCTGTCGGCGTTCGGGCTGGCGCTGGCCTCGTTCACGCCGCGGCGCGGGCTCGGGGTGGCCTCGGTGATCGTCGTCTACCTGCTGTCGACGGCGTCCGTGCCGATGATCTACGGGACGCTCGCTTCCTCTGGCTACAGGTCCGCGGCCGCCTGGGCCTGGCTGGCCAACCCGTTCTGGTTGGTGGACTCCGTACAGTCCTGGCTGTTCCACACTCCGCCGCACTCCATCGAGAGCGCCGCCTACCCGAGTGGCCCGGCCTCGGCGGCGATCCTCGTGGTGCTGGTGGCTCTCGCCCTGGCCGCTCTCGCGCTGCGCTACAGGAAGGCGGCCTCGCGGTGAAGATCGAGCTGTCTCAGGTTTCCCGCTGGTACGGCAACGTGGTGGCGGTCAACGACGTCACCATGACGATCGGCCCCGGCGTCACGGGCCTGCTCGGCCCCAACGGGGCGGGCAAGTCCACGCTCCTCCACATGATGGCCGGCTTCCTGGCCCCGTCCGGCGGCTCGGTCACGCTGGACGGGCATCAGGTCTGGAAAAACCACCACATCTACCGGAACATCGGCCTGGTCCCGGAGCGGGAGGGCGTGTATGGCTTCCTCACCGGTTGGCAGTTCGTCCTCTCCGCCGCCCGCCTCCACGGGCTGAGCGACCCGGTCGAGGCCGCTCGCAAGGCCCTGGCCACGGTCGAGATGGAGGAGCCCAAGGACCGCCGCGTGGAGACGTACTCGAAGGGCATGCGCCAGCGCGTCAAGGTGGCCGCCGCGCTCGTTCACGACCCGCCGGTGCTCCTGCTCGACGAGCCGTTCAACGGCATGGACCCCCGCCAGCGCCTCCACCTCATGGACCTGATCCGCGCCATGGGCACGGCGGGCAAGACGATCCTGTTCAGCTCCCACATCCTGGAGGAGGTCGAACGGGTCGCGCAGCACATCGAGGTCCTGGTGGCGGGGCGGCACGCGGCTTCGGGCAACTTCCGCGAGATCAGGCGGCTGATGACCGACAGGCCCCACCTGTTCATGATCCGTTCGAGCGACGACAGGAAGCTCGCCGCCGCCCTCATGCGCGACCAGTCGACGGGCGGCATCACCCTGCGTCCCGACGGTCTCGAGGTCCAGGCCACCGAGTTCCGCCGCTTCGCCTGGCTGCTCCCCCGGGTGGCGCAGGCGGAGGGCGTACACCTGCACCAGGTCTCCCCCGCGGACGAGGACCTGGAGAGCGTCTTCGCCTACCTGATCACCAGGAGCACCTGATGAACCCAGTTGTCGCCGGTATCACCTACCGGGCGTTGCTCGGTCGCCGCCGGATCATCCTGCTGCTCCTGCTGCCCTTGGCGCTGATCGGCCTGGCCGTGCTGTTCCGTGTGCTCGGCGGAAACGACCAGAAGATGGCCGTCGACCTGATGCAGAACTTCGCCATCGGCACCATGCTGCCCCTGCTGGGCGTGATCACCGGCACGGGCGTCATCGCCCCGGAGATCGACGACGGCACGATCATCCACCTGATGTCCAAGCCGATCTCCCGCCCGGTCATCGCCCAGACCAAGTTCCTGGTGGCGGTCTCGCTGATGGCCCTGTTCGGCGCCGTGCCGACCTACTTCGCGGCCTGGCTGCTGATCGGCAACGAGGACGGCATCGCCCCGGGTTTCGCGCTGGGAGCCCTGGTGGCTGGCGTCGCCTACGCGGCCGTCTTCCTCCTGCTGGGCGTCGTCACCCGGCACGCCGTCACGATCGGCATCATCTACGCCCTCGTCTGGGAGAGCGTGGTGGGCGGCTTCATGCCGGGCGCCCACAAGTTCTCGATCCAGCGGTGGGCGGAGTCGATCGCCGACCAGATCTCCGACTCGGGCTTCCTCCGGGCGGACGTCGCGCTGAGCTTCGCCGTACCCGCCCTCATCGTCGTCACGGTCGTCGGCGTGTTCTGGGCGGGCCGGCGGCTGCGGGTCTTCTCGCTCACCGGGGACGAATAGGCGAACGGCCCGCGGGATCATCCCGCGGGCCGTCACGAAGAGACGCTCAGGCGCAGACCTTGCGTACGACGTCGGCGAGGCGATCCGCCACCTGGGTGGCGTGCTCCTCCGACGCGGCCTCCACCATGACGCGGATCATCGGCTCCGTGCCGCTCGGCCTGATCAGGACCCGGCCCGTCTCGCCCAGCTCGGCCTCCGCCTCCGCGACGGCGGCCAGCAGCTCGGACGCCGAGGCCTTACCCTTGTCCACGCCCTTGACGTTGATCAGGATCTGCGGCAGCGGCGTCATCACCGCGGCCAGCTCCTTCAGCGGCAGGCCCGACTTGGCCATCACGCCCAGCAGGTGGAGCGAGGTGAGCAGGCCGTCGCCGGTGGTCGCGTGGTCGAGCATGATGACGTGGCCCGACTGCTCGCCGCCGAGGTTGAAGCCGTCGGACTTCATGCGCTCCAGCACGTAACGGTCGCCCACCGCGGTCTCCACCACGGTGATGCCCGCATCGCGCATGGCCAGCTTGAAGCCCAGGTTGGACATCACGGTCGCCACCACGGTGTCCTTGGCCAGCAGGCCCTCGCCGTGCATGGCGGCGGCGAGGATGGCCATGATGCGGTCACCGTCGATGATCGCGCCCGTGTGGTCGATCGCCAGGCAGCGGTCGGCGTCGCCGTCGTAGGCCACGCCGAGGTCGGCCCCGCGCGACACGACCACCTGCTGGAGCTTCTCCAGATGGGTGGAGCCGTGGCCGGCGTTGATGTTGAGGCCGTCGGGCCTCGCGCCGATGGCCTCGACCCTGGCGCCCGCGCGGACCAGCGCCTCGGGAGCCACCATGTGGGCGGCCCCATGGGCGCAGTCGACCACGATGTCGAGCCCGTCGAGGGCCGCGTTCATCGTGGTCAGCACGTGAGAGATGTACCGGTTGGCCTCACCGTACGCGTCCCGCACCCGGCCCACGCCGGAGCCGACGGGAAAGGTCCACTCATCGCCCAGGCGCCGCTCGATCTCGTCCTCGACCGCGTCGGACAGCTTGAAGCCGCCACGCGCCAGGAACTTGATGCCGTTGTCAGGCGCCGGATTGTGCGAGGCCGACAGCATGACGCCGAGATCGGCGCCGAGCGCTGCGGTGAGGTGGGCGACGGCAGGGGTGGGCAGCACGCCGAGGCGCAGCACGTCCACACCAGACGCCGCAAGGCCGGCGACCACGGCGGCCTCGAGAAATTCTCCCGAGGCACGCGGGTCCCGGCCTACGACAGCCACCGGTCGGCGCCCGGTGGCTGCGAACGCGCCTGCATCGCCGAGGACGTGAGCCGCCGCGACCGCGAGGTCCATGGCGAGCTGCGCCGTGAGGTCGCGGCCGGCGACCCCACGGACCCCGTCGGTGCCGAAGAGGCGCGCCAATTTAGCGCTTGCTGTACTGCGGAGCCTTGCGGGCCTTCTTGAGGCCGTACTTCTTCCGCTCCGTGGCGCGGGCGTCACGGGTGAGGAAGCCGGCCTTCTTCAGCGGCGGGCGGTTGACCTCGACGTCCAGGATCGCCAGGGCGCGGGACAGACCCATGCGCAGCGCACCGGCCTGGCCGGTCACGCCGCCGCCGTCGATGCGCGCGATGACGTCGAACGCCTCCTCGGCGCCGAGCACCACGAAGGGCTCGTTGACGATCTGCTGGTGGACCTTGTTGGGGAAGTAGACGTCCAGCGAACGACCGTTGATCGTCCACTTGCCGGTGCCGGGGACGATGCGCACGCGGGCGATCGCCTCCTTGCGGCGGCCGGTGCCGTACGAGTTGCCCGTGGTGACGGGCTTGCGGACGGGCGCGTCGGCGCTGGCGGCGGACTCGGTGGTGTACTCGGACGGGAAGTCCTCGCCGGAGAGTTCCTCCAGCTCGGCCTCGACGACGGCCGTCTCGACACCAGTGGGCTCAGCCACGGTTCTCCTCTAAATCTTTCGAACTACTACTGGGCGATCTGGGTGATCTGGAACTGCACCGGCTGCTGGGCCTGGTGCGGGTGCTCGGAACCCGCGTAGACCTTCAGCTTCTTCGCCATCTTCCGGCCGAGGGAGTTCTTGGGAAGCATGCCCTTGACGGCCTTCTCGACGGCCTTGTCCGGCCGCTTCTCCATGAGCTCGCCGTACGTGACGGAACGCAGACCGCCCGGGTAGCCCGAGTGGCGGTACGCCTTCTTCTGCTCAAGCTTGTTGCCGCTGAGCGCGACCTTGTCCGCGTTGATCACGATGACGAAGTCACCGGTGTCGACGTGCGGAGCGAAGATCGGCTTGTGCTTGCCGCGGAGCAGGGTCGCGACGTGGCTGGCCAGCCGGCCCAGCACGACATCGGTCGCGTCGATGACGTACCACTGACGCTGGACGTCGGCGGGCTTCGGTGAGTACGTGCGCACGGTCGTAGCCTTCTTTATGCTCGCGTCTTCGGCGCTGTCGGAAGTGACAGCTAACATTGGTCGGTCGGTGCGGGCACACGACGGCCCGGACCTTCCGTCTCCTCAACACGGGAGATGACGCCGGACGCGCCGCGCATTGGTCTCACGGACCTATGCACACAACGAACCTAAGCTACCCGCCCATAGGCGCGCAGGTCAAAATGACGGTAACCCGGTGTGTGAGTCTACCTGATCGCAGAACGGTTCGGTTTCGTTTCCCTGGGACCTCTTCTTTCCCAGGACCAGACATCCCTATCGTTAGCGGCGGTATGTGGCAGAACTCTCACCCCCGGCAAACCCAGCAGGGCGCTCGGCGCCGGAATCACCTGGGGTTGCTCGCCTGCCTCATGGCCGTGCTGTTCACGGGCGTACTGATCGGCCGGCTGAGCGACGACACCGATCCGGCCCGCCACGTCTACCTGAACGAGAGCGCCCCGCCGGCCGCCGCCACTGCCAATCCCGCGCCGACCTCGGCCAAGAAGGCGCAGCAGCACGCCGAGATGATCCCCAGGAAGCTCACCACCAAGACCGTGCCGCGCAGCAGGACCACCCCCAGGTCCACCAAGACGCCCGAGGGCCAGATCCCCGGGTTCAACAGCCAGGACAATCCGGCATTGCTCAGCGACGGCAGCACCGGCGTGCAGGCCATGCCCGGCCTGGCGGCCAGGGTCGTCTCGCTCACCAACTCGGCCAGGTCCAGGCACGGCTGCGGGGCCCTCAGGGTGGACGGAGGGCTCACCCGCTCCGCGCGTACGCACTCGCTGGAGATGGCGACCACCAGGCAGCTCTCCCACAACTCTCCCGACGGCTCGTCACCGTGGGACCGGATGGAGCGCGCCGGGTACCACTGGGGCGCCGCCGAGAACATCGGCGCCGGATACAGCACACCCGAAGAGGCGGTGAGCGGCTGGCTCGGCAGCCCCGACCACCGCAAGAACATCCTCGACTGCGACCTGAAAGCCATCGGCGTGGGCGTCGCATCAGGCCCGGACGGGCCATGGTGGACCCAGGACTTCGGAACCCGATGACGAACATCACGGTAATGTCGCCGCATGGGTTTTCCCGAAGGACGTGAAAACGGCGCCCCCTACGGGATGGGGAGCATGTTCCAGCCTGCGGGCAACGGTCAGGGTGGTCAGGGCCGTCGCCGCGCGCCGGGCGATCCGGGTGGCCCCCCTGCTCAGGGCGGTCCCGGCTTCCCCGGCGGCCCCGACGGTCCGGGCTTCCCGGGCTTCCCCGGAGGTCCTGGCGGTCCGGGCTTCCCCGGTGGTCCCGACGGTCCAGGCGGTCCCGGTGGTCCGGGTGGTCCCGGTGGTCCCGGTGGCCCGGGTGGTCCCGGCGCGCCCGGTGGTCCTGGCGCGCCTGACGGTCCTGACGCTCCTGGGGCCGCCGACGCCGACGCTCCGAGAGGTTCCCGCCGCTCCCGCAGGGGGCGCGCCGCCGACGACTTCGACCAGCCTGACGTGCCGGGCAAGCCAGACAAAGCTGACAAGCCTGATAAAGCCGACAAGGCGTCGAAGGGCAAGTCCGAGAGGGCACCGCAGAGCCGTGTCGGCTGGAGCCCGTACGACGAGGGTCCGCGCTCGCGCGCCCCGCTCTGGTTCGCCCTCGGCGGCATCGCGGTGCTCGGCCTGCTCGGCGGCGGCCTCGCGCTGATGTTCAACGCCGACGACCCCGCCACCACCCAGGCCTCCGTACCGGCCCGGACCTCGGCGCCGCTCCCGTCGGCCCCGCCCGGCAAGTACGGCTTCGCGGCCGAGCGCTCCTCGGACCCCGAGCCGATCACGGTGAAAGAGATCTTCGGCAAGCAGAAGAAGATCACTGTCTCTGGCCGGTCGTACGAGATGACGATCACCAGCAAGGACAAGAAGTGCAGTGACGGCGCCCTGGGCGACGCGCTGAAGAAGGCCCTCAAGGCCGGCAGTTGCACCCAGCTCGTACGCGCGAGCTTCCGCGACAAGGCCGGCAAGGTGATCGGCACGATCGGCGTGGCCAACCTCAAGAGCAGCAAGTCCGCCAGCAAGGTGGCCAAGGTCGGCAGCACGAGCAACTACGTGAAGCCGCTGGCAGGCAAGGACAGTGTCACCAAACAGCTCGGTTCGGGCGCAGGCGGGGCCAAGATCTGGACGCACGGCCACTACGCGATCATGGTCTGGTTCCAGAACAAGGACGGCACGAAGCCGGACAAGAAGGGCTCCAAGCAGCTCTTCTCCGCGATCAACGACATCACCAAGGCGACGGTCTTCAAGGCTCTGGACAACCGCTCACTGACCGGCGCCCCCCAGTAGCGAAACGGGCTTCGTGCGCGTTAGGCAGCCAAACGGGATGCCGGATCCCTCTGGGAACGCTCATACCGACATAACGATCTCGCTGCTCTCGCTAGGCTCCCCCTTATGCGTGGCCAGGAACCCGGGTCCGAGCCCGATCGCAGGGAAGCCGACGGCTCGTCCGCACCGGCGACGCCACCGCCGAGCTTCGGGCAGATCGGCGGGCGAGACATGCCATCGGCGTTCACGCCTGCCGACGAGGCAGCACACGACTCCGCCGAGGGCATGACACGTGATGCCGCCGAGGGCGCCGTACACGGCCCCACCGACGGCGTGCCACGTGGCCCCGCCGACGGCGCCGTACGCGGCTCCGCCGGCAGCGCGGCACGTGGCTCCGCCGATGGCGGGATGCGCGACCCCGCCGACCATGCGGCACGTGGCTCCGCCGAAAGCGCAGGACGTGGCTCCGGCGATGGCGGGGTGCGTGGCTCCGGCGATGACGCGGCGTCCGCGTCCGCCCACGACGCGGCGCACGCGTCACCCGGCCGATCGGAGTCCGCCCCCTCAGGCGGAGCCGCAGGCGCCGGCGAGCACCCTGCCATCCCCGTCTTCCAGGGCCCGCCACCGAACCTGCCCGACCCCGACGAGCCGCCCGGCACGCAGCCGTGGGAGGTCGCGGGAGACGACGCCGCGGAGTACGACTGGTTCGCCGACGACGACGTAGAGCCCACCCGGCCGGGCGAGCTACGGCCGTACATCCCGCTCTCCGACCCGACTCGCCCGGCCCGGCCGCCCCTTCCGCCGGCCGGCCCCGTCGTGCCCGGCGCGCCGCCCTGGGAGCCCCCGCCGGCGTTCACCGCCGCCGCGGCGGGCATGCCGGCGTGGCCCGCGCCCCTCAGCGACCCGCACGCCGTGCCGCCCTGGCCCGCCGCCACGGGCGAGCTGGTGGCCGAGCCCGACAACGACGAGCCGAGCACCCCCTTCGACCCGAACGCCACCAACCCGGAGGGCTTCACCCGCCCGGCCCACTACTTCGACCCGGAGGCAGCGCGTAGGGAAGCGTCCCAACGAGCCCAGGCGGGAGCCGGCGCACCGCGGCAGCAGGAGGACGCGCAGCACCCCGCCGAGGCGGACGACGCCCCTCCGTCCAAGCAGGCGAGCGCCCCTCCAGCCAGGCAGAGGAGCGTTCCACTGTCGGCCCCCGTCGCCCCGCCGCAGGAGGAGACCCGGCCGCCCGACCAGGAGGGCGCCGCGGAACCACCCCACGGCACCAAGCAACCGGCCCACTACTTCGACCCCAAGGCCGCCAGGCGCGACCACCCGCCCGTCTCGCTCTCCGACCCCGCCAACGTGCCGGTCCACCCGGCGGAGCCCGGCGACGTACCCGTCTGGCCGCCCACTCCCCCGACCGAGACCAAGCTGCCCGACCTGCCGTTCCCCAGGGACACCTGGGGCCAGAAGCCCCTCCCCCCGGGCGGCGGCCCCGCGTTCCCGAGCGGAGCGTTCAAACAGCCCCCGTTCCAGACCCCGCCCCCGCCGCCGGCACCGCCCGGAAAGAGCAGGCGTGCCCTGTTCGTCACGTTGGGTGCCCTCGCCCTGGCCGGGGTGGCCACCGGCGGCTTCTTCGCCTACCAGGCGGTGAGCCCCCCCGCCCCCACCACGACCGCCGCCCGGCCCAGCGCGTCGGGGCAGGCGAGCTCCGAGCAGCCGCCGTCCGCCGAGCCGTCAGACGCCCAGCCCTCGGACGCGCCGGGCGGCACGTCGATCCTCAACTCCGAGCAGACCGACCCGCAGAAGCTGTCGCTGTCCGAGGCGTTCCCGAAGAAGAAGGTGAGCGCGGCGGGCACGACGTTCACCAGGATCAAGGCCGACATGGAGACGAGCTGCGACAAGGCCGCCGTGGGTGCCTTCGCCGACGCGCTGCGCGAGCGGAAGTGCGGCCGCGTGCTCAGGGCCACGTACGTCGACAGCAAGCGCCGCTACGCCGTCACCACGGGCATAGCGGTCCTCCCCGACAAGGACGCGGCCGCCGCCGCCGACAAGGCCAAGAACCTGTCACGCAATATCTGGTTCCGCCCGCTCCCCGGTGCCGCGGGCTCGGGCGGCGAGCGCGTGCACATCGCCGGCGGCTACGCGTCCGGTCTGGTGTGGGGGCGCTACATGGTCTTCAGCTACGCCACGTACGCCGACGGCCACACGCCCGACCCGAAGGACAAGACGCTCCCCAAGGTCAGCGGGGCGCTGCGCGACCAGACCTCACTCGTCCTGGAACGCCGGGTCACCAAGGGTTGAGCCTACCGGCGGAGCGGCTCGGCGATCAGACGCAGTCCGTACTCGCCGCGTGGCCGAGGCCCGCGCGGCGAGCTGCGCCTCCCCCGGATAGCCGACCTCCTCCAGGCACAATCCGTGCGCGGGCGCGACGTGCACCCCAGAGTCGCGTACGGCCCGCGTCAGCACCTCGCCCGGCCACTCCACGGGACGGCTGCCGTCGCCCGCCGCCAGCAGCGACCCGACCAGCGCCCGCACCATCGAGTGGCAGAACGCGTCCGCCACGACGGTCGCCACCAGCACCCCGTCCGGCTCGCGTGCCCACTCCAGCCGCTGCAGTTCCCTGATCGTGGTGGCCCCTTCGCGCTTCTTGCAGAACGCCGCGAAGTCGTGCTCCCCGAGCAGCCGCGCCGCCGCCGCGTTCAGGGCGCCGACGTCCAGGGACCGGTTGTGCCAGACCACCTCACGACGCCGCAGCGGGTCGACGCCGCCCACCGCATCGCTCACCCGGTACGCGTACCGCCGGAACATCGCCGAGAAACGCGCGTCAAAGCCCTCAGGAGCCACGGAGACGCGAGAAACACGTACATCCGGGGGCAAGACCCCACCCAGCCGCCGGACGAGCGCAGAGAGCCGCTCATCGACGCCCAGCGGCCCGCGGTTGCCGTCGAGCTCGGCCAGGGACCCGTCCGGCACGTCCACGTGGGCCACCTGGCCGCGCGCGTGCACCCCCGCGTCGGTACGGCCGGCCACGGTCAGCATGGCGGGCCCTTCGAGGCGCAGGATCCGGCCCAGCGCCTGCTCGATCTCGCCCTGGACCGTACGGCGCCCCGGCTGCCTGGCCCAGCCGGAGAAATCGGTCCCGTCGTACGCGAGGTCGAGGCGGAGCCGTACCACGATGATCCTCCTTCAACTGAAAAACGGGCCCGCACCCCCGCAGGGGTCCGGGCCCGTCTCATGCGGCCTGAGAGATCAGGCCTCGTCCTTCTTCGCCTCGGCCTCGGCGGCCGGAGCCTCCTCGGCGGCGGCCTCCGCAGCGGGGGCCTCCTCGGCGGCGGCCTCGGGAGCCTCAGCGGCCTCCTCGGCCTTGGGGGCCTCGGTCTCCTCCGCGGCGGGCGCCGGGGCCGTGGCGGCGGCCGGGGCCTCGGTGCGGCGGGTCGTGACGGCGTTCAGCGGCTCGGTCACCAGCTCGATGACCGCCATCGGGGCGTTGTCGCCCTTACGCGGACCGACCTTGGTGATCCGGGTGTAGCCACCGGGACGCTCGGCGAACGTCGTCGCGATCTCGGTGAAGAGGTGGTGAACGACGCCCTTGTCCTTGACGACGGTCAGGACCTGGCGACGGTTGTGGATGTCGCCCTTCTTCGCCTTGGTGATCAGGCGCTCCGCCAGCGGACGCAGGCGCTTGGCCTTCGTGACCGTCGTGCGGATCTTGCCGTGGCGGAACAGATCGGTGGCCAGGTTGGCCAGGATCAGCCGCTCGTGCGCCGGGCTGCCGCCAAGACGTGCACCCTTGGTGGGCTTGGGCATGGTCTTTCTCCTCTTGGATTAACCCGCCCCGGCCGTACCAGGTACCGGAGTCGGGCCGGATCGCTGTCGCTTTGTGTGCGATCCGTTACTGTGGCCCCGCGCCATGACACTGCGCGGGGCCCTCGAAAAGCGGGATCAGTACTGCTCGGTCTCGACGTACGCGCTGTCGTCGTCGTCGTAACCGCCACCGGCCACCGCGCTCGGGTCGAACCCGGGCGGGGAGTCCTTGAGCGCCAGCGACATCTCGTGCAGCTTCTGCTTGACCTCTTCGATCGACTTGGCGCCGAAGTTGCGGATGTCCAGCAGGTCCTGCTCGCTGCGGGCGACGAGCTCGCCCACGGTGTGGATGCCCTCGCGCTTGAGGCAGTTGTAGGAGCGAACCGTGAGGTTGAGCTCCTCGATCGGCAGCGCCAGGTCGGCGGCCAGGGCGGCGTCGGTCGGCGACGGGCCGATGTCGATGCCCTCGGCCTCGACGTTGAGCTCGCGGGCCAGGCCGAAGAGCTCGACGAGGGTCTTACCGGCGGAGGCCACCGCGTCGCGGGGCTTCATGGCCGGCTTGGTCTCGACGTCGAGGATCAGGCGGTCGAAGTCGGTGCGCTGCTCGACTCGGGTCGCCTCGACCTTGTAGGTGACCTTGAGCACCGGGGAGTAGATCGAGTCGATCGGGATGCGCCCGATCTCCTGGCCCGGCTGCTTGTTCTGGGCGGCGGAGACGTAGCCGCGACCGCGCTCGACGGTCAGCTCCATCTCCAGCTTCGCCTTGCCGTTGAGCGTGGCGATGCGGAGCTCGGGGTTGTGCACCTCGACACCGGCCGGCGGCGCGATGTCGGCGGCGGTGACCTCACCCGGGCCCTGCTTGCGCAGGTACATCACGACCGGCTCGTCGTGCTCGGAGGAGACGACCAGCTCCTTGAGGTTGAGGATGATGTCGGTGACATCTTCCTTGACCCCGGGAACGGTCGAGAACTCGTGCAGGACGCCCTCGATCCGGATGCTCGTCACGGCCGCGCCCGGGATGGACGACAGCAGCGTGCGACGGAGCGAGTTGCCGATGGTGTAGCCGAAGCCCGGCTCCAGCGGCTCGATGACGAACCGGGACCGGGTGTCGTCGATCGACTCTTCGAGAAGAGTCGGGCGCTGAGCGATCAGCATGTGCGGGTCTCCCCTTGTTTCGTGTGACGCCCGCTATATGACGCCACTCCGATAAACAGCGTAGCTGAGGTGCGGAAATCCGCACCTCAGCCAAGGCTCACTTCGAGTAGTACTCGACGATGAGCTGCTCCTGGACCTGGGTGTCGATCTGCTGGCGAACCGGCAGCTGGTGAACCAGGACGCGGAGCTTGTCCGGCACGACGCCGAGCCACGCGGGAACAGTGCGCTCACCCGCGGTCGCCCTGGCGACCTCGTAGGGCATCAGGTTGCGCTTGGTCTCGCGGACCTCGATGATGTCGTGCTCGCGCACGCGGTAGGACGGGATGTCGACCTTCTTGCCGTTCACCAGGAAGTGCCCGTGACGGACCTGCTGGCGGGCGGCGTCGCGCGACTGAGCGAAACCGGCGCGGTAGACCACGTTGTCGAGCCGGCTCTCCAGGATCTGGAGCAGCACCTCACCCGACTTGCCGGTCTTGCTCGCGGCCTCCTCGTAGTAGTTGTGGAACTGCTTCTCGAGGACGCCGTAGATGCGGCGGGTCTTCTGCTTCTCGCGAAGCTGAAGCTGGTACTCGGACTCCTTGGGGCGTCCGCGGCCGTGCTCACCCGGCGGGTAAGGACGGATCTCGATGGGGCACTTGGCGGATTCGCACTTGCTGCCCTTGAGGAAGAGCTTGGTCTTCTCGCGACGGCAGAGCTTGCAGTCCGCGCCCGTGTAACGAGCCATTTCTCTGTATCTCCTGGGCTAATTCAGACGCGGCGGCGCTTCGGCGGGCGGCAGCCGTTGTGCGGAACCGGGGTGACGTCCTGGATCGAGCCCACTTCGAGGCCGGTGGCCTGCAGCGAGCGGATCGCGGTCTCACGGCCGGAGCCGGGACCCTTGACGAAGACGTCGACCTTGCGCATGCCGTGCTCCATGGCGCGGCGTGCGGCGTTTTCCGCGGCCATCTGCGCGGCGAACGGGGTGGACTTACGGGAGCCCTTGAAACCCACGTGGCCGGCGCTGGCCCAGGAGATCACGTTCCCGTTCGGGTCGGTGATCGAGACGATCGTGTTGTTGAACGTGCTCTTGATGTGGGCGTGCCCGTGAGCGACGTTCTTCTTCTCCTTGCGGCGCACCTTCTTCGGGGCGCCCTGACGGCTCTTAGGAGGCATTGCTTGCCATTACTCCTGAGGTCTTCGGTCCGCGGCTGTGGACTACTTCTTACCGGGCTTCTTCTTACCGGCCACGGTCTTCTTCTTGCCCTTGCGGGTGCGCGCGTTGGTCTGCGTGCGCTGACCGTGGACGGGCAGGCCCTTGCGGTGCCGGATGCCCTGGTAACAACCGATTTCGATCTTGCGACGAATGTCGGCCTGGACCTCGCGGCGCAGGTCACCCTCGATCTTGAAGTTCGCCTCGATGTAGTCACGCATCGGGACGAGCTCGGTGTCGCTGAGCTGGTGCACGCGGAGGTCGCCGCTGACACCGGTGGCCTGGAGGATCTCCTGGGCGCGGGTGCGGCCGATTCCGTAGATGTAGGTGAGAGCGATCTCCAGCCGCTTCTCGCGGGGGAGGTCGACGCCAACCAGGCGAGCCATGGTCGGGCATTCTCCTTCTTTGTGGCGGAGGTCTTGCGCCGCACTACCCCTCCCCAATGCCCGGGGTGAGGGCCCCGGCCTCCGACCGGGGGTCTCCCGAATGGTTCGGGCCTTCTGAAAAGGCCCGCCTGTTCAGGTGTGCAACGCGATTACTGACTCAGGCTCCTCATGCGTCGAGCCCGCTCCCTGATGTCGGGGCGGACTCGGAGAAGCCTTGCGGCGACTAGCCCTGGCGCTGCTTGTGGCGCAGGTTGTCGCAGATCACCATGACGCGACCGTGCCGGCGGATCACCTTGCACTTGTCGCAGATCTTCTTGACGCTCGGCTTTACCTTCATTGTCCTTGATTCCTCAGACGTCTTACTTGTATCGGTAGACGATCCGCCCACGACTCAGGTCGTAGGGGCTCAGTTCAACGACTACCCGGTCGTCAGGCAGGATCCGGATGTAGTGCATCCGCATCCGGCCGCTGATGTGGGCCAGGACCTTATGGCCGTTGTCGAGCTGCACCCGGAACATCGCGTTCGGGAGCGACTCGACCACAGTGCCCTCGATCTCGATGGCGCCGTCTTTCTTGGCCAAAATTCCTCGCGTTTCACTGATCGATCGTCTGAGGCTCGGGTCACTAGCAGCCGCGACCTCACGCTTCGGAGAGAGCGGCGACCGGCAACGGTCACCGACGCGTGATAGTCATAGTGAGCCGACTAAGGAGTGTACGACACCTGGGCCCAAAACGCGAAACGCGTGCCAGGCGTCCTGACACAACCATGTAAGAGTTTACCCTATCTTCTCCCCGCGCCGGACCGCACAGCGAAAGGCCCGCCGGAGGAGAGGGCGGATTCCAGGGGTCGTTGCAACACGGCTTGTCAGCTGGCTTCGGTCAGGAGCTTAGCGAGACGCTCGGCTGGGGTGTCCCAGCCGAGCGTTTTGCGTGGGCGGCCGTTGAGTTCGGCGGCGACTGCCGCGAGGTCATCGGGGGTGTGGACGGCCAGGTTGCTGCCTTTGGGGAAGTACTGGCGCAGCAGGCCGTTGGTGTTTTCGTTGCTGCCGCGCTGCCAGGGTGAGTGGGGGTCGCAGAAGTAGACGGGCATGTCGGCGGCCATGGTGAACTCGTGGTGCAGGCCCATCTCCGAGCCTTGGTCCCAGGTGAGGGAGCGTTTGAGGTGGGCCGGGCAGGGTGTTCATGGTGGCGATGAGGGCCTCGGCGACGTGTTCGGCGGTGCGTCTGCGGCCGAGGTGGACGAGCAGGACGTACCGGGTGGTGCGTTCGACCAGGGTGCCGATCGCGGATTTCTGGTCGCCGCCGATGATCAGGTCTCCTTCCCAGTGTCCGGGGACGGCTCGGTCCTCGATCTCGGCGGGCCGGTCGCTGATCATCACCATGGGGTGGGTGAAGCGGGGCTGACGCTGTCCTTCCTTGCGGCG
>NZ_JBFANV010000027.1:0-125004 GCF_040674955.1 Nonomuraea sp. NPDC049695 | reverse complement strand
TTTGTCTTGCGTGTGACTGGAGTTCAGTGGTGTGCTCTTCCGATGTGTAAACCCCCGCCGTTGGCGCACCCCCCACGGGGGGGGGGGCCGCCGCCCCGCTTGGGGCGGCGGCCACTGCCGCGCTGGTAGCCAGTCAGGTGACGCTTCCCGCGCTAGGGTCCACGTAGCTGCGGCCCCCTCTGTACTCAGTAGGCCTCGCTCTTGTTGTTGACGATCTCGTCGAGCAGGGCGGTGGCGTCGGCGTACCGCTGGGCCGTCGAGCTGTCGACCGGCAGGGCCAGGGTGGCGAAGCCGTACCGGACGGCTTCTCCGACGGTACGCGTCCCGAGCTTGCGGGTGAGCGCGCTGTCGATCTTCGTGGAGGCGTTGATCTGCCGCGCGGCAAGGTCGAGCAAGGTCGCCAGCAGCTGGAACCTGGCGGGACCCGGCTGCGGCCCGCCCGCCGAGAGCACGACCCCGGCCTCTGAGTTGTCCAGTGCCCCGTTTCCCGAGCTGTCGAACTGCTGGTAGGTGGCCTGAACCCGGGCCAGCAACTCGGCTGTGCGCTCCTCCGGGTGGGTCTTCCAGTAGCCGTGCGAACGCGGGTCGCGGGTCGGCGTGACTTCGGTGATCGTCGTGGTGGCCGTCGCGGTCACCGGCTCGTAGACGCAGCCGTTGATGTTGCGGTACGTCACGGAAGCGTGGTCGTTCAGCTTGTCCCCGGCGGAGAACAGCAGGCTGGGCCTGGCCGTGAACTGCACGGACCGGGTGGCGCTCGCGGTCAGTTCGCCCAGCGACCACGTCAGCGTCGTTGTCCCATCGGCGTTGCGGGTGACCTCGGTCGGATGGGGACCTGTGCCTTGGTCGAGGGCCTGGCTGTAGTAGACCTCCTTCGGGAGCGTGTCGGTCAGGACGACGCCGGTGGCCTTGGCGCTGCCGACGTTGGCGACCTTCAGGTCGACCGTGATCGCCTCACCGGCGTTGACCGTGGCGGTCGCGCGCTTTTCGAGGGTGAGCTTGGGGGCGTGGACCTTGGTCGAGGCGGTCGCAGTGTTGTTGTCCGTTCTGGCCTCGGCTCCGCCGGCGAGGTCCTTCGCGGTCACCTCGGCCTTGTTGGTCAGCACGGCGGCGTCCTCGGTATCGCAGGGGATCTTGTACGTGAACGTCTCTGTGCTCGTACCACCTGCGCCCAGCTGTCCGACCTGGCGCGTTTGAGCGTCGCCGGTCGGCGGGGTGTCCTTCAGAACGATCGCGGTTGCTTGGCCAGTGCCGATGTTGTCCAGCTTGACCGGGTAGGTGAGGGTGTCGCCGGGCTCGGCGTCTGCCTTGTCGACGGTCTTCTTCGTGGCGATATCGGGGTCATAGAAGTTGAAGAACGAGATCTCCTGGCGGATCACGGCGGCGAAGCCCAGTTCCTTCTCCACGCTGCCACCGGCCCCGGCGCAGGTGGGCGAGGACGCGGGCCAGCTGCTGCACGCCCAGCCCAGGCGGTCGGGGGACTGCGCCCGGAACCTGATCGCGGGCCAGTCGTCGTGATCCCTGAGGGTGGTCAGACCTTTCTCGGCGTTGATGTCCACGCTCACGTTGCCGGCGTCGATGATCGGGACGTTGGTGCCGGCCGTGCGGTTGTCGTTCCAGTTGAGCGGCCCGTTCCCGGCGCCCGCCCGGAGCGGACGGAAACCGCTGCCCGGGTTGGCGAGGTTGTCGGTCCACCAGAACGTCCAGTCCGTGCCATCGCTGATCCCCGCGGACTCGTTCAGCCCCCCATCGTTCAGGTCTTCGTTCAGCGGGGGCAGCTTGCCGTTGGACAGGCCCAGACGTACCGCGCCCACCTTCCAGTCGCGCAACTGATTGACCAGCAGCGGCGGCGGGCTGTTCGGGATGCCCGTCTGGAAGAAGTAGTTCATGAAGCTGAGGTAGTTGGGCTTGTAGTTGTCGTTGTTGTCGCCGCCGTGCCGCAGGCCCAGGGCGTGGAAGAGCTCGTGCAGGAGGGTGCCGGCCTGGTCCTGCTCGGTACCGACCTTGGCGTCGGCGTCGCCCGTGCCGGGGGTGAGCACCTGGATGTCGGTGGGGTGGGCGCTGGTCGTGTCGCACTGGCGGTTGTCGCCGACGTGGATCTGGGTGCCGACGGTGACGTCGTCACCACCTGCCGTGGTCTGCAGGGTGTCGTCGCCGCCGTAGTCGCGGGTGAAGTCGGCCACGCACATGGTCCGCCATGAGCCGAGGGTGACGATGAAGTCCTTGTTGTTGTCCCGGGTGGGTTCGCAGCACTGGCCCGAGGTGCCCGGGTCGCCGAGGAGGTCGTGGGCGAAGATCCCGTAGTGGGCGTAACGGGCCAGCTCGGCGGGGAAGTTGGCGTTTCGTGCGTTCCGGTAGTCGTTGCTGTTCAGGCCCATTTGTTGCTGTTCGGCGAGTTGCGCTCCTTGGAGGTAGACGAAGTCGATGCCGTCGCGATGTGTCCCCGGATAGGGGCATGGATTCGTGGCCGGGAACGGAGCGGCGTCGAGGGTGTTGCGAACCAGGGTGATCGCGCCGGGCTTGGGCTGGTGAGAGTGCCGGGTGGTCGGGTTGGTGTCGGCCATGAAGTCGAGCTGCAGGATGATCGTCTTGCGGCACGGGTCGGCGCCGAGCGCGGGCAGGTCGGCGATGACGCCGCCGCTGCGGTTCCTGATGCCGGTCAGTTCGACGATGTCCGGGATGCCGTCGCCGTCGGTGTCGGGCATCTCGGCGCTGGCGGTGATGCCGATTCTGGTGATCCGGCCGTCGTTGTTGCGGGGGAAGCCGTGGTCGCCGTCGCCCTCGACGCAGGTCTCGCCCTTGGCGGTCTGCCCGTCGGACTTGACGCAGGGCGTGCCGAAGACGATGTCGTCACCCGACAACGTGCCGGAGCGCAGGTCGTAGACGAGGTTCAGCTCCAGGTCCTGGTCCCGGGGGCTGATGTCCATCCGGTCGTCGTTGGTGTTGAGCCCGCCGTCCCAGTCCCACAGCGTGACCCTGATGTCCACGGTTGGTTGGTCGCCCGGGAGGTCGTCTTTCGTGAAGGTCCAGCCGTTGGGGGCTTCCGGCAGGCCGAAGGGTTCGAACTCGTCGTCCTCAATTCGCGGGCCGATCTCCAAGGGGCCGTCGGCGATCTGGACCTTGGGGTAGTAGTCGCCGTCGCCCACGCCGCCGCTGTCGGGGTCCTCGATCTGGCGGAGGTACTCGATCTTGAAAGTGACCTTGATGCCGGGGGCGGCTGCGGCCGCGGGGGCGGCAAGGGCCGGGATCAAGGCCAGGAGCAGCGCCAGGATCACGGCGAACGTTAAAGGTTGCCTCGTTTCACGCCTGAACCGACTGAAGCCCATGGTTTCCTCCCTTGGAGCACTGCCACAAAGAAGCGTCCGCCGTGGGCGGGGTCTGACGCCTGAGTACCCCCTACCTAGTGCTCTGGCCGCATGGGTTCGCCGGGGTCGGTGGTCGCTCCGTTCACCCTGGGGAGCGATCTGTGTTTCTGGGTGGCGGTGTCACGCAGAAGAAAAAGTGATTGCCTCGGGGTCAGAGCTCATGTTGGCTGGGCCGCATGGCTGAACTACGTACCGATCGCCTCATCTTGCGTCGATGGCGTGACTCCGACCTCGAACCGTGGGCGGCGATGAATGCCGATCCCGAGGTCCGGGAGCACTTGGGCGACCTGCTTACCCGCGAACAGAGCGATGCCTCCGTGTCGCGATTTCAGGCCGAGTTCGACCAGCGAGGCTACGGGTGGTGGGCGGTCGAGGTGGAGGCCACGGGCGAGTTCATCGGCTTCGCAGGCTTGGATGACGTGGACGACCACATGCCGTTCACAGGAGTGGAGATCGGCTGGCGGCTCGCCCGCTCGGCCTGGGGCCAGGGCTACGCTACCGAGGCTGCGCTGACAGTCCTGGCCCACGGCTTCGACGCTCTTGAGCTTCCTGAGATCCTCGCTGTCACAACGGCCACCAACCTTCGTTCCCAGGCGGTGATGCGCCGGATCGGCATGACCCGGGACCCGGCCGACGACTTCGACGACCCCACCGAGCCCGAAGGGCCACTGCGTCCGAACGTGCTGTACCGCATCGCCCGTAGTGCGAGGATCTGACGTTCTCCGCTGAGGTCGTTTGATCAGGCTGCGGCAGCGACGGGGCGTCCGCCCCAGCGGATGCCTTTCTCGCTGCGGATGCGGGCGCGAAGATCTCAAGCGCGAAGGACGCATCGACGAATATCGCGAGCTGCTGCGTACTGCCGCCGATGCTGCTCACGCGACAGCCGCCACGCACCTGGGATGGCTGCACAGCTTCGTCCCGGAGTGTGGAACGGCGTCCAGTGGAAGATCTGATCCAAACCTGCCCTGCGGATGCTGCGCGCAAGATCGGTGACAGTGCGAGCCGTATATGGTTCGGTGCGTTATGCCGATGCGTCGGTGATCCTGGAGAGGATCCAGTGAACGAATCGCGTGACCTCGCGCGGGTCGAGCTCGGCAGCGGGTAGGCATCGCTGGCGATCGAGGGCCGATCGGACCAACTCGCGGCTGGCTATCGGCACGCGGTGGAGCGCCCACTGTCCACCGTCGATTTTGGACACGAGTATGCCATCCGTTGCGAACCGCCAGGCACGACATGTATTGAGCACTGCGTATTCACCAGGCGCCTGCTCGGCAGCCCAGTGCAACTCGGAAACCAACTGGGCAATGATCAACTCATCAGCGACTGGAGCGAACACCTCGGCCGGGGATCGGCCGGGGCCGACCAGGCGACCAGCCTGGCGGCATACGGCAAGGTGCAACACCAAGTCGGGGTCTCCCTCGTGCCCATGACCATCGACGACCTTGGTGTCGTCGGGCGCTGTAGTGACATGGAGCTCGAATGGCGGCTGCGTCTTGGGGTGCAGGGCGGCAGGGAGGGTAACGACGCTCAGTTCCAGCCCGTGAGCAGGGCAAGGTAGGCGGTTGTCGCTCAGCCGTTCTGCGGCGGCTGCCTGCTCATCCGCCGTCATGGGGTGCTCACAGACGACAAGGACGTCGATGTCGCTGCGCCGCGCGTCAAAGCCACCGAGCACTGCAGAGCCATGGAGGTAGACGCCCACCAGGCGCGAGCCAAGCACCGAGGCCATCGCGGATGCGACGTCTCTGATGTAGTGGTCGGACAGAGAATCCATGATCACACCATAGGAAGCCCCGCCAGACAGCGAGGGCGGACGGCCGCGGTGTCCCGGCGCCAGGGCCAGGGTCGGGTGCCGGTGTTCCCGGTCCAGCCGTAGGTGATGAACTGGCCGCCCTGGCCGAGCAGCGCCATGCGCGTCATGGCACGGGTGCGCAACCCGGTGGCGTCGCGCAGGTTCTCCAAGACGTACTCGCCGTCGTAGATCGTGAGGAAATCCTCGCCCAGGGTGTAGCCACTTCCTGCCCTTGCCCGGGACCGGCGAGATTGCCCGCCGATAGGTGCTCAGAATCGGATCATCATAGATGAGGTAGTCGAGCTGCACCCCCTCCGGGCGGATCACCCCGTACTCGATGGGGAGCCGCTTGCAGTAGTGGTGCGATTGCGGCGGGCAGACGATGTAGCCGTAGCGGGCCACCATCAGGCTGTAAGCCTGGTGGGCGACATCTCCAGCTCGGGGAACCCCGGGAGGATCAATCCCGAATGCACCCGCCGCCGATAGACGCCACTACGTACTCGGCCGCGGGCCAGGCCTTGACATATCAAATGAACGGTTTTTTGATATCGCCATAAGCCGCACCACAGGCCCAGAATCGGCGTCTAATGGAAGGGAGATCACCGCAAGTCAGGCGAGACCCAGACAGGAACGAGGCAATGAGAGTACTGATCGACTCCGGCCGTTGTCAGGGACACGGTCGCTGCTACGACCTCGCCCCCGACGTGTTCGGCGAGGACGACGAAGGCTACGGGACGGTCATCGGCGACGGCTCCGTCTCGCCGGGCGAGGAGCCTCATGCGCGCCTGGCGGCGTCCAACTGCCCCGAGCGGGCGATCGACGTCGAGGGAGCCGCGCGATGACCGCGGACGACCGCTTCGGCGAAGACCTCGAAGAGACGCGCAGGGAACGGTTCCTCAACGGCTACCGGACCGAGATCGTCACGGATCCCGTCTCCGACTGGGCGACCGACTTCTCCCACGTCGACCCGCAGTGGGCGGCCGACCCGTACTCGATCCAGGACGACCTGCGGCAGCGCTGCCCGATAGCGCACACCGAGCGGTTCGGGGGCGTGTGGCTGCCCACCCGCTACGAGGACGTGGCGGCGATCGCGTACGACACCGAGAGCTTCACCTCCCGGGCGATCGTCGTGAGCAACTTCAAGCCGCCCAAGGAGCTCGCTCCGGTGGGCCCCGTGCCGCCGATCTCCTCCGATCCGCCCTTCCACCACGACGCGCGCAAACTGCTGCTGCCGGCCTTCACCAAGACCGCCGTCGCCAAGCTGGAGCCGGCGACCAGGGCGTTCTGCCACCAGCTCATCGACGCGTTCGAGGGACGGGACGTCGTCGACGCCGCCCGTGACTACGCCCAGCACATCCCGACGCGGGTCATCGCCGACATGCTCGGCTTCCCGCAGGAGGACGCGCCGATGTTCGGCGAGTTCGTCGAGAGCTCGCTCGAAAGCATCAACCGGCCGCCGGAGGAGCGCATCGAGCGGCTCACCCAGCTGACGGACTACCTGATCGCGCAGATCCGCGACCACGTCGACAACCCCCGCGACGACCTGACGACCTACCTCCTCAACGCCGAGCTGTTCGGGCAGAAACTCGATCCCAACCACGTCATCGGCACGATCAACCTGCTGCTCATCGCCGGCATCGACACGACCTGGAGCGCCATCGGCGCGTCGTTGTGGCACCTGGCCAAGACGCCCGCCGACCGCGAGCGCCTGGTGGCCGAGCCCGGGCTGCTGCCGACCGCGATGGAGGAGTTCCTGCGAGCCTACGCGCCGGTCACGATGGCGCGGCTGGTCAGGGAGGACGTGCGCTGGAACGGCGTGGACATGAAGGCCGACGACTGGGTGCTGCTGCCGTTCCCGGCGGCCAACCGCGACCCGGCCCAGTTCGACCGGGCGGGCGAGGTGGTCATCGACCGCGAGGTCAACCGGCACGCCGCCTTCGGCCTGGGCATCCATCGCTGCGTCGGCTCCCACCTGGCCCGCATGGAGCTCCGCGTCGCCTTGGAGGTCTGGCTGGAACGCGTTCCGGACTTCACCCTCGAAGACCCCTCGGCCGTCACCTGGGCCGCCAGCCAGGTCCGCGGCCCCCGTACGCTGCCGATCCGCATCGGCTGATCCGAGCCGGAAGGTTCTGACGCCGCGAGAGCCGCGGAATTGATGAAGTCCCCCGCGATACGGAAGGGGAACGTCCGGAACGGGGCCTAGCATGCCGGGCATGACTGAGGACACCGTTCCGGACACCATCGCGGTCGAGCAGGTGAGCATCGTCCCCGCCAACGAGGCGTCCTGGGACGACCTGGCCGCGATCTTCGGCACCGACGCGGGCCGGTGCCAGTGCCAGAGGTTCAAGGTGGTCGGCTGGATCTGGCGCGATTCCACGCAGGAGCAGCGGACCGCGATGCTCCGGGCGCAGACCGCCTGCGGCGATCCGGACGCCGTGGCCACCAGCGGGCTGGTGGCGTATGTCGGGAACGAGCCCGCCGGCTGGGTCGCGGTCGAGCCGCGGACGGCCTATCCCAAGCTGCGTACCTCTCGTGTCCCGTGGGCCGGCCGCTCCGAGGACAAGGACGACGACGGCGTCTGGGCGGTGACCTGCTTCGTGATCCGCAAACGCTACCGGGGCCGCGGCCTGACCTATCCCCTCGCCCAGGCCACGATCGGCTTCGCCCGGGAGCACGGAGCGCGGGCGCTCGAGGCGTACCCGATGATCACGCAGCCGGGCAAGGAGATCACCTGGGGCGAGCTGCACGTGGGGGCCCGTCAGGTCTTCGAGGAGGCCGGGTTCGCGGAGGTCAGCCACCCCACCGTACGGCGGGTGGTCATGCGGGTCGACTTCTGACGGCCTTCCGACCGACCTTCTGATCGACCTTCTGATCGGCCTTCTGGCGACAGTGCGACGCGCGGCGAAGAAGGCAGCCCAGCGTTGCATGGCCATGCATTGGTGTGTATATACTTCTACTCGTGTCCAAGATGCTCACCTCCTTGCCTGTCGGCGAACGCGTCGGGATCGCCTTCTCCGGCGGCCTCGACACCTCGGTAGCGGTCGCGTGGATGCGCGACAAGGGTGCGGTGCCGTGCACCTATACCGCTGACATCGGCCAGTACGACGAGCCCGACATCGGCTCGGTGCCCGGTCGCGCCAAGGCGTACGGCGCGGAGGTCGCCCGGCTGGTCGACTGCCGGGCGGCCCTCGTGGAGGAGGGGCTCGCGGCCCTGGCCTGCGGGGCGTTCCACATCCGCTCCGGCGGACGCACCTACTTCAACACCACCCCACTCGGGCGGGCCGTCACGGGCACCCTGCTGGTGCGCGCGATGCTCGACGACGCCGTGCAGATCTGGGGCGACGGCTCCACCTTCAAGGGCAACGACATCGAGCGGTTCTACCGTTACGGCCTGCTCGCCAACCCCTCCTTGCGGATCTACAAGCCGTGGCTGGACGCCGACTTCGTCAGCGAGCTCGGCGGGCGCAAGGAGATGTCCGAGTGGCTGCTCGCCCACGGGCTGCCCTACCGCGACAGCACGGAGAAGGCCTACTCCACCGACGCGAACATCTGGGGCGCGACCCACGAGGCCAAGGCGCTCGAGCACCTCGACGCGGGCATCGAGATCGTCGAGCCGATCATGGGCGTGCGGTTCTGGGACCCCACCGTCGAGATCGACGCCGAGGACGTCACGATCGGCTTCGAGCAGGGCCGGCCGGTCACCATCAACGGCAAGGAGTTCCCCTCCGCCGTCGACCTGGTGCTGGAGGCCAACGCCATCGGCGGCCGGCACGGCATGGGCATGTCCGACCAGATCGAGAACCGCGTCATCGAGGCCAAGAGCCGGGGCATCTACGAGGCGCCGGGCATGGCGCTGCTGCACGCGGCGTACGAGCGGCTGGTCAACGCCATCCACAACGAGGACACCCTCGCCTCCTACCACAACGAGGGCCGGAAGCTGGGCAGGCTCATGTACGAGGGCCGCTGGCTGGACCCGCAGGCCCTGATGCTGCGCGAGTCGCTGCAGCGCTGGGTCGGTGCGGCGATCACCGGCGAGGTGACCCTGCGGCTGCGGCGCGGCGAGGACTACTCCATCCTGGAGACGTCCGGGCCGGCCTTCAGCTACCACCCGGACAAGCTCTCCATGGAGCGCACCGAGGACGCCGCGTTCGGGCCGCTCGACCGCATCGGCCAGCTGACCATGCGCAACCTGGACATCGCCGACTCCCGCGCCAAGCTGGAGCAGTACGCCAGGCTCGGCCTGGTCGGCAGCGGGCACCCGACATTGATCGGCGCTGCTCAGGCGGCGGCGACGGGGCTGATCGGCGCGATGCCCGAGGGCGGGGCCGAGGCGATCGCCTCCCGCGGCGAGGACGTCGAAGTTCCGGACGACGACGTGCTGCTCGACCACGCCGCGATGGAGTCCGGCACCGACTGACCGACGCGGCCGGAGCATCCGCGGAGTGTGTTGCGACACCTCAAGGCTTGATGAATTTCGGGACTGAGATGCTCTGCCAGGTGCGACAGCGCCCCGCGTGCCCTGCCGCTGCGTGGCCCGCATCGATAGGGTGCCGGGGTGAAGGTGCGCGTGACCGGGGTTCTCGTCGAGGATGGCACGATCCTGCTTCTGGACCAAGACGCCGGCAGCGGCCGTTCCTGGTCGCTGCCCGGCGGCAAGGTCGAGTCGGGCGAGTCTCTCGGCGATGCGCTGGTGCGGGAGATGCGCGAGGAGACCGGCCTCGACGTGGCGGTCGGCCGGCTGCTGTATGTGTGCGACCACCTGCCAGGCGATGGCAGCCATGTCGTCCATATGACGTTCGAGGTCGCTCGAGCCGGTGGCCTCCTCGGCGCGGTCGTCGAGGGCATCGACAGCGTGCCGATCCGCAGTGTGCGCTTTGTGCCGCTGGCTGACCTGCCGGCGCTGGATTTCTCGCCCCGGTTTGTCGAGCTGGCTCAGGCCGGCTGGCCCGGCGCCGGGTCCTACATGGGCGCCAAGGCCAGTATCGGGCTGTGATTGCGTCTGCCGTCGCTTGCCCCCTTTGCGGACACTCCGCGGTCTCGAGTGTGCTCGACCGAGGGGCCACTCGAAGTTGATCAAGTCAAGAGATGCCGTGCTCGCTGGTCGGCGGGTGGGCTCTCATATCGTGCCCCGGAGTTGACAGCCGTGGGGGGACGGTCGCCGTCAGGCCGGGGCCGAGCCGAACTCGGCCGCGTGCTGGGCGGCCCATTGTGCGTAGGTGAAGGCCGGTCGGCCGGTGACTTCGTCGACCGTGGGGACTGTTTGCGCGCTCTTGCCGTCCCTCGCGGCGAGCTGATCGATGAGCTCGGCGACCGCCGGCGCGGGCATTCCGTGGAGGATCATCTGGTCCCGGAATTGCTCTCGGGGTCGCTCCTCGAACCGCAGCGGCCGGCCGATCGTCTCCGCGATGATCCGCACGCGGTCGATCTGGGTCAGCGACTGGGGTCCGGTGAGCAGGTAGGCCTCGCCGACACGCCGATCGAGAAGGGCGCATACGGCGACCGCGGCGATGTCGCGGGGGTCGACGGGAGCCAGTGCGGCATTGCCGTACACTCCGCGGACCACCCCACCGTTGACGATCTGGGGCGCCCAGGCCAGGTCGTTGGTCATGAACGCGTCGGGGCGCACGAAGGTCCACGGCAACCCGGACGCTTCGACGGCCCGTTCCAGTTTCCGGTGTTGTTCGCTGATCCACCCAGGCGTGGGGTATGTGACGGCTGCTGAGGACAGCAGCACGACGTGCCCCAGGTGGGCTTTCCGCGCTGCTTCGAGGAATCCCTCGACGGCGTTGAAGACGGGGAACAGGAATGCGCGGTCGACGCCGGACAGCGCTTCCTCCAGGGTTTCCGCTCGGGTCAGGTCGCCGGGTACGACCTCGACGCCGTCCGGGAAGGAACGGTCGCCGGGATTGCGAGTGATGACGCGTACCTTCTCGCCCGCTTCGAGCAGTTGGCGGACGACGTTGGCGCCGACGTTCCCGGTGCCACCGGTTACCAGGATCACGGTTCAGCCTTTCTGGTCAATCGCAGGCCGAGAATCGAGCCTCGAAACAGTGTATTGATCAATACACTGTATCAAACCACCGTCCAGAGTTGCGGCAGCGCCGGGACTGACTTTCAGTCCCGTCCGAGCCAGCGGCGAGCGCGCTGCGCTGTTCGCCGTTGGCCTGGTTGCCGCGGTTGAACAATTCCTTCGCAGGTCGGGATGTTCGGCGAACATCGTGGCGTAGAAACGTGCGGCGATGTCCTCGATGGCGCCGCCGATCACGCGCAGGGTGGCTCGGACGATGGCCACCGACTCTGGACAAGGCAGCACTTACGTGATCTGACGGAATGAGAGCGCCGACGATCAGAACAGGAGCACCTGGACATGAGCGACACGCTGCGACTGCACACCGCCGGCACGACCCTGTTGGAGCGAGCCCGCGGTCTGCGCCCGCTGATCGAGCGCGAGGCGGACGCGGCCGAGGCGCAGGGCAGGCTCACCGCCCCCGTCGTGGACGCCCTGCACGAGGCAGGACTTTTCGGGATATGGGTTCCCGTGCCACTCGGCGGCTCCGAGCTCTCCCCCAGAGAGCTCATCGCCGTCTTCGAGGAGCTCTCGTACGCCGACCCCTCAACGGGCTGGGTGGTCATGGCCACCACCCTGGAGAACGGCACGGCTGGCGCCTACCTGGGCGACGACGCCGTCGAGCGGATCTTCACGGGCACGCGGACGCCGCTCATCGCGGGCCAGGGCACCCGGCCGGGCACCGCCGTACGCGAGGACGGCGGTTTCCGCCTGAGCGGGCAGTGGAGCTTCGCCTCCGGCATGCTGCACGCCCAGTACGCCCACAGCCTGGGCGCCATCGAGGGCACCGACGAGGTCCGGATCTTCATCACCCCGATCGAGGACGTCAAGATGCTCGGCAACTGGGACGTCCTGGGTCTGCGCGCCACGGGCAGCATCGACTACGCCATCGAGGACGCCTTCGTACCGGAGTCCCAGACGCACGTCTTCGACCAGGACGAGCCGTTGCGCGGCGGCGCGATCTTCCGGCTCGGCCTGGTCGACCAGGCGCTGATCTGCCACTCCGCCTGGGCGCTCGGCGTCGGCCGCCGGCTGCTCGACGAGCTGGCCGGCTACGTCGTGGCGCGGACCGGGCGGCCCGGGCAGATCGCCGGCAGCGACGCCTTCCACGCCGACTTCGCCCGCGCCGAGGCGACGTTCCGCGCGGCGAAGGCCCTGGTGCACGAGACGTGGGACGACGTGGAACGCACCCTGGACGCGGGCCGCCACCTCGACGTACGCCAGGACACGATGGTGCGGCTCGCGCTCAACCACGTCACGTGGACGGTCGCCGAGGTGGCCCGGTTCGTCTACGCGTCGGGCGGCACGACGGCCGTGCGCGACGGGCTGATCCAGCGGCTGTTCAGGGACGTCCACACCGGCACCGCGCACATCACCTCGAGCCCGCTGGCGCTCCAGGAGTGCGGCCGCGAGCTGGCGGGCCTGGCTCCGGGGCAGTCCTGGGCGCTCATGGCCCTGGAGTGATCCACTCTTGACACTTTCCCGCCGAGCGTAAAAGATACGGTCGTCCGTACAACTTAGGCGGGGATGGATGACCGACTGGGAACACAGGCTCGCGCTCGACCCGTCCGCCGCGGTGCCGCTCTACTACCAGCTGCGCGAGCGGCTGCGGGCGGCGATCCGCGACTGCGAGCCCGACACGATGATCCCCGCCGAGAAGGACCTCATGGCCTACGCGGGCGTGAGCAGGGCGACGGCCCGCCGGGCGATCGGCGACCTGGTGCAGGAGGGCCTGCTGGTGGCCCGGCAAGGGAGCGGGACCTACACCGCGCCGCTGGCCGTGGCCCCCGAGCTGGGCTCGCGGCCGGTCGGGTTCACCGAGACGATGGCGCGGCTGGGCCGCAAGCCCACGACGCAGGTGCTCAGAGCCGGTCTCCAGCACGCCGGGCCCGACGTCGCCGTCGCGCTCGGCGTGCGGGAGCGCCAGGAGGTCGTCTTCGTCGAGCGGCTGCGCCTGCTCGAAGGCGTGCCGTGCATGCTGGAGAGCGCCCACCTGCCCGTCGAGCTGGTCCCCGGCATCCTCGACGAGGATCTCACCGGCTCCCTGTACGACCTGCTGCGCACCAAGTACGGCCTGACCCCCGCGAGCGGCCGGGAGACGATCGGCGCGGTCAACGCCGACTACCGGCTCGCCGAGCTGCTGCGCGTGCCCATGGCCGCGGCCCTGCTGGCCACCGCGCGCAGCACGTCCACCGAGAGCGGGATCGCGCTCGAATACACCATCCGCCACGCTCGCGGCGACCTCACCGTGTTCTCCGTGGAGCTCAACGACGCCAAGAACGCGCTGATGGGCCAGTAGCCCCCATACCGGGAGGTCGCGCATGACCAGGTTGTCCCGCCGTGCCCTGCTCAGAACCGCCACACTCGCGACGGCATCCGGCCTGCTCGCCGCCTGCGGCTCGGACCCGGCCCCCGCGGTCCCCGCCGATGGCGTGCCGCGGGGGAAGCTCTCCGTCTGGCTGCACCAGACCAAGGCGTACGACAAGGTGTTCAACCCGCTGCTCCACAGTTACGTGCAGGAGTTCGGCGGCGTGGACGTGACTCCCCTGTACGTGCCGGTCGACAAGCTCGACGCCAAGCTGCTGACCGCGTTCGCCGGCGACGTCCCGCCTGACCTGTTCAAGATCGGCGGGTGGACCGTCCCCGGCCACGCGCGCAAGGGCAGGCTGGCCCCGATCATGCCCAAGGCCATGGGCGTGGCCGACGAGAAGGCGCTGGTGCAGAAGTACGACGAGCATGCGATCGGCTCGCTGTCGTACGACGGCAAGCTCTACGGCGTCCCCATCGACTACACGATCTGCTACCTCTACTACCGCAGGGACAGGTTCGCAGAAGCCGGGCTCGATCCGGACAAGCCGCCCACCACCTGGGAGGAGGTCGCCGAGTACAGCAAGCGGCTGACCTCGGCCGACGGCAAGAAGGTGGGCCTGCAGTGGATCCTGGGCAACCCGCAGTGGACGCTCATGCAGCTGCTCGCCCTGGTCAAGGGCAAGGGCGGCGCGATACTCAGCCCCGACGCCACCAAGGCCACCCTCGCCACGGACCCCGGGATCGAGGCGCTGCGCTACTACGGCAGCCTGGGCAACCCCAAGCTGTCGAACCCGTTATCCGGTTTCGGGTTGTTCGCCACCGGTGAGGCGGCCATGCTGGTGTCCGGGCTCTTCGCGATGGACCTGTTCCCGACGCTGAACCCCAAGCTGACGTTCGGCAAGGTCTTCGACATCGCACCGATGCCCCGCTGGGAGTCGGGCCCGCCCGTCGCGCCCGCCTACACCTGGGGCTGGGCGGTCGCCAAGAAGTCCCGGCTCCAGTACACCGCCTGGCACTTCATCGACTACCTCCAGCGCGAGGACGTCGCCGCCACGCAGCTCAAGGACGCCGGCCTGCTCACGCCGGTCAAGGGCTGGGAGAAGCTGCCGGGAGCCGACCAGAAGGCCATCGAGATCATGGCCGACTCGGCCCCACATGCCGACTTCGGCCCGCAGACACCGGTCTGGAACGAGATGGCCAAGGCGCTGACCGATGCCGCCGACGCGGTGGCGTTCGGCAAGAAGACGCCCGAGCAGGCCGCGGCCGACTTCGACCAGGCGATGCGGATCGCCCTATGAGCCCTATGACGCTGTCGCCGGCGATCGCGCCGGGCGTCGCCCGGGCGTCGGGCAAGGGGCAGCGGTGGGCGGAGGCACGCACCGGCGGCCTGCTGGCGCTCCCGGCCGCCCTGTACTTCCTGATCTTCTGGCTCGTGCCGTTCGTGGCGGCCGTCTACCTCAGCTTCACCAGCTACGACCTGGCCGGGACGCCGGAGTGGACGGGCCTGGCGAACTACCGCAGGATGCTGGCCGACCCCGGCTTCTGGAACTCGGCGAAGGTCACCGCCGTCTACACCGTCGCCTCCGTGGTGCCGTCGATCGTGTTCGGCCTGGCGCTGGCCGTGCCGCTGAGCAAGCCGGGCCGCTACAACGCCTTTCTCCGCGGCCTGATCATGATCCCGGCCGCGATGCCGCTGGTGGCCTCCTCGATGACCTGGTCGGTGATCTTCGCCGACAACGGCCTGGCGAACACACTGATCGGGCTGGCCGGCGCAGAGCCGAAGCCGTGGCTGACCGACGAGGGGCTAGCGCTCTGGGCCCTGGTGATCATGACCACGTGGAAGCACCTCGGCCTGTTCGTGATCATCCTCACCGCGGGACTCCAGGGGCTGCCGCCGGCCGTCTTCGAGGCCGCCGCGCTCGACGGTGCGGGACCTTTACGGATCTTCTCCCGCATCACGCTGCCGCTGCTGCGCCGCACGCTGCTGTTCGTGCTGGTCATCGCGGTGGTCGGGGCGATGCAGTCGTTCGTGCCCGCCTTCCTGCTGACCAAGGGCGGCCCGGCGGGCGCGACCGAGGTGCTGCCGCTCTATCTGTGGGCGACCGGCTTCACGTTCGAGCGCATGGGCTACGCGTCGGCGATCGCGATGGTGCTGCTCGTGGCCATGCTGGCGCTCTCGCTCGCGCAGTTCCGCGTGCTGCGGGGAGGCGATGACGCATGAAGGCCGTGCTCACGCTGGTCGTGGCGGTGATGCTGCTGCCGGTGTACGCGATGATCGCCGTCTCCTCGGCCTCGGACGCGAACGATCTGGGCGGGCTGACGTTCGACGTCTCCCAGCTCGGCGCGCACGTGGCGCAGCTGTTCGGCCAGGGCGGCTTCCCGCTCTACCTGCGCAACAGCCTGGTACTCGCGCTCGGCGTCGCGGTGCTCGAGGTGATCCTGTCCGGCGCCGCCGGGTACGCGCTCGCTCAGCTCCGCTTCCCCGGCAGCCGCGCGCTGTTCGCGGTGATCGTGGGGACGCTGTCGCTGTCGCCGATCGTGGTGCTGGTGCCGATGTACCTCGTCGTCAAGGCGCTGGGCTGGATCGACACCTTCCAGGGCATGATCGTGCCGTTCATGATGAGCGCCTTCGGGGTGTTCCTGGTCCGCCAGTTCGCCCTGGCGCTGCCCCGCGAGCTGCTGCTGTCGGCGCGGGTGGACGGGGCGGGCGAGCTGCGCATCTTCGTCCGCATCGGGGTCCCCCTGCTGCGGCCCGCGCTGCTGACGCTCTTCCTGCTGCAGTTCCTCGCGCAGTGGGACAACCTGCTCTGGCCGCTCATCGTGGCCAACGATCCCGGGCTGTGGCCGCTGCCCGTGGGGCTGTCGCAGCTCCAGACCGAGTAC
Source organism: Nonomuraea sp. NPDC049695 (assembly GCF_040674955.1). Classification (NCBI taxonomy): domain Bacteria; kingdom Bacillati; phylum Actinomycetota; class Actinomycetes; order Streptosporangiales; family Streptosporangiaceae; genus Nonomuraea; species Nonomuraea sp. NPDC049695. Next base: position 108,593 of record NZ_JBFANV010000027.1, on the reverse strand, counting down.
GACTTCAGCATCGGCCTGGTCAGCACCGCCGCGCTGATCACGGCGGTGCCCCCGCTGGCGCTGATGTTCCTGCTGCAGCGCTACTACGTCGCGGGGCTGACGCTGGGAGGGTTGCGGAAATGAGCTCGTTCGGGGAGTGGACGACGGCGTACGGACTGCCGGCGTTCGCGTACACGGCGGACCAGGAGCGGGACCCCCGCGCCGAGTGGGACCCCGTGCTCGACCCGCCCACGCGGCGGCACTTCGCGCACGTGGGCAACCGGCGGATCACGCTGGTGTCGGACAACTACGGGCTGAGCGACCTGTTCGACGAGCACACAGGCCTGCTGTGGCTCACCCGGGGAACCGGCGTGACCAGGGTCGGCGGGCTTTCCACTGATATTTCGGGATCTGAGCGGGTTTTCGGGCCGACCTTCGCCGTCGTCCGGGTGGCCGACGACCAGGTGGCCCTCGAACGCACGGTCCTCTGCCCGGAGGGCGAACAGCCGTGGGTGCTGATCCGCCTGCGGGTGCGCAACCTGCTCGATTCGCCCGTACGGCTGGAGCTGACCGAGGAATGGGCGGCCAGGGCGGCCAGGATCGAGCTCATCACCGGCGCCGTGGACACGGACGATCCCGGGCTCGAGCTGGAGTTGCTGGGCGAGGTCAGGACGCGGTCCGGGCTGTTGCGAGTACCGCTGGAGCTGGAGGCGGGAGCGGAGCGGGTGCTCGACTTCCGCTACGGCCTGCTCGACTCCCCACCCGGGACCGCGTCGGTGGAGAGCAGCCTGGCAGCCCTGCGCGCCCGGCTGCCCAGCGCGTCCGCCACGCGGGCTCCGGAGGCCGAGCGGGAGATCCCCTGGCACGCCGCCCTGCTCACCGGCGCGGCCTGCGCCGACGGCGTGCTCGGCGGGCACACCCTCGACCAGGGCTCCTGCTACTCCTTCAGGCACGGGTTCAACGGCGCCGCCCGCGACCCGCTCCAGCACGCCCTCCCCCTCGTCCACATCGAGCCCGACCTGGCGCTGTCCGTGCTGCGCAACACGTGCGCATGGGGCGGACCCGACGGCGACCTGCCCTATGCGCTCGGACCGGGCAAACAGCCCTGGACCGACCTGTTCCGCCCGTCGGACCAGAACCTGTGGGCCCTGTGGCTGGCCGCCGAGTACCTGAGCGCGACGGGCGACGAGGCCGCCTTCCACGCGAAGGTGCCGTACCACCCGATCCACGGGGCTCCCGAGGTGCCGCTGCAGGAGAACCTGCGCAGGCAGTTCAGGTTCCTCACCGACACGGTCGGACGGGGCGAGCACGGACACCTCCGCATACTCAACGCCGACTGGAACGACATGGCCATCACCGAGAGCGGCGTGCCCCGCGAGGTGATGATCGCCCAGGGCGAGTCCGTCCTGAACTCCGCCATGGCCGCCTGGGTCCTGCCGCGCTACGCGACGCTGGCCGAGCGGCTCGGCGACGCCGCGACCGCCGCCGAGGCCCGCAAGCTGGGCGAGGAGCTGCGCGAGCTGGTCGCGGGCGAGTGGAACGGGCGCTGGTACCGCCGCGCGTACGGCCCGGGAGCGGTCGTCGGCGACGACGATCTGTGGCTGGAGGTGCAGCCTTGGGCCGTTCTGTGCGGGGCCGCCCCGCCTGAGCGGGCCGTGGAGCTGCTGCGCACGATCGAGCGCACTGCCGCCGCCGATTCCCCTTTGGGCGCCCGGCTGCGCTGGCCCGCGCGCGACGCGTACGGCCCCGGCGGGGTCGGCACGATCTGGTACGCGGTCAACATGACGCTCGTCTGGGCCGCCGCCGAGCACCTTCCCGAGCTGGCCTGGGACTGGTGGCGGCGGATGACGCTGGCCGCGCACACGGAGGCGTACCCGGACGTCTGGGAAGGCACGCTGTCGGGCCCCGACGCGTACCTGGCGCCCGAGACCGGCCGTCCCGGGCGGACGTGGGACCTCGCCGACGTGGGGGTCGCCATGCAGGCGTACCCGGTCGCGAATCTGCACAGCCACTCCCAGCCGCTGCTGGCCTACCTGCGGCTGCTCGGGGTCGAGCCGTTCCGGCGGCCGCGCGGCGGCGCCCGCTTCGCCTCCCGGGTGCTGGAGGTCGGGCCGTGACCCGGCTCGGGATCGACGTCGGCGGCACCCGTACCAAGTGGGTGGCGCTGGAGGGGGACGCGGTCGTCGGCTCGGGCACCGTTCCCACGCCGCCCGGCCCGGACGAGACGGTGGAGCTCGCTGCCTGGCTGGCTTCGGAGCTGGCTCCGGACGCCGAGTCCATCGGGATCGGGCTCCCGGGGCACGTGGACCGCGCCACCGGAACCGCCCTGTTCGTCCCGAATCCGCCGGGCGACTGGGACGGCTATCCGCTGGGCGTCCGGCTGCGGGCGCTGGCCGGGGTCCCGGTCTCCGTCGTGAACGACGCCCGCGCGTTCGCGCTCGCCGAGCTGGAGCTGGGCGCCGCGCGCGGGCTGGCCGACGTGCTGTTCGCCGTGCTCGGCACCGGCGTGGGCGGGGCCGTGGCACTGGGCGGCGCCGTCCTCGTCGGGCCGCGCGACAACCTCGGCGAGATCGGGCACGTCACGGTCGCCCCGTGGGGGCAGGCGTGCTGCTGCGGCAACAGGGGCTGCGTGGAGACGTTCGCGGCGGGGCCCGGCATCGTGCGGGGCTTCTCCTCGGGAACGGCGGCGAAGGTCACCGCGCAGCAGCTCACGGTGGAGGAGGTCGCCGAGGCGGCCAGGGCGGGTGACGGGCGGGCGGCCAAGGCGTTCGAGCGGGCCGGATGGGCGCTCGGCGTGGCGCTGGGCGACGCGGCCTCGGTCTTCGGCGTCGGCTCGGTGGTCGTGGGCGGCGGCGTCTCCGGCGCGCTCGATCTCATGCGATCCGCCCTGCATGCCCAGCTTGCACGGAGACGACCGTTGATCGGCGACATCGCGGTGCTGCCCGCCGTACTCGGCCCGCTGGCTGGGGCGATCGGCGCCGCACTTTACGGGAGGAGATCTGGATGAAGTGGATAAGCCGCGCCATAGAGCTGCTCGGTGCGATCGAACGGACACAGGAGGAGGCCCTTGCCGAAGCCGCTCGGATCGCCTCCAAGGCCATCCTCGGCGGCGGAGTGGTGCACACGTTCGGCACCGGACATTCGCGGATGGGTGTGGAGGAGATGTTCCCCCGGTACGGCTCCTACCCCGGCTTCCACCCCATCGTCGAGCTGTCCACGACGTTCTACACCCAGGTGGCCGGCTCGAACGGGATGCGGCAGGCCATGTTCATCGAACGCGTCGAAGGGCTGGCCGACGCCATCCTCGCCAACTACGAGTTGCGGCCGAGCGACGCGGCGATCGTGTTCAGCGTCAGCGGGCTCAACGCCGTGCCCATCGAGATGGCGATGGGCCTGCGCAAGGCGGGCCTGCCCGTCGTGGCCGTGACCTCGATGAACGAGACCACGGCCGTCGATCCGGGACACCCCAGCGGGACCCGGCTCGCCGACCACGCCGACGTGGTGATCGACCTGTGCACTCCGGTGGGCGACGCGCTCTGCCAGGTCGAGGGGCTGGCCGAGCCGGTCGGGCCGGGCAGCACGCTGGCCGCCGTCTCCGTGGTCAACGAGATCAAGGTCCGCACGGCCGAGCTGCTCGTCGCGGGCGGCTGGACGCCACCGGTCATCTCCAGCGCCAAGCTCGTCGGCGGTCCCCGCTCCGAGGAGCTGTTCGAGGCCGCCTATCTCGAACACGCCCGCCGTGCCGCCGCCGTGCTCAGGAAGCCATGAGCGCGGTGCTGGTGGCCGGAGCGGACGGCGGTATCGGCCGCGCCTGCGTGGAGGCGGTCGAGGCGTCCGGCACGAGCGCGTACGGCGTGGACCTCTCCGGCGGCGTCGACATCACCGCGCCGGGCGGGGCCGAGAAGGCTGTGGCCGAGGCGCAGGCCCGGCACGGCGGGATCGCCGGCGTCGTTCACGCGGTCGGCATGTCCGGCAGGCGGCTCGGCGACGGCGGCGTGGCCGAGTGCACGGACGAGGCCTGGCAGGAGGTGCACAGGGTCAACCACGAGTCGGTGTTCCGGCTGCTGCGCGCGGCGATCCCCGCGCTGCCCGAGGGCGGGTCGGTCGTCGTGATCGGCTCGGCGCTCGGCACGTCGATCGACGACGACTTCCGCACGGTGGCCTACGCCTCGGCCAAGGGCGCGCTGATCCCGCTGATCAGGACCGCCGCCCGCGAGGCCGCGCCGCGCGGCGTGCGGGTCAACCTGGTCTCGGCCGGTCTCGTGGCCACGCCGATGAGCCTTCGAGCGCGTACGTCCGCTTCCGTCCAGGCCAGGCTGCCGTCGCTGATGCCGCTCGGCGCGTCGCCCTGCCGGCCGGAGGAGATCGCGCAGGCCGTGCTCTGGCTGCTCTCCCCGCAGTCGGGGCGCACCACGGGCGCGGTCATTCCCGTCGACGGAGGGTGGCATCTGCGGTGAACGTCCTGTGGGAAGGCGACGTGGTCGTCGCGGGCGGCGGCAGCGCCGGCTGCGCGGCGGCCGTCGCGGCGGTGCGTGCCGGCGCGACGTGCCTGCTGGTGGAGCCGGCGGGCTTTCTCGGCGGCACCGGTGCCGCTGTGCTCGACACGTTCTACGGCTTCTACGCTCCCGGCCCGGTCTCGCGGAGGGTGGTCGGCGGGATCGGCTGGGAGGTGTGCGAACGGCTCTTCTCCGCCGGGGCCGCCTTCGAGCGGCCCAACACGTACGGGGCCGGCACCGGCGTCACGTACGAGCCGGAGGAGCTGAAGCTCGTGTGGGACTCGCTCACCTCGGACGCGGACGTGCTGCTGCACGCGAGGGTGTGCGCGTACGTGCCGGGCGCCGGGGTCGAGGTGGAGACCGTGGCGGGCCGGTTCCTGGTCAAGGCCCGCGTGGTGGTGGACGCGACGGGCGACGGCGAGGTGGCGTGGCGGGCCGGCGCCACGCTGGAGCGCCCCGGCATGCGGTCGCAGCCGATGACGGCCACGTTCCGGCTGGGCGGGGTGGACCTGTCGGCCACCAGTACGGCGGAGCTGCACGCGCTGATGGCCGACTCCGACCTGCCCAGGCGCGAGGGCTCGGTGCACAGGACCGTCAACGACGGGATCGTGCACACCAATCTGACCCGGGTGAGCGGGCTCGACCCGACCGACCCGTTCGAGCTGTCGCGTGCCGAGCGCGAAGGACGTGCGCAGGTGAGCGAGTACGTCCGCTTCCTGCGCTCCAAGGTGCCCGGGTACGAGTCGGCGGTGCTGCTGAGCACGTCCGTGCGGATCGGTGTGCGGGAGTCGCGGCGGCTCGTCGGGCAATATGTCCTGACTTCTGATGATGTATTGGCTGGGAGGGATTTTCCCGACACGATCGCCCGGTGCGGCGCGCCCATCGAGGACCACGCCGCGGGGTCGGCCACCCGGTGGGAGTACGTGCACGACTTCGGGACCTACGGGATCCCGTACCGGTGCCTGCTGCCGGTCGAGATCGGCGGGCTGATCGTGGCGGGACGGTGCCTGTCGGCCACGCACGACGCCCACGCCTCGGCCCGGTCGATGGGGCAGTGCATGGCGATGGGGCAGGCGGCCGGGACGGCCGCGGCGCTGGCCGTACAGGCCGGGGTGGAGCCGGCGGCGGTGGACGTGGAGCTGCTGCGCGGCCGGCTGCGTGAGGAAGGAGCGTTGCTGTGATGTTCCGTACGGTTCTGGGGGACGTCGAGGAGATCGGCGTCACCTATGCGCATGAGCACCTCTTCATGACCGGTGACTGGCCCGTCCGCAACGAACCCGACTACCGGCTGGACTCCCTGGACGCGGCCGTCACCGAGGTGGCGGCGGCCCAGCGGCTCGGGCTGTCGGCGGTGGTCGAGATGACGCCGCTGGGGTTCGGCCGCAGCCCGTCGCTGATGAAGGCGCTGGCCGAGCGCACCGGGCTGCACGTGATCGCGGTGACCGGCTTCCACAAGAGCACGTACTACAGCGACGCGCACTGGCTGCACCGCTACTCCCCCGACGAGATCACCGAGCTGCTGGTGGCCGAGATCGAGCTCGGCATGGACGAGTACGGGCTGGTCGGGCCCCTGGTACGGCGGTCGTCGGCCCGCGCGGGAGCCATCAAGATCGCGACGGCGTACCACGCGTTCGGGCGCGGCGTGGAGCGGCTGGTGGCCGCCGTGGCCGCCGCCGCTCTCCGCACCGGCGTGCCGGTCGTCACCCACTGCGACAAGGGCACGATGGGGCACGAGCTGCTGGACGCGCTGTCGGCCTGCGGCGTGGAGGCCGATCGGGTGGTGCTCGGGCACATCGACCACAACCCCGACGCCGGATATCTCACCTCGTTGGCGGAGAGAGGGGCGTACCTGGCCTTCGACCGCCCGGGGCGGATCAAGTACGGACCGGACAGCGAGATCGTCGCGCTCGTCGCCGAACTGGCCGGACGCGGGCTGGGGCATCGGCTGCTGTTCGGCATGGACCTGGCCCGGCGCTCGTACTGGCCCGGGCTGGGCGGCGGGCCGGGGCTGACGTACCTGCTGGAGCGGTTCGTGCCGCGGCTGGAGGCGGCGGGGCTCGGCGAGACGGCCAAGTCGGCGCTGACCGCCAACCCGCACGCCGCCTTCGCGCTACGGCCGCCCCGCCGCTGATTTGTGCGGACGACCGAACCATTCCAGGGATTGACCGTGGGGAGCCGAGAAGGCCAGCGGCCGGCCGTCCAAAGCCACGACGCAGACCAGGCGGTCATCAGGCGCGGGCCGGGGAAGGCGGCGGTCCACGGACGGCAGGACGCCGACCGCTTCATTGGAGACCCAGCGGCAGGGCAGGTCCCGCATCTTCTCGGCGAACGCCTCCCGCCCCTCGACAGACAGATAAGCCAGCACAGCGGTGTGGAAGACCACCGGCGTGGCATTCGCGGGGGCCTGCGCGACCAGGTCCCCGATCACCTCGTTGAGGTCCCCGCGTACCAGGTGTGGCGGCTCCTCCCGGGCGATGCTGACGGCGCCCCGCAGCCGCGGCAGCCTCTCGTGCTGCTCCGGCCAGACCAGGCACTCCAGCCATCGCATGTCCTCCGCGCTGCGCACATCGAGAGGATTGAGGTCCACGCCGGCCCGCCAGACCACCCTGGGCACCTCCGCGGGCAGCGGAACCGGCCCGTCCTCGCGGCACTCGAGCACGACCGGGCTGTCGGCGGGCCCGACCACATGCCCGCCGCCGTAGCGGTACCGGTAGCGGTCCGGATACAGGCACAGCCCGGCCGACGCGCCGACCTCGATCAGCGCCAGGGGCTGCGGCAGGGCGGCGAGGACCGGCAGCAGCACGGCGCACCGGCCCGGCTCGTTCGTCTGGGTACGGCGCTCGGCCATGGCCTGCCGCACCCGGTCCCACTCGGCCGACGTCCACGTACGGAACGCCTCGTAGTCCTCGACCGGTCCACCGAGCAACCGCACCACCCCGAAGAGCAGGTTCGGCTGCCGCTTCGGTTCGGGCAGCTGCTCGATCAGGGCCAGCAGCTCGGCGTCCTCGGCGATCCGGCCGGCCAGCAGGTCGTAGGTCGCGGACTGCCCGCGTGCCTCCATGGCCCCGAAGCTCCTGTACCACTCCGCTGTCGTGTTCATCGCGGGGTGGCGGCGTCGCCGAGAGAGATCTTGACCGGCTCGCCGCCGGAGAGCGTCACCGTGACCTCCTCGCCGTCCACCTGGATCTCCGGCGTGGGCGGCTCCTGCCCGGCTCCCGTGAGCAGGACCAGGCTGACGTACACGGCGGTGCCGCCCGGATGGTGGTCGCAGGTCAGGTACGGCGTGGCGGAGTGCCGTCCGAAGGCGTTCACGCCCTGCGCGGTCGCCACGCCCGCGCCGGTGTAGCCGTGCAGCCCGCGCACCACGCCGGCCAGGCCGTCCGCGCGCCGGGCCAGCGCCCAGGTGTCCCCGGACTCGGTCGCCGGCGGTCGCCGATCGGCGAGCGCGTGGCCGCCGTCCCGCACCTGGTGCCCGGCGGGCGCGGTGACCTGGTGGACGCGGACCTCGGCCGCGCCGTCGACCACGGAGGCGGTCACCACGCGGACGGGACCGTCCTGGTACGCCGAGGCGGCGAAGCGCTCCCCCACGGTGACGGGCTCGATGCGGCGGCGCCGGGAGACGGCTCCCTGCGGTGAGATGACGGCGAGCTGCCCGTCGATCGCCTCGTCGCCGATGTCGGGGCCGGTGTGGCTGGTGTAGGCGAGCCTGAGGTAGTGAGGGTCCGGCGAGCCCTGAGGGTCCTGGACGCGGTCGCGGTCGCTGCCGTGGTTGACGACGCGGACGACGCCGTCCTCGCGGGTGGCGTGCAGCAGCCAGCCGGGCGCGGGCATCGCCACGACCTGGTCGGCGAGGTCGACGGGTGCGGCCTCCTCGGCATCCGTCCAGACCGGGTGCTCCGGCGGCAGCAGCAGGCCGAGGAAGGCCTTGCTGGCCCAGTACGGCGAGGCGGGGCCGGAGTAGTCCTGCTTGCCGGGCGGGAAGTCGTCGTACCAGCCGCAGGTGAGCAGGCCGCGGCTGTCGGGGGCGCCGCGCTCGGCGAAGTGGCGCAGCACGCCGCTCGCGATCCGCCTGGTGCGCCCCGGCGGAAGGGGCGAGGCGCCGGTCAGCGCCCCCAGCCAGAGCGGGGCGACCGTGGCGAAGCGGTAGATCAGCGAGCGTCCTTGGTGCACCGGCCCGCCGTCGGCGGCGAAGAAGTGCTGGTACTGCTCCAGGAACCGGTGCAGGCGGTCCGCGTAGAGCCGCTGCCGGGCGGTGTCGCCGGCCATTCTGGCCCACAGCGACGGATACAGGTGCATCGCCCAGCCGGAGTAGTAGTCGAAGTTCTTGCCCTTGCCGTCGGAGTACCAGCCGTCGCCGACGTACCAGTCCTCGATCCGCTCCAGCCCGCCGGTGATCTCGGCGGGGTCGTGCGGCCCGCCCACCTCGGCCAGGAACTGCTCCACGACCACCTGGAAGAGGATCCAGTTGTTCGCCGGCGTGCGCCGCCCGACGAACCCGGCCAGCCACGCCACCACGCGTTCCTGCTGCGCCGGGGAGAGCCGGTCGTACAACCAGGGGCGGGTCTCGTGCAGGGCGAGCGCCACCGAGGCGGCTTCGACGAGCGGCTGGGACATGTCGGCCAGGGGCGGCCAGGCGTACGGGTGCGCGGGGTCGGTACCGGCCACCAGCCCGGCGGCATAGCGCTCCAGCAGGGCCGGCGGCACGGCGCCGAGCGCCCCGGCGATGCGGAAGCCCGCCAGCAGGAACGTGCGGGCGAACCCTTCCAGCCCGTCGCTCACCGGGCCTGACCGGCTCGCCGGACCGGGCAGGCGGAACTGGGCGAAGTCGTCCGTGGCGTAGGGCACCACGGACTCCAGCAGGTGGTCCGCCATGCTCTCCCAATGAGCGCGGGTCCAGCCGGTGTGAGGAGACAGGCGGGGGTCGGTGGGCGGCGGTGTCACGGTGACGGCGGCTCTTCCAGGTGGGGGCGGACGGAATCGCGGACGACGATGTGCGTGCCGAGCATCACGTGCTGGGAGGTGCCCGGCGTGTCGGTGTCCAGGGCCAGCCGTACGGCGGTGCGGCCCAGCTCCTCGTGCGGCACGTGGACGGTGGTGAGGTCGATGTCGTCCGCCGGGGGAAGATCGTCGAAGCCGACCAGCGAGACGTCGCCGGGCACGCTCAGGCCGCGTTCGCGCAGTGCCGCGCGCGCACCCGCGGCGATCAGGTCGTTCCCGGCGAAGACGGCGGTGAAGTCGCGCGGCCCGGCGTCGAGCCGCTCGCGCATCATGCGGTGGCCGTCGCGCCGGTCCATGACCACGCTGTCGACCTCCAGGGCGGGGTCGTGCGGGACGCGGTGCGCGGCCAGCGCCGCGCGGTAGCCGGCGATCCGGCTCTCGGGCGTGGTGTATCCGGTCCGCCGCCCGAGGAAGAGGATGCGCTTGTGGCCCGCCGAGAGCAGGTGGCTGGTGATGGCGTGGGCGCCGCCGGTGTTGTCGTACTCGACCACGACGGCGGGCACGTCGTCGCCCAGCGGGGGCCGGCCGCAGAGCACGAGCCGCGATCCTGCCACGGCCAGCGCGCGGGCGTAGTCCGCCATGCGCTCGCGGTAGGCGTCGTCGGCCGGCATGTTGCCGACCAGGATGACGGCTTCGGCGTGCTCCTCGCGCAGCAGCCGGACCGTGGCGAGCTCCCGCTGGGGGTCTCCGCCGGTGGTGCCGACGATGCACAGCCTGCCTTCGCGCGCGGCCTGGTCCTGCACTCCCTGCGCGACGTGGGCGTAGTGCGGAGAGACGACGGAGGTGACCACGATGGCCACGCTCTTGGGGCGCACCCCCGCCAGGCCGCGGGCGTGGGCGTTGGCCACGTAGTCGAGCTCGCGTACCGCGCGCATGACCTTGCCGCGCGTGGCGGGCGCGCTGGGATAGGTGCCGGAGAGGATGCGGGAGACGGTGGCGACCGAGACGCCGGCGTGTCTGGCCACGTCCCGGATCGTCGAGGGGCGAGGCCGTCCGTCTTCGGGCGTGGCCCGGCGAGGCATCCGACCTCCTCACGTTCATGTAACCGCTTGAACGGATGATTTCCCATGCGATCGAGCACGTCAAATTCCCTGGCGGGGGGAGCAAGGAGGGTCGATACGGCACGCGTACCGGTCGCATTCCTCGCGCATTCCTGTAAACGGTTAAACAATGTCGCGCATGCCGTTCAGCCGGCGGTGCCGAGCTGGGCGCGCACCTTGGCGAGGAGGCCGGGCGGGAGGGGGGCGTAGCCGTACAGGGCGAGGGAGGACTGGCCGGCGTTGCCCGCGGTGTAGGTCAGGAAGGTCCGCGCCGCGGGGTCGATCTTCTCCGAGCAGGTGATCTCGTAGGTGACCAGGACGATGGGGTAGGCGTCCCTGCTCCTCGTCAGGTAGTCGAACTTCACCACCACGCCGTCTTTTTGGCCGGCGGTCCGGGCGTCCGCCAGGGCGTCGGTGGCGCTCTGGGGCGAAAGCGCGACGAACCGCCCCGAGGCGTTGCGGACCTTGGCGGTGGGCAGGCTGGCGTTGCTGGCGAACCCGTACTCCACGTACCCGATGGAGTCCCTGGTGTGCTGGACGGCCTCGGTGATACCTGTGGACCCCACGGCGCCCTGCCCCGAGCCGGCCCATTTCCTCGACGGCTGGTACGGCCAGCGGCCCGCCGCCTTGAGGTAGCTGGTGAAGTTGTGGGTCGTGCCCGATTCGTCGGAGCGGTGGAAGACGCGGATGCCGGTGTGCGGCAGGCGGGTGCCGCGGTTGTCGGCGGCTATCTCCGGGGCGTCCCATCGGGTGATCCGCCCGCTGAAGATGCCGGTCATGGTGGCGGGCGAAAGCTTCAGTCCCGGCACGGACGGCTGGTTGTAGGCCACCGCGATGGGGCCGACCACCATGGGCAGGTGCACCGCCTTGCCACCGCAGCGCCTGTCGGCCCGCGCCTGTTCGCAGGGGCTCATCGCGACGTCGGAGCCGGCGAACGCGGTCTTCCCCTCGATGAACTCCCGGATCCCGGCACCCGATCCGTTGGCCCGGTAGTCCACCCGCAGGTCGGGGTACATCCGCTGGAAGTCGGCACGCCAGGCGTCCATCGCGCCCTTCTGCGCGCTCGAGCCCGAGCCCGAGATCGACGCCGTGACCGGAGGGGTCCTGGGCTCGTCGTCGTGGGTCAAGAAAGCGGTCCCGCTCAGGCCGGCGGTGCAGGCTGCCAAGGTGAGGGCGGCGAGCAGGCCCGGACCGGCGGCTTGTGTCAGCTTTGCCATCCCCTGGAGGCTATGAAGCGGCCATGACGGCTACGTGAACGACCCGTCAAGCACCAGGCCGCAAATCGTCATATATCTGTCAAGTGGACTTACCTGGGATTGCGCGGGGTTTGCCCGCCGAAGGGGCCGCCCCCCGATACGTCCAGGCGCCGCCGCCGGCCAGCTCGGTGATCAGGTGGTGGTCCGGCGACAGCGCGCAGGCCGGGTCGGTACGCCCGGCGTCCCCCGTGATCGCGTACGCCTGGCAGCGGCAGCCGCCGAAGTCGACCTCCCTGCGCGGACAGCCGGCACAGGGCCCGCTCATCCAGGCGGTCCCCCGATAGGCGTTGAAGGCGGGCGAGTGCTCCCAGATCCAGGCGAGCGAGCGGTCACGGGCGTTCGGCAGCTCCAACGGCAGATCGTAGGCGGCCGGGCAGGGCAGCACCCGGCCGTCGGGCGCGACGGTGATCGAGATCGCGCCCCATCCGCCCATGCAGGGCTTGGGCACGCCGTCGAAGTAATCAGGAATCACCCAGATCAGCTCGACATCCGTCTTTTCGCGATATTTCCGTACGACCGCCTCCGCGCGGGCGAGCTGCTCCCTGGTCGGCAGCAACGCGGCCCTGTTGCGCAGCCCCCACCCGTAGAACTGGGTGTTGGCCAGCTCGATGCGCTCCGCGCCCCACGCCAGCCCGAGCTCGATGATCTCGCCCACGGCGTCGAGGTTCGCGCGGTGCAGCACGACGTTGAGCCCGAGCGGCAGCCCGGCGGCCGTCACGACGGCGGCCGCCCGCTCCTTCCGCGCGAACGACCTGACCCCGGCGATCTCGTCCGACTCCCGCTCGCCGGCCGACTGGACCGACAGCTGCACGCTGCGCAGCCCGGCTTCGGCCAGCTCCGCGAGCCGGCGCCCGGTCAGCCCGACACCGCTGGTGACGAGCTGCGTGTAGACGCCTTCCCGGTCGGCCGTCGCCACGATCCGCGCCAGGTCGCGCCTGAGCAGCGGCTCGCCGCCGGACAGGTGGGCGTGCACCACGCCGAGCGCCGCCGCCTCCTCGATGATCCGCTGCCACTCCCCCGTGCTCAGCTCACTCGACCTGGCCGCGAGCTCGGTCGGGTTCGAGCAGTACGGGCAGCGCAGCGGGCACGCGTGCGTGAGCTCGGCCAGCATGGCCCACGGCGGGTTCACCGCAGCCAGCCCTCGGTGCGCACCCGGTCGAGGAAGTCCACCACGTCGGCCTCGACCCCCTCGGGGAACTCCGCGACGATCTCATCGACCGTCCGCCGCCCGTCGCAGAGCCCGACGATGGCCGCCGCCTCCTCGTTCAGCACGACGATCCGCTCGGGCACGATGAGCAGGTCCGCTCCCCGTACCGGATCGTGGCGGAGGATGGCCGAGCGGGAGAGAGCGGGCCGCCAGATCATCGGTACGCTCCGTCCACCGCGTCGAGCAGCGCCCACAGCACGTCGCACTTGTAGCCGAGCGCCGCGACGGCCCTTTCCTGGTCGGTACGGCTCCGCGCCCAGTCGAGGACCAGGCCCAGTGCCTCGCGGCTGTCCTGGCGGCCCTGCGAGACGCGTACCTGGAAGTAGCGGAGCCCTTCCTGGTCGATCCACGGGTAGTGCTTCTCGAAGGCGGCGATCCTCGTACGCATCAGGTCGGGCGCGAACAGCTCGGTCAGCGAGGCGGCCACGGCCTCGAGCACGGAGCCGTTGCGGCAGAGGTTCACGTAGCCGTCGACCGCCAGCCGCACACCCGGCAGCACGCCCTCGCCCGACAGCAGCTCGTCGCGATCCAGCCCGGCGGCCTCGCCGAGGCGCAGCCACCGCTCGATGCCGCCCTCCCCCGGTCCGGTGCCGTCGTGGTCCTGGATGCGGCGCAGCCACATCCGGCGCAGCTCGGGCGTGGCCAGCTTGGCGAGGATGAACGCGTCCTTGACCGGGATGTGCCGCTGGTAGTGGAAGCGGTTGAGTATCCAGCCCCTCAGCTCGTCGCGGCTCAGCTCGCCCGCGTGCATGCGCAGGTTGAACGGGTGCAGGTGGTGGTAACGCCGCTCCGGTACGGCACGCAGCTCCGCCTCGAAGTCGTTCAAAGCTCGATCACCATCCCGTCGGCGGCCACCTCGACGCCCAGCTCGGCCAGCGCCTTGTGCTGGCCGGCCGCCGGGTCCACGAGGGGGTTGGTGTTGTTGAGGTGGGTGTAGAGACAGCGGCCCGGCAGCCGGGACAGGCGCTCCATGGTGGCCGTGATGGGCAGATGGCCCATCTGGGTGGCGGTTCTGGCGGAGATGCCGGTGCGCCGGGGTTCGTCGTCGTCCCAGAACGTGCCGTCGACGATCACGCAGTCGGCCGCGGCGAACGCCTCGTCCAGTTCGTCGGGCCACACCCCCATGGCGGGAGCGTAGATCAGCGTGGCGGCGCCGTCAGTGAGGCGCAGCGCGGACACCCAGCCCGGGGAGTCGGGGGCGTCGGCGGCGTAGCGGGGCCGCTTGCCCGAGATCGGAATGGCGTCGGCGTCGGCCCAGGCGATCTGGAGGTAGGGCCGGAGCAGGTCGGCGAAGGGCCGCAGCGCCTGCCGTACCACCGGGGTCGAGTGCACCTCCAGCGTGTCGGCCTCTCTCAGCCGCAGCAGGCCGATCGTGTGGTCGAGCTCGGCGTCGGTGAGGATCACGCCCTTCAGCGGTGACTGCCGCGGGCCGGGGCCGGGGCGGAGCCAGGCGCACGCCTCGATCTGGTCGGCGATGTCGGGCGTGGCGTTGACGACGTAGCAGCTGTCGGCCCGCTGAACGGCGAGGCTCGCGTGGCGGCGCCGCCGGCCCGGGTGGGCGCGCGCCCCGGAGCATCCGGGGCACGCGCAGTTCCACTGGGGCACGCCGCCACCGGCCGCGGTGCCGAGCACCTGCAGTCGCACGGCGATCCCGGCCTACCTGGTGGCCAGGAAGTACGCCGACATCTCCATCGACGCCTCGACGACCTGGTAGTCGGGCTTGTGCCAGGTCGTCTCCTCGCCGCGGGTCCTGACCTTCTTCTCGTGGATCCTGCGAGGTTGCTTCTTGCCCTGATCCTTCGGCTGGGACATACGCGTGCACCTGCCTCTCGTAGGGTGTTACAAACGACATGACCACCTGAAGGCGCTGCCGTCAATGACGTCGAGAGGCGGGTGCGGCGCGGCGTTCGGCCCTACCGGCAGGTGCGGAGCATGTTGAGCAGGGCGACCTTCTCCTTCTTGGTCACGAAGAGCCGGTAGTGCCGCTTCACGGTGATCCACGAGGTCGCGTAGCGGCACCAGTAGGCGCGGCGCTGCGGGCGCCAGCTCTGCGGCCCCCTGCCGCCCTTGGCGACGTTGGCGGAGTGGCTGACCACGAGCAGTTCCGGGCGGGTGAGGTCGTTGGCGAAGTGACGCCGTCGGGTCTGGCTCCACTTGCTGGCGCCGGAGCGCCAGGCGTACGACAGCGGCACCAGGTGGTCGACGTCGACCTGCTTCTCGCTCGTCAGCCGCTTGCCGTCGTACGGGCTGTACCAGACGCCCTTGACCGGGTGGCAGGCCGCGTTCTTGCGCACGCCCCGCCCCTGGCGGGCCAGGACGATCTCTCGGGTGTCGCACTTGCCTTGGTGATGAGCCCATCGAGGCATGAACCGTTCGTGGCTGTAGCCACGGATCGATAACGGCCTGGCGACTTTCAGCTGGCTCAGCATCCGGCGGGCCAGGGCGCCGGCCTCGGCCTCTGACCGTTTTCGCGCGTCGGCTGTCGCGGGCGGGGCCGCGGTGAACGGGATGACCAGAGCAGTGAGCACGGCGACTGGGATCGCCCGTCTCAAAAGGATCATGGTTCCACCCATACCCGGTAATTCCCCGGCGCGCGCGGAGATACTCGGTCCAGGGCGGTTCAGTGGAAGATCAGCTCGTACTCGACCTGCGCGATCGGATTGCCGTCGCCGAAGTCGTGGTCGCGGATCTCACCGGACTCCGTGAAGCCGCTCTTGGCGTAGAAACGGCGAGACTGCGGCGTGTCGCGAAGCGTCCACAGATGCACCCGCTCGAAGCCCTTCTCGCGGATCGCGTCCAGCGAGGCGGCCATCAGGGCCTGCGCGACCCCGCTCCCCCAGCCGTCCGGGTGGCCGTAGAAGCCGAAGATCTCCGCGGAGTCCGGCCGCGCCGGCGAGGAGCCGAAGTAGGAGAAGGCCAGCGGCCGGCCGTCCAGCGCGGCCAGCAGGACGGTGTCCTTGCCCTCGGCGAGCACACCATGCCATTTGCCACGCCGATGGCTCACCGCTCCATCACCGAACTCCGGGGTGAAGAACCCGGTATAAGCGGCTTTCCATGACTCCGCGTGGATCTCACCCACCACGTCCCCGTCGGCGGGAGAGGCGGGGAACACGCTGAATACTCCGGTCACGCGATCACAGTACTGGAGCCGGCGCCCCACCTGCGCGGAGGTGGGGTGCCGGCCGCCACCCCTTCAGGCGCCGATGTTGGCCTGGGGGCCGGCGTACGTCCTGAGCAGGGACGGCACGTCGGCGGCGGGGTCGAGGCTGTAGGAGTAGAACGAGCCCGGCGTGAACGCCGAGCCGCTGGCGGTCTGCTTGCCGGTGCAGTTGACCAGGATGCTGCCGCTCTGGCGGAGCTGGGCGGTGGAGTCGGGGTAGTAGGGGTCCTTGACCGTGTCGTAGTAGCTGTTCTCGATCACCATCTTGGTGGCGCCGCGCGAGTAGTTGCCGTAGCTGGTGACGTTCTGCAGGTAGTTGTTGTACAGGTGCGCGTAGGCGACGTTGTCGGTGCTGGGGTTGCGCTGGTTGGTGTCGTGGATCCAGTTGTGGTGGATCGTCATCCGCGCCGTGACGTTGTCGGTCCAGCCGATGCCGAAGGCCTTGTTGTTCTCCGACAGGACGTTCCAGGACACGGTGAGGTAGCTGGTGTCCTTGCGGCTGTCGATCAGCCCGTCGTTCATGCGGGTGATGGTGTTGTGGTCGATCCAGACATGGTGGGCGGTGTCCATCTGGATCCCGTCGTAGTCGTAGAGCTTGTCGTCGGGGTCGTCGTCCGCCATGCGGGTGTCGCGGATGGTCAGGTTGCGGATGATGACGTTGCTCACGCCGGAGCCGAGGAAGAAGCCGCCGTTGACGATGTGGCCCTTGGTGCCGACGCCGACGATGGTCTTGTCGGAGGCGACCTTGATCTCGGTGCCGTACGGCGTGACGGTGATCGCCCCGTTGACCTTGATGACGTACGGCTGGCCGGCGGTGGCGTACTTGACCAGGTCGGCGTAGGTGGTGACGGTGACCGTGGCGCCGGCCGCGCCGCCGGTGGTGGTCGTCAGGCCGTTGCCGCTGGTGGCGGCGAAGCCGTCGGCGGCGTTGGACCAGGTGCGCCCGCCGACGGGGGCGAACAGCCACTGCTTGTTGGTGTTGGCGGTGCAGGTCTCCTGGATGATCGAGGCGCCGGAGGCGGTGGAGGCGCCCTGATCGCTCATGCACAGGCCGCTGGCCACGTTGACGACCTGGTACGTCCCGCTGCCCGAGGCGGTCAGGCGCCACTGCTGGTTGGTCTTGGTGCCGTCACCGCAACCCCACTGCTGCAGGCGCACTCCGGAGGCGGTGGAGCCGCTGGGGACGTCGACGCAGCGCCCGCTGTTGACGTTGACCAGGTTGTAGACGCCCGAGCCGGCGGACCGCAGGGTGAACTGCTGCCAGGTGTCGGGCGTGCACCCCCACTGCTGCAGCAGCGCGCCGTTGTCCGGCGAGCCGCCCACCACGTCCAGGCACAGGCCGCTCTTGGCCACCTTGAGCTGGTAGACGCCGCCCGCCACGGGCGTGTCCGCCCGGGCGGGAGAGGCCACGGCCCCGAGCGGCGTGAGCACGGCGAGGACGGCGAGTGCCGTACGCGTGCGGATGTTCATGAAACGCATGGTTGTCCTTCCGGGAGGGCGGCGTCAGCCGATGGGGTTCCAGCCGTCGGAGCCGGCCAGGTACTTCTGCGGGGTGTAGTTCGGGGCCTGGGCGTCGGTGAGCTGCGGCCGGTTGGCGTTCGTCCCGGCTCCCGCGCCGCTGTTGCGGTACTCGAGGAAGCGGGCGTTCTTCCAGGAGTTGGAGGACATGTCGGTCCATGGCTGAGCGGTGCTGATCAGGGAACCGAGCGTGGATTCCCGGTAGAGCACCTGGGCGTCGGGGCGCCAGGGACGGCCCAGGCTGGTGGTGCCGTTCGCGGCCGCGCCGGAGATCCTGGAGCGGTAGAACAGGAAGCCGTAGGTCTTCGCGGCGTCCGTGCTGGCGGCGGTGAGCGGGCCGCCGGTGGCGCGCTTCTCGTAGATGTCGCAGTTGTCGAAGACGATGGTGCCGCCGCCGAAGATGAAGTCGACGGCGCCCTCCACGTACGAGTTCGAGACGTAGGCCCGGGCCGCGTTGTTGACCAGGAAGGTGTCCTGGTCGCCGAGCAGGCGCACATTGGACAGCCGGGCCCGGTCGGCGTTCAGGTTGAGCGCCACCGCCTGCTGTCCGCTGGAGGCCGTGCTCTCGTCGAAGTCGTTGGAGATCGTCAGGTTCGTGGCGACGAAGTCATGGCCGTCGACGAACGCGGTCGCGCTGCCGGACGTCCCGTACTGGCCCGCGGAGTGGTTGTTGACGATGACGACGCCGGCCGCCGAGGAGCCGAGGCCCTGCAGCGTGATGTACGGCTTGGTCGAGGGGATCCGGACGATCTCGCGGTACGACCCCGGCGCGATGGTGATCGTCACCCGGCTCGCGTTGCCCGCGGGCACGGCGTCGACGGCGGCCTGCACCGTCCGGTAGGTGCCGGAGCCGTCCGCCGCGACGGTGGGCTTGACGCTCGAGACGGGGGTGAAGGCCCACTGCTTGTTGGTGTTGGCGGTGCAGGTCTCCTGGATGACCGCGGCGCCGGAGGCGGTGGAGGCGCCCTCGTCGCTCATGCACAGCCCGGTCGCGGCGCTGACGACCTGGTACGTCCCGCTGCCCGAGGCGGCGAACCGCCACAACTGGTTGCTCTTGGTGCCGTCGCCGCAGCCCCACTGCTGCAGCCGCAGCCCGCTGGTGGCCGCCCCGTTCGGCACGTCGAGGCACCGGCCGCTGTTGACGTTGCGGAGGGTGTAGGTGTCCGACCCGGCGGACACGACGGTGAACTGCTGCCAGGTGTCCGGGGTGCACCCCCACTGCTGCAGCAGCGCGCCGTTGTCCGGCGAGCCGCCCACCACGTCCAGGCACAGGCCGCTCTTGGTCACCTTGAGCTGGTAGACACCGCCCGCCACGGGCCCCGCGACTGCCTGCGCGGCCGGTGACGGTGCACCGCAGACGATCGCCGTCGCCATGAGCACGGCGACGCCTGTGCGTTTGCGCACGACCATGTCGTGTTCTCCTTCCTCGTAGCCACCGAGGAAGAAGCACCCGCCGGTTTATGTCAACTCATGAAACTAAACCGGCGTGAAAAGCGGAGGTCACGCGTGAAACTTTCACGCGGGGCCGGTGCTCGCCCGGACGACCAGGGTGGTCGGTACCTCCACCCTCTCTGGCACCCGTTCCGCCGGCCTGCCGGAGAGCAGGGCGGTGAGCCCGGCCGCGCCCAGCTCCGGCCAGGAATGGCGGACGGTCGTCAGCCCCGGCACGGCGTACAGCGCCGTCAGCGAGTCGTCGAAGCCGACCACGCTCACGTCGCCGGGCACCCGCAGGCCGCGCTCCCCCAGCGCCTGGTACACCCCGAGCGCCATGACGTCGGAGCAGGCGAAGACGGCGGTCGGCGGCTCGGGCAGCGAGGCCGTCTCCCTGGGACGGTCCGGCGACGTCGTGGTCCGCGAATCGTGGCTGGGCGCGCACGTCAAGGACGATCCGTGGGCGGGCGAGGGCCGCTTCGCCGAGTACCGCGACACCGGCCCCGGCGCGGCCGTCACGCCGGACCGGCCGCAGCTCAGCGACGAGCAGGCGCGCGAGCACACCGTACGGGCGTACCTGGGGAGCTGGGTCCCTTTCCACGGCCGATGACATGACGCCGGATGGCTCTCCAACAGCCCAAGACTAGGCATCCTCCCGCATGCCGACCGGCCCGGCCCGGCAGGCTCCCGGCGACACTGCTGCCATGAGCACGCGTGACACCGACGCAGCCCCGGACCGGGCCGAGTTCGCGGGAGCCGTTTACGGCTCGCTGCTGGCCGCCTCGGTCGCGGCCGGCACCGCGGTGGACGGCTCACCGATCTCGGCGGGGCACCTCGTGGTCGTGCTGCTCTGCACGGGTGTGGTGTTCTGGGTCGCCCACGTCTACGCCTCGGTGGTGACTCAGGGCACGCACACCCTGACCTGGCAGCGGCTCCGCGCGGCCGGCCGCCAGGACTGGCCGGTGGCCCAGGCCTCGTTCCCGCCCGCCGTGGGCGCCGCCTTCGCCTCGACGCTCGGCCTGTCCGACGTGGTCGCGACCTGGGTGGCGCTGGGTGTCGCGGTGGTGAGCCAGGTCGCCTGGGCCGTCGCGGCCGCCGTCAAGGCCCGTTCCTCGCCGCGGGTCGTGGTCGTCTCGGGGGCCGCCAACCTCGCGCTCGGGCTGGCCGTCATCGCGCTCAAGACCTGGGTCGCCCCTTACTGACCGCTCACCAGCTCAGCGCCTTCGGCCGCCCGGCCGGTGCCGGCGGCCGGTCGCGCAGCACCCGCACGCCCAGCGGGACCAGGGCCACGCAGAGCAGCGCGGTGACCAGCACGTCGGGGAGCGAGGCGCCCTTCAGCACGCCCATCCAGGTGCCTCCCGCCAGCAGCAGCATCGCGGCCCGGGCGGTGCCGAACAGGCCCGAGCGCCATGCGGCGACGGCCAGCAGGAGCGAGCCCGCGTACTGGCCGACCGAGGCCCAGACCGGCACCCGCCACGGCCCGTAGGAGATGTCCACGTACTCCTTCATGACCGCGTTCGTCGCCTGGTCCAGCCCGAGTACCTCGGTGAGCTGGAAGGCGGTCTGGTCGGCGCCGGCGAAGTACAGGCGGGCGAACAGCCCGGCGACCAGCAGAGTGGCGCCCCAGAAGGCGAGGGCGCCACCCACCCGCTGGGCCAGGGTGATGAAGGCGGGGAAGAGCAGCAGCGCGCCCAGCGCGAAGACCGCGTAGGCGAGGGTGAGCAGGGCGGGCTGCGCGGTGTAGGCGAGGAGCTGGCCGTAGGCGGCGAACGGCTGGGCCTCGGCCCAGCCCTGCTGCTGCGGGGTGAGGGCGGTGATCGTGCTCAGGTGGCGCAGCAGGTATCCGGCGCACATGACGACCGGGCCAAGGACGAGCGTCACGCCGCCGATCCACCGCCCGGGAAAGTCCGTGTTCATGGGGCGCAGCCTGGCAACGACGAGCCGGGAGGGGCATCCGCCGATCGTCACCCCGTACCCCTGTCGAAAGTAAAGGTTTGCCTTGTTCGGGACCCGCTGCCAGGATCTCCGCCATGCCTTCCTTTTCAGCACACGACGGAACCAACCTCGCATACCACGTGTACGGGGAGGGCACACCGGTGGTCTGCCTGCCGGGCGGCCCCATGCAGGACTCGGATTACCTCGGGGAGCTCGGCGGCCTGCCGGCGCATCGACAGCTGATCATGGTTGATCCCCGGGGCACCGGCCGGTCCGCGACACCGCAGGACGCCGCCTCCTACCGCTGTGACCGGCTCGTCGATGACGTCGAGGCCCTGCGCGAGCACCTCGGCCTCGACCGGTTCGACCTGCTCGCGCACTGCGCCGGCGCGAACCTCGCGGTCCTCTACGCCGCTCGCCATCCCGACCGCGTCGGCAGGCTCGCGCTGATCACTCCGAGCACCTTCGCCGTCGGCATCTGGGCCACCGGGGAGGACCGGCTCGAGCTCGCGCGGCTCCGCAAGGACGAGCCCTGGTTCGGTACGGCGTTCGCGGCTCTTGAGGAGATCGTGGGCGGCAACGTGACCGACGACAACCGGAAGGCCATCGACCCCTTCTTCTACGGCCGATGGGACGCGGCGGCACAGGCCCACCACGCGGCCCAGGCCGGCCGGCGCAACGAGGAGGCCGCGGCCGCCTACGGCGGTGAGGGCGCCTACGATCCGGAGGCCACCCGCGCGGCGCTCGCCGCCTTCGACGCGCCGGTGCTGGTCCTCGCCGGAGAGGTCGACCTGAACTCGATCCCGAGCGCCGTGGCCGAGTTCGCGAAGCTGTTCCCGAATGCCGAGTTCGTCGTTCAACCGGAGGCGGGCCATTTCCCGTGGGTCGACGACGCCGGCCGGTTCGTGGCGACGACCGCGCCGTTCCTCGACTGAGGAACGGCGCGCGCGCAGTGGCCGGTAATCCCGTTGATCAGGAGATCCGGGCCGTCTAGCTTGGCCCGCATGACCAAGCTCCCCGAGCTGTACGTGGCCGTTGACGTGGAAGCGGACGGGCCCATCCCGGGCCCCTACAGCATGATCTCCCTCGGCATGGCCGTCGTCGGCCGTCCCGAGCTGACCTTCTACACCGAGCTCCGCCCCATCTCCGACGACTTCGTACCAGAGGCGCTGGCGGTCTCCGGGCTCGACCGCGACCGCCTGCTACGGGAGGCTCCCCCGGCCGAGGAGGCCATGGCCGCCGCCGCGCGCTGGATCAACGGCCTGCGCCGGATCGGCCGCCCCGTCTTCCTGGGCGCTCCGGCGGTCTTCGACGGGATGTTCGTGCACTGGTACTTCGTCCGCTTTCTCGGCAAGAGTCCCTTCAACGCCTCAGGCTCCGGCCTCGACCTGCGCAGTTACTGGATGGGCCTGACCGGCTGCGAGTGGGTCAGCTCACGCAAGGCCGTCATCAAACAGCAACTGAAGATCACCGACCTGCGGCACACGCACCACGCCGGCGAGGACGCCGTCGAGCTGGCGCACGTCTTCGACGCCGTCCTGAAAAGCCGCGGAAGCGACGTCATGCAGGTGGTGGCGGCCGCGGTGGTCGAGAACGGACGGCTGCTCGTGGTCAGCAAGAACATCGCCCCCGAGGTGTTCTACCTGCCAGGAGGAAAACCCGAGGAGGGAGAGTCCGCAGAGGAGACCCTCGCACGTGAGCTGAACGAGGAGCTCGGCGTCTCCCCGCTCGACATGGACCTGCTCGGCCACGTTGACGACATGGCCGTTCTGGAGGGCGTCCCCATGCGGCTGACGGTGTTCGTGACCCGGATCGACGGCCCACCGGCACCCGCCGCCGAGCTGGCCGCCATGGGCTGGACCGACGGCCGGGACTCCTACATCCCTCGTCTCGCACCGGCGATCCGCAACCAGGTGCTGCCGATGCTCGCCGAGTCCGGAGTGTTCGGCCGGTGACCTCGCCGATCCATCAGATGGATCTTGACCTGTGACGGCTGGTGTGATGTGAAGATCTCGTGAAGGAGACAGGGCTTGCGAAGCTCAGCTTAAGGACGGCGTTGACGGCCGCGGCGGTGGTACTGGCCATGGCGGCGGGAACGGCCGGCGAGAGACCGGAGACGGTCGCTTTCGTGCCCGCCGCGGCCACGGCGACCAGCCTGAAGATCTTGGACTGGAACATCCAGGGCGGCACGGGAACGGACGGCAGGTACGACTTCGGCCGCATCATCGACGTCATCGCCGCCGAGAACCCGGACATCGTCACACTCCAGGAGCTGCACGACAACTCGTCCGTCGGCGGCGACAACCAGTGGCAGCTGCTGGTCAACAGGTTCCCCGCCTACAAGGCGCATTTCGCCAAGGGTGACACCAACGCCTTCGGCGGGGTGGCGGGAAACCTCATCCTCTCCAAGTACGACATCATCGAGAAGCTCACGTACCAGCTGCCGCAGTACCCGGCCGACACCGCGGCCGTGCTGCGCAGCCTCGGCGGCGTCAAGATCAATGTCAACGGCACCGACGTGCGGATCTACACGACCCACCTGTCCCCCGGCCTCGGCACCGAGGCCACCGAGCGGCGCAACAGGCAGGCCAGAGCCGTGATCGACAAGGTGTCGAACGCGTCGCTGATGCCCACGCCGATGCTGCTCACCGGCGACCTCAACGTGCGGCCGGACAACGAGATCAGACCCTGGTTCGCCCAGGCCGGCTGGTACGACGCCTGGACCCAGGTCAACGCCAACATCGGCGCCGACGTCATCACCCATCCCGGGGACGGTGACGACGCCAGGATCGACTATGTCTACGCCTCTCCCGGCTTCGACGTCACCGACGCCCACACCGTCGCCACCATCGCCTCGGACCACTACCCGGTGGTGGCCAATGTGACGACGCGCGCCACCGCGGCCACCAAGGCGAAGGCGCTCCTGGCCGGGGCGGCGTCCCGCGAGGGCTGGGCCAACCTCGCCGTGTACGCCGACAGCAGCTCCAAGCTGCGGGTCTGCGACAACCAGGCGGACGGCTGGGGTGTACGCGCCTACGTACGCGCGCGCTCCGGTGGCAGCGTGGTCGTGACCGGCAACGACGGCGCCTACGCCGACCGCTGCGGCACCTTCACCACCGGATCCGGCACGGTCAGCTCGCCGACGGTGCGGGTGTGCCTCTACAAGGCAGGCGAGGAGAAGGACTGCCGCGAGACGACCATCACCTGACCGTCCGGCCGGGGACCGCCCACGCGGGCGGTCCCCGGGGAACGGGTCACCAGCGCAGCGGAAGGGTGGCGACGAACTCGCCGAGCCGGTCGGCGATGATCTGGTGGTCGTGGGCCGAGGGGTGCCAGTGGCAGCCCCCGTAGTCCAGGCCGGTCTCCGGGTAGTACCAGAAGCGGACCCGGTCGTCGCCCCGGCTGTTGCGCTCCTGGACGATCTGCCGGGCGGTCTCGGCGTACACCGTGGTGTTGGACATGTACGTGGCGCTCACCACGATGATCGTGTCGCGGCCGTACCGGTCCCGGAGCTTGTCGAGGAAGGCGTGGTAGGCGGTGCGGTAGGCGGCGACGAGGGTCTCCGGCGTCCACTGCTCCCCGGGGTTGATGGCCGTCGAGAAGTCGTTGATGCCCAGGCCGATCACCACGAGCTGCGGCCGCCACGTGCCCGGGTTCTTCCATACGTCGCCCTCGACGCTCAGCAGCGCCCGGTCGTAGAACGTGCGGTAGTTGACCTGGGGCTCACTGCCGTTGTAGTTGCGCACCATTCCCCGGCCGGAATAGGCGTTGATCTGGTAGTCGGCGTTCAGGCGGCGCGCGGTGAGGGCACCGAAGCTGATGTCCGCGTTCGTGGTCCGGTTGACGTCGTCGCCGGTGCAGTCGCGCGTGGCGGAGAGGTTGCCGTAGCCCGCGGTGTAGGAGTCGCCGATGAACTCGATCTGCCGGTGCCGCGCACGGGGCGCGGACAGGATCGCGCCGTGCGGGGCGGCGACGAACCCGCCGAACTCGCTCGTCGCCCAGGGGCTCTCCGAGCGCTTGACGACCCGGACGCCGTGCAGGCCCTTTGCGAGGCCGTTGACCCAGTGCGTGGTCTGTCCCGGGGTCACCAGGGTGGTGACGGTCGTGCCGTCTATCTGGATGTCGTAGTCGGCGGCGGCGTCGTTGAGCACGATCCCGACTCCGGTGCCGCGGAACCGTCCTTCGAAGTAGACACCGGGCCAGCTGTAGGTGACGGAGTCCGCGCCGGCCTCGACTCTGCCGGCGGTGTGCACGCGGGCCAGGACGCCGGGGTCATGGCCGGTCAGGGGCTCGGCGGCGGCGACACCGGGCGTGGCCGCGGCCGTCACCAGCGCGGCCAGCACCGCGATCATACGTAAGGGACGCACGCTCTCTCCCTCCCACCGGCAGCCCGATATCTCGAATGCTGAGATGGGCTGTCCAGAAAGGACTGATGATGGTGCCGTTATGATCGACTACGGTCGCGCATTGCACAATACGCATTCATGGCCGTGACACACCGGCCGTCTCCTTCTTGCGCAGGAAGGCGGTGAGGCGGTCCAGCGGCCAGGTGTTGATCACGTCGTCCGCCGTGAGCCAGCCGCGCTGCGCCGTGCCGATGCCGTAGCGGAGGTTGGCCAGGTGGCCGACCGCGTGGGAGTCGCTGTCGACGGCGAACTTCACCCCGTGCCGACGGGCCCGCCGGATGAGCTCGGCGGCCAGGTCGAGGCGGTCGGGGAAGGCATTGATCTCCAGCGCGGTCCCGGAGCGCGCGCATGCCTGGAAGACCTCGTCCCAGTCGGCGTCGATCGGCGGCCTGCGGCCGATCAGCCGGGCGCTGGGATGGCCGATGATGTTGACGCACGGGTGCTCGGCGGCGCGGACCAGCCGCCTCGTCGTCCTGTCCTGAGGCAGGTCGAAGTGGGAGTGCACCGAGGCGACGCACACGTCGAACCCGGCCAGCACGTCGGGCGGCCAGTCCACGTCGCCGTCCGGGTCGATGTTCAGCTCGACGCCGTGCAGCAGCCGGAGCCCGCCCGTGCCGTCGAGCTCGCGGACGCGCTCGCGCTGCGCGAGGGCCTTGTCCAGGGTCATCTGCTGCATGTAGAGCTTGGGCCCGTGGTCGGTGACGGCGTAGTACGCGTACCCGCGCCCGGCCGCGGCGGCGACCATCTCCTCCAGCGAGGCGAGGCCGTCGGTGAGCTCGGTGTGGGTGTGCAGGTCGCCGCGCACGTCCTCTTCGGTGACCAGGTCGGGCAGCTCCCCGGCCAGGGCGGCCTCGATCTCGCCGATGTCCTCGCGCAGCGTCGGCGGGATCCACGGCAGGCCGAGCCGCTGGTAGACCTCCTCCTCGGTCTTGGAGACGATCAGCTCGTCGGTGACGGCGTCGAACAGGCCGTACTCAGAAAGCTTGAGCTTGCGGTGCACGGCGATCTCGCGGGTGCGGATGTTGTGCGCCTTGGCGCCGGTGAAGTACTGCATGGCCGCGCCCCACGCGTCCGGCGGCACCACGCGCAGGTCCACCTGCAGCCCTTGGCCGGTCCTGACAGACGTCTTGGTGTCGCCGTGCAGGATCACCTCGATCACCTGCGGGAGGCCGACGAACGCGGACATGAGCACCTTCGGGCGGTTGGAGGTGGCCAGGATGTCGATGTCGCCGATGGTGTCCTTCATCCGGCGCAGCGAGCCCGCGTACCCGCAGCGGTGGCAGCCCTCCACCGCTCGCAGCACCGTCACGATGTCCTCGGCGAGCGGCATCGCCACGCCCAGGTGGACCCGTTCGCCGGCGTCGCGCAGCAGGGCGATGCCGTGCAGCAGGTTCTCCTCGGTCTTCTCGCCGAACCCCGGCAGGCCGTGCAGGGCTCCGGCGTGGATCGCCGCCTCCAGGCTCTCCGGCGAGTCCACGCCCAGACGCTGGTGCAGCGCCATCGCCCGTTTGGGCCCCAGCGCGGGGATGCGGGTCAGCGCGCGGACCCCGGCGGGGATGCGGCCGCGCAGCTCCTCGAGCTGCGGCACGGTGCCCGAGCGCAGGTATTCGGCCACCTTCTTGGCGATCGACTCGCCCACGTTGGGGATCTGCCGCAGCTCGGTGGTGTCGTAGCCGGCGATGTCCGTCACGTGGGCGCCGATGGAGCGGGCCGCCTTCTGGTAGACGCGGATCTTGAAGTCCGGGCCGCCGGTGATGGCCAGCAGGTCGGCGTACTCCTCCAGTATGGCGGCCACGTCGTCGTTGGTGCGTGCCATGTCGCGTCGTCGCCTCCCCTCCCTCCTGACCCCCCCTATCCCGAAATTTCGCCATCTATCGGCTCCTGACCTGGGAGGATCCGCCGCGATTACCCCCGGCAGGCCGTCACCAAACCAGGTGGCAGCGCTGTTAGCGGCTCATGGCCTGGGGTAGCCGCGCTGATAGGCGAGGAGGGGAGGTGCGGTAGATCATGCGCACGCGCCGAAGCGACTCTGAAGTACCGAGAGACACCCGCGGTCCGCAAGCCAGGATCGCGGCCGTGGCCGGCGGCGCCGCCATGGGCGCCGCCGTGGAGTACCTGTTCGATCCGGACCGCGGCCGGAGCCGCCGGGCCAAGGTACGCGACCAGGCTTCGCACGCCACACACGAGCTGACCTACGGGGTCGGCCGCCTGAGCCGTGATCTGCGGAACCGCTCTCGCGGCCTCGCCGCGGGGACCCGCTTCCGGCTGACCGGCCGCTCCGCGGACGATCGGATCCTGTACGAGCGCGTACGCGCGCAGATCGGCCGCTACCTGGCCCATCCCCACGCCGTGGAGGTCAAGGTCGAGGACGGAGTGGCGCTGCTGAACGGCGACGTGCTCACCGGTGAGGACCGGCGCGCGGTGCGGGCGGTCCGCCGCATCCCCGGGATCAGGTCCGTCGAAGCCAGGTGGCACGTTCACCGCGACCCGTCCGAGGTGCCCCGGTTCCAGGGCACGGGCCGCGTCCGCTCGCCCGTCCCCGAACTGTTCCAGCAGCACTGGGCTCCCTCGGCCAGGTTCCTGGCCGGTACGGGCGCCGCCGCCCTGTGGATCTTCGCCGGCCGGTTCCCGCGGGCCGTGGCCTGGCCGCTGCGCGGCGCCGCCATCATGCTCGGGGCGCGCTCCGCCACCAACCTGCCGCTGCGCCGGCTGACGGGCATCAACGCCGGCCGCCGCGCCGTCGACGTCACCCGCGCGGTCACGATCGCGGCGCCCCCTGAGCAGATCTGGGAGCTGCTGAGCGACTACTCCATCTTCGCGAGGATCATGCCCGACGTCCGCGAGGTCCGGCGATCCGTTGACGGCAGGAGGTCGCACTGGGAGATCCGCGGTCCCATGGGCCGGCCGATCCGCTTCGACGCCGTCGAGACCAGCCGGCAGGAGGGCAGCCACATCACGTGGAAGTCCGCCGAGGGCCAGCTGATCGCCCACACCGGGGAGGTACGGCTGGCGCCCGAGCAGGGCGGCAGGACGCGGCTGCAGGTGCAGCTGACCTACAACCCCGTGGCGGGCGCCGCGGGCCACGCGATCGCGCGGCTGCTGGGCGCCGACCCGGGGACCAGGCTCAAGGAGGACCTGCTGCGGCTGAAGTCGTGCATCGAGGAGCAGAAACAGCCCGTGATGAGCGGGTAACCGGCGAGGGCGAGATGTCTCCGGGTGGACGCGCCGGGCACTGGTGGCCCGGCAGGCGTTCGCGCACACAGGCGCCGACGGCGAGCGAGACTCCGGCCGAGGCGGTGCACATCATGCTGGGCTCGATCGCGCTGATCATCTCGGCCGGGCTGCTGGTCCTGAGCGTGTCCGCCGGAACTCCCCTGCTCACAGCGGTCATCGGCGTGGTGATCGCGCTCATCATGACGGACATCATGCGCGCCCATCGCCGGGCCAGGCATCCCAGGGAGAGGCTGTGACTTGGCGACGCCGGGGACTTACCGGGCGCTGACCGGGTCGCCCACCCGGATCCGGCCTGGCTCGCGGGGCACGAGGCGGATGCCGAACCAGGTCTTGCCGTCCCATTTGCGGTGCCTGGCCAGGGTCCGCAGCGGTTCCTTGCCCTTCACCTGGGTCTCCGGATCGATCGTGGTCACCGCGCAACGATCGCAGAGCTCCGAGACGCGGAAGGGCACCGAGCCGATCCGCACCTCGCGCCAGCCGTCCTCCGCGAACGCCTCACCGCCCTCGACGATCACACTGGGACGGAACCGCAGCCGCGACAGCGGCCCCGGCGCGTCCTCGCCGCACGTGGCCGCCTCCTCGGCCAGCCACCCGTCCAGGACGCGTGCGGACGACTCGGAGACGAGCAGCAGCGGCGCGTCCCACGCGAAGCTCACCACCTCACCGGGTAACCCGCCGTGCGCAGGATCGATCGACCTGCGCCCGGGGTCGTCCAGCCATACCAGCCTGGCCGGGCGCCCCAGCAGCTCCGTGAACCACGCGTGCGCCGCGTCGTCGGCGAGCACCGCCCTGTCCAGGCCGGTGAAGCCGACCGGCGTCGTGGCGCCCGTGGCGGGCGGCACGGTCACGTCCTCCATCCCGCGCGCCGTGAGCCGCAGGCCGCCCTCGGACGTGGGCCGTGCGGTGACGGAGGCCAGGCGCGGGAACTCACCCAGCCACAGGTTGTCGCCGTGCTCGTCGACGACCGCCCACCGGCGGTCCCCGTCCAGGCCCCACGGGTGGACGACCGCCTCCGCCACCGGGTGACCACTTCCCGATTTGAGCGGATAAATCAGGATTTGATCAATCCTCATGGTCGCCGGTGTCCCACCCGTACCGGAATCAGGCGACGGGGTCTTCGAAGCGGGCGCCCAACGTGCGCAGGCCCGCCAGGACCTCCGCTGCCGTCGGGGCCTGGTCGGGGTCGTTGAGCCACTGCACCATCACCCCCAGCAGCAGGGCGAGATGCACCGAGCCGACCGTGCGCACCTCGCGCTCGGCCAGGTCGGCCTCGTCGGCCTCGTCCCCGTCCGCCAGGTGGGCGGCCATGCCGCGGCGGCCCTCGCGCTGCCCGGCCACGAGCTGGTCACGCAGCTCCGGCGAGTGCTCGGCCTGCACCAGGGCTTCCAGGTTGGCCAGCCAGAGCGTGCGCTGCTCGCCGATCGACGCGATCAGCTGCTCCCAGAGCGCCTCGAAGCGTTCGGCGGGCGCGGCCTCGGCGTCGTCCGCGGCCGCCATCGCCGCGCCGACCTGGTCTCCCCACTCGCGCATCGCCTCCACCAGCGCCGCGTTGAGCAGCGCCTCGCGCGAGCCGAAGTGATAGCCGATCGCGGCCATGCTGACCCCGGACGCCGCCGAGATGTCGCGGACGGTGGTGCGCGCCCAGCCCTTCTCCACCAGGCAGCGCCGCGCCCCGGCCAGCAGGTCCTCACGGTTTCCCATGGCAGGCAAGCCTAGCACGTACGCATGAGACATTCGTCTTGCGCATTTGCGCAAATCCGTCGTACGGTGGCGTCCTCACCTACCGAGGAGGACCTCCCATGCGGATCCTGATCTCCGGCGGCAGCGTCGCCGGCCCCGCTCTGGCTTACTGGCTGCACCGTCACGGCCACCGGCCGACGCTGGTGGAGCGGGCGCCGGTCGTGCGCGGCGGCGGCGCCGCCATCGACTTCCGCGGCTCCGCGCTGCAGGTGCTGGAGTGGATGGGCCTGCTGGAGGAGATGCGCGGGCACGAGACGGGGATGACCGAAATGACGCTGGTCGACGACGCCGGCGCCGCCATAGCCACGCTGCCGGCCACCGCCATCTCCGGCGACCTGGAGGTGCTCAAGTCCGACGTGACGGCCATCCTGTACGAGGCCACCCGGGACACCACGGAGTACCTGTTCGACGACACGATCACCGCGCTCGACCAGGACGGCTCCGGCGTCCACGTGACGTTCGAGCGCAGCCGGCCCCGTACGTTCGACCTGGTGATCGGCGCCGACGGGCTGCACTCGGCCGTGCGCCGGCTCGCCTTCGGCCCCGAGTCCCGCTACGTCCGCCACCTGGGCATCTACGGCGCGCTGTGCACGACGCCCAACCTCCTCGGCCTCGACCGCGCGGGCCTGATGTACAACACCGCGGGCCGCAACGCGCTGGCCTTCGCCGCCCGCGACAACGCCGAGCTACGCGTCGGTCTGTCGTTCGGGGCCGACCACCTGGACTACGACCGGCACGACCGCCGGCAGCAGGAGGACCTGGTGGCCAAGCACTTCGCCGGCGCGGGCTGGGAGGTGCCCCGGCTGCTGGAGGCGATGCGCGAGGCCGAGGAGTTCTTCTTCGACTCCTCCGGCCAGGTGGTGATGGACTCCTGGTCGGCCGGCCGGGTCGCGCTCGTGGGCGACGCCGCCCACTGCGCCGCCCCCACCTCCGGGCGCGGCACCTCCCAGGCGTTGATCGGCGCGTACGTGCTGGCGGGCGAGCTGGCCGAGGCCCCTGACCACACCACCGCCTTCGCCGCGTACGAACGCCACCTG
Organism: Nonomuraea sp. NPDC049695; assembly: GCF_040674955.1. Taxonomy (NCBI): domain Bacteria; kingdom Bacillati; phylum Actinomycetota; class Actinomycetes; order Streptosporangiales; family Streptosporangiaceae; genus Nonomuraea; species Nonomuraea sp. NPDC049695. The sequence continues at coordinate 77,156 of NZ_JBFANV010000027.1, read as the reverse complement.
CGCGACTACGTCGAGCGCAACCAGCGGCACGGCCGGGCCGCGGCCCGCTGGTTCCTCCAGCCGCCCACCGAGCCGCCGGTGGAGGTGGCCGAGGACGTGGTGGCGCTCAAGCAGTACGCATGAGCCCAGTGGCGGCCCGGTGGCGGCCCGGTGGCGGGCCGGTGGCGGGCCGCTTACCGGGCCGCGCGTCAGCCGAGGCGGGACAGTTCCTCCTCGCTGAGTTCCAGGTCGGCGGCCGCGGCCGAGTCGACGATGGTCTCCGGGCGGCTGGCGCCGGGGATGGGGATCACGACGGGGCTGCGGGCCAGCTCCCAGGCGAGGCAGACCTGCTGGGGGGAGACGCCGCGCGCCGCGGCGATCTCGGTGAAGGCGGCGTTCAGCCCGCTCAGCTCCCCGGTACGGCCGATGCCTCCCAGCGGAGACCAGGGAAGGAAGGCGAGGCCGAGCTCGGCACAGACGTCGATCTCGGGCTCGCTGGAGCGGAAGCGCGGCGAGTACTCGTTCTGGACGCTCACCAGGCCGCTGCCGAGGATGGTGTGGGCGAGCCTGATCTGCGCCGGGTCGGCGTTCGAGATGCCGGCCATCTGGATCTTGCCGGCGTCGTGCAGCTCCTTGAGCGCGCCCATGGTCTCCTCGTACGGCACCGCCGGGTCGGGCCGGTGGTGCTGGTAGAGACCGATGCTGTCCACGCCGAGGGCCTTCAGCGAGCGGTCGCAGGCCTGCTTGAGGTGCGACGGGCGGCCGTTGACGGACCAGCCGCCGCCGGACGTGCGGGTGTGCCCGCCCTTGGTCGCGACGAGCACGGTGTCGGCGTCTCCGCCCCACAGCGACAGGGCCCGGGCCACCAGGCGCTCGTTGTGGCCGACGTCGTCGTGCGAGGGGGTGTAGGCGTCGGCTGTGTCGATCAGGGTGATGCCGGCGTCCAGGGCCGCGAGAATCGTACGGATCGACTGGTCCTCGTCGGGCATGTGCCCGGCCACCGACATGGGCATGGCACCGAGCCCGATGACTCCGACCTGGCGGTTTCCGATGGTGCGCGTTCTCATGGCTTTGTGCATGAGAACACCCTGCCCGCTGGAGCGCACTCCAGGTCAACACGGGGCGAACCGGGCCGTGTCAGGTGAAGAAACGCGTCAGCTGCTTGACGACCGTTTCGGGTTGTTCTTCGGGGATGTAGTGGCCGCTGCCCGGCACCTCGACCACCTCGACGTCGGTCCCCTTGTCCGCGAGCACGTGCCGCAGCAGCCGATAGCCGCCCTCGCCGCCGCCCAGGGCCAGGATCGGCGCGGCCACCGGGCCGTACGTCTTCTCATCGGCGATGTCCTGCCCGAAGGCCCGGTACCAGGCGTTGCCGGCCCGGACCGCGTCCGGGGTGGAGTAGGCGTGGGCGTAGATGTCCCGGTCGCGGTCGCCGATGGCGGTGGGATCTTCGATCAGGTAGTCGCACATCCAGTCGACCAGCAGGCGTGACCGGCCGGCGAGCAGGCGTTCGGGCAGGCCGGGGACCTGGTTGAACGCGAACCACCACAGGAAACGCCCGGGACCCGCATGGATGTCGCCGTCGATCTGCTGGCGCCCGGGCCGCGGCAGCAGGGAGTAGTCGTAGAAACGGTCGTCAGGGTGCGCGATGTCCAGCAGCGCGATCCGCCGCGTGCTCTCGGGGTGGTTGGCCGCGAAGGCGTAGGCGACCATCCCGCCGATGTCGTGCCCGGCGATGTCGACCGCGTCGTAGCCGAGATGACGCGTCAGCGCGTGGATGTCGCCCGCCATGGTCTTCTTGTCATAGCCGGAGGCGGGCTTGTCCGAGCCGCCCATCCCCCGCAGGTCAACGGCGATCACGCGATGGCGCTCGGCCAGCGGCGGCATGATCTTGTGGAACTCCCACCAGGTCTGGGGCCACCCGCCCAGCAGGACCAGCGGCTCGCCCCGGCCGCCGATCACATAGTGCAGGCGGACGCCGTTGACGTCGGCATGGCTGCTGACGAACCCGCCCTCCAGCGAACGCGCCAGCTCCGCGTCAGATGGTGCTTGCGACATGAGATCTCCAATGGGGACGTACTACTGGGGGAGGCCGAATCTCTTGGCGAACGCGGCCAGTTCGTCGCGCTGCTGTTCCGGTTCGGTGGCGGCGATGCTGACGACGAGGCGGGTGACCCCTTGGGCGGCGAGCTCCTCGACCCGTTCGACGGGCATGTCGATCGAGCCCATGCGGGTGTACTCCAGCGCGTCCGGGTCACGGCCGGCCTCGGCGGCGCTGGAGCGCGCGAGCTCCCACTGGACGGCCCGCTCCCGCGCGTCCAGCGCCCCGCCGGGGAAGTAGCCGTCGCCGCGCCGCCCCGCCCGGCGCGCGGCCGCCCGGCTCGACCCCCCGATGTGCACGGGCAGCTGGGCGACCTCGTGGGGCTTGGGGAAGCTGACCAGGTTCTCGAAGGAGAAGAACTCGCCGGCGTAGCTGACACCGTCCTCGCCGCCGGCCCACAGCAGGCGCAGCACGTCGATCGCCTCGTCGGCGCGGCGGCCGCGGGTGGCGTACTCCACTCCGACCGCCCGGGCCTCACCCGGGAGCGCGCCCAGCCCCACGGTCAGCAGCCGCATCCTGCCCTTGGACAGCACGTCGATGGTGGCCAGGCGCTTGGCGAGGATCACCGGATGGTGGTACGGCAGCAGCAGCACGCCGGTGCCGAGCAGGATCCGTTCCGTGGCCGCGGCGACGAAGCTCAGGCAGTCGAGCGGATCGACGTAGGGCAGCGTGGGCGGCAGCTCGTACGGCCCCACCGCGGCACCGGGGTACAGCACGATGTGCTCGGGCAGGTAGAGCGATTCGAAGCCGCACTCCTCCGCGTGCCGGGCGAAGGCCACGATCTTGTCCGGATCGACCCCTTGATGAGGCGTGCTGTAGCTGACTCCGAACTTCATCGTCTGTTTCCTTCTGCTCGTTCCGAGGGACGGAGCGGATCGTAGAACCCTGACACTGACGTCAGGGCAACATTCGGCGTCTGGATTAGGCTGTCCGGTATGCGGCGGTTGAGCAGTACGGTGGTCGTGGTGGCGGGGGGCGGGGCCGCGGATGTGGTCGCCGGACTCGACAGGCTGCACAACGTACGGGCGATCCTCCGGGGTGAGCGCCGGCCGGCCGAGGTGATGGAGATCGCGGGGCGGTCGGCGGCGACGTACGTGGTCCACGATGCCGATCCGCTGGCCGACGTGGCCGCGGCGTGGACGGAGTTCTTCGACGGCACTGGGGTGGTCGGCGCCCTGGAGGTGGCCGTCGAGGCCGCGCTGAGCGAGTTGCGGGCCGACCGGCTGGTGCTTCCCGACTACTACCTGGTGCTGGATGCCGACGGGATGACCGAGACGTGGCGGCACTGGTGGCTCGGGGTGCTGGGCGGGGCCGCGCCCGTACGGGTCGTGCCGGTGCACGCCTCGGCGGCGGCCGTCGCCGAGGAGCTGGGCCGGCTGACGGCGGGTCGGTGGTGGCCCGCTGACCTGGAGGGATGGCTGCGCGGGCTGCCCCGCGTCGTCCCCGACCAGGCGGGGCTGCCCAGCTCCGGCGCGGTGGTGGCCTAGGCACCGGCGCGGGCGCCGGCCGGCCGGCCCGTGTGCCCGGCGGGGGCACCGGCCGGGGCCGGCCTCCGCCAAGTGCGCGCCAAGTCGTCCACCATTCCCCTGCAACTGGCGCTCCCTACGGTGAGGGCACCGGCCCTCGGCGGCCGGTCTCGCAAGGGGAGGGGATCCATGAGACAGGTCTACACGGTCCTGGCCTATCTGATCGCGATCGAGGTGGCCGTACAGGCCTCGATGGTGGTCTGGTTCGACGCCGGGCTCGGCAAGTGGGTCGGGGAGGGCGGCGTCATCGACAAGACGCTCGTCGAGAGCGGGCAGGCGCCGTTCCCCGAGTTCATGGGGGTCGTCATCCACGGCATGAACGGGATGTTCGTCATCCCGCCTCTCGCGCTGCTCCTGCTGATCACCTCGTTCTGGGCGAAGGTCCCCGGAGCCGTGAAGGCGGCCGGGCTGGTGCTCGTGCTCGTCGTCCTTCAGGTCACGTTCGGTCTCTTCGGTCACGACATCCCGCTGGTGGGCGCCGTGCACGGCATCAACGCGCTGCTGCTGTTCGGCTCGGCGATCTACGCGGCGCGTCGTGGCGCGGCCGTGAACGGGCCGGTCGCCGTGCAGCCCGCGGCTCAGGGCTGACGGCGGGTCCGATGGTTCGACTGTCCCCGGGCGGCGGCCGCGTCCGTCGCATCGTCGCGGGCGTCGCGACGGTGGCCGTCCTCGGGCCGCTGGTCTGGCTCTGGCAGGACAGCCTGCTGCCGGAGGCGTACTCGGTCATGGACATGGGGTACGCCGACCACGGGGGCGGCCCGCACGGCTCCTCAGGGCACGAGACGCATGCGGCGGGAGGTGCCTCGGCCCATGGGGGCCATGGGCCGGGGGCCGGGCGCGACGTGACGCAGCTGATCGCCGACGCCGGCCGCCCGGCCGACGTCTCGGTGACCATGGTCGCCCGCAAGCAGCCCTTCCGGCTGCCCTCCGGCCGCGCGTTCGACGGCTTCACGCTCAACGGCCAGTCCCCCGGACCCGTCATCAAGGCGGCCAAGGGGCAGCTGGTGCAGGTGCGGCTGATCAACGAGTCGGTGCCGGGGGGCATCACGCTGCACTGGCACGGCGTGGACGTGCCCAACGCCGAGGACGGGGTCGCCGGCGTCACGCAGGACGCGGTCGGCATCGGCAAGGAGTTCACCTACCGGTTCGTCGCCGCTCGCGCGGGCACCTTCTGGTACCACTCTCACCAGATGTCGCACGAGCAGGTCCGAGGGGGGCTGCTCGGGGCGCTGGTGGTCGAGCCGGGGCCGGGCAAGGGCGAGGTCACCGACGCCGTGGCGCTGGTGCACCTGTACAACGGGGTCCGCACCGTCAACGGGCTCGAGGGCGACGTCCACGTCGAGGCCGAGCCGGGCGCACGGGCGCGGGTGCGGGTCGTCAACACCGAGTACGGCGTCATGCCGGCCTGGGTCGCCGGCGCCCCGTACCGGCTGGTGGCCGTCGACGGCACGGAGGTCAACGGGCCCGCGCCGGTCACGGGCAAGGCCCTGGGGGTCGCCGCCGGAGGACGCGCCGACATCGAGGTGACCATGCCCGCGAACGGCTCCCCCGTCCGGATCCACCTCGGTGGCCCCACCGGCGTCGTGCTCGGCTCGGCGTCGTACGACGCTGCCCCGGTGCCCCGGCCGGCCGCGACGCTCGACCTGCTCACGTACGGCACCCCTGCGCGGCTCGGCTTCGACCCCGGCAGGCCCGACCGGCGGTTCGAGTACGACATGGGGCGCCGTCCCGCCTTCCTCGACGGGGTGCCGGGGCTGTGGTGGACGATCAACGGCCACCTCTACCCCGACGTGCCCATGTTCCACGTGGCCGAGGGCGACGTGGTGCGGATGCGTATCGCCAACAACAGCGGTGAGCCCCATCCCATGCACCTGCACGGCCATCACGCGGTGGTCCTCAGCCGCGACGGCGTGCCCGCCACCGGCAGCCCCTGGTGGGTGGACTCCCTCGAGGTCGCGGCCGGCGAGTCGTACGAGATCGCGTTCGTCGCCGACAACCCCGGCGTCTGGATGGACCACTGCCACAACCTGCCCCACGCCTCCCAGGGGCTCGTCACCCACCTGATGTACGAGGGGGTCACCACCCGCTTCACCGTGGGCGGCTCGGCCGACAACGAGCCGGAGTGAGCCGCCACCGGGCGCAGCGCGAGGGAGTGGGGCGGCCCCGGCAGCACGTCACGGACGGGCAGCAGGGCCTCCATCAGGCCCTCGGCCTCGTCACGCGCGCCCGGCGCGACCACGGCCATCGCGCGTAGCGTCGCGAAGACCGCGCCGACCAGGCAGCCGCGACCGCTGTCACGCAGGCGGCGGAGGCGGCCGGCGGCGGCCATCGCGAGCCGGGCGTCCGTCATGAACGCCCCCGTGCGGCGCCCTGCCGGGTCCCCGGCCGTTCATCAGCAGCAGTTGTGAGACGAGCGTCCGGGTGCGGGCACCGCGGCGGCTCCGGCGGCACCGGTGCCTGCCTCCTGGTCCTGGACGATACGGCCGCGCAGCATGACCTCCATGACCTTCATGAAGCGCTGCGCCCGGGCCCGGCCGATGACGAACGGGTTCTCGGCTCCCACGGACCCGGCGCGCAACTCCTCGATGCGGGCCAGGCCGTAGTCGGCGCCGCCATGGTTGTTCAGCTCGACGTCCACCCCTGCTCGCCGCATCGTGGCGGCGAAGGCGAGCACGGAGGACAGGTTGGTGCGCTTGTCCGCGGTCGCGGTGGGCGGGTTCGTTCCGCCCCACAGCATCGCGGTGTGCCGCCGGCCCTTCCAGCGCACCGGGAAGATCGGCGAGACCGTGCCCGGTGTGTGCCCGGGGGTGTGGTGGAAGGCGACGGTGGTGTCCCCGAGGACCAGCTTCTGGCCGTCGGCGATCTCCAGATCGCGTTTGGGGGCGTGGGCGGGGCGTTCGGCGGCGATGAAGTCCCAGTCGGCCCGGCTCATCATGACGCGGGCGCCGTACCGGTCGGCGAGGAACTGGGCACCGCCGAAGTGATCGGAGTGGCCGTGGGCGGCCACCACGTATTTGATCTGTGCTGGGTCCGCTCCCACGGCCTGCAGCCCCGGCACGATGATCTTCTCAGCGTCGTCGGGTGATCCGAGCGCGTCGATGAGGATGATGCCCCGGGAGGTGAGCAGCGCCGTGGCCTGGACGAAGCTGGTGCCCAGCACCGCGACGTCGTCGAAGATCTTCAGCGGTGCGAGGGGCCTGATGTTCGGCGTCTTCAGGCCAGGTGCGAGCGCCTTGACCAGGGCCCCCAGGACCGGGTCGGCACCGGCCAGCCGGGCGGCGCGGTCGTAGTAGTCCTGCGCTTGCTTGGGGGTGGCCGCTGACGCCTCGGCCGGGCGCGCCATCAGCGGTAGGAGGGCCGCGGCGCCCAGCAAGCCGCGGCGGGACGGTCCGGACTGCCCGAAGGACATGGGCGAACACCTGCTTTCCCGGCCGGGGACCTGGCGGCGATCTCGGCCGTGATGGACGTCAATGCCCGCCCAGCAGACCAGAACAGATCATGGTTCGTCCAATATTGATATAGATCGCCCAGCGATTACGGAAGAGATATCAAGCCTGGTCCGGCGCCTTCGAGGCCGGCGAGCGGGCCTGCCGGGCCGACCGAGACCGGGACCTCGAGCCGGCCGCCGACGGCGAGGTCACTCTCGTCACTGCCGGCCCGCCGTTCACGGCGGCACCGAACCCCACATGCGGCGAAATATACCTCTTTGGGCGACATTGAGTTGTTTGTGCGGTTTGTCATGAATTACTGTGCATCGGCGCCCCCCAACCCCTCCTATCTGTGCCAAAGAGGCTTGTCATGGCGATGTCCCGAAATATCAGGAAAAGCTGGGCAGTGGTGGTCGCCATCGTCCTTGCCTTGGCCATGGCGTCCCCGGCGTCCGCCGGCACCGCGTCCGCGCCCAAGCGGCCGAACATCATCTTCTTCCTCGTCGACGACATGTCGGCCGAACTGCTCCAGTACATGGACACCGTCAAGAGCCTCGCCCACGACGGCACCACGTTCGGCGACTACTACGTGGCCGACTCGCTCTGCTGCCCGTCCCGGGCGACCATGTTCACCGGCGAGTTCCCGCACAACACCGGCGTGCGCACCAACCAGGGTTACGATCACGGCGGCTACCCGGCGTTCAGGAAGCATGAGGGCAGGACGTACGCCGTCTCCCTGCACCAGGCCGGATACCGTACGGGCTACCTCGGCAAGTACATCAACGAGTATCCCGCCGGCCGCGGCTACCAGGTGCCGCCGGGCTGGGACGAGTGGCATGTGAGCGCGGCCGGCGGCTACAACGAGTACAAGTACCGGCTCACCCACTACATCAAGGAGGAATCGGGCAGCAGGCGGACGACCGATCCCTCTGGGGGCAAGTACCTGGTGGACGAGCTGGGGCAGCGGGCGGTCGGCTTCATCGAGCGCTCCCGCAAGTACGCCCCGGGCGAGCCGTTCTTCCTCCAGGTCTCCCCCTTCTCGCCGCACAACCGGGTCAACGTCAAGCCCGGCGACACGGAGCCGCGCTTCCCGCCCGCGGAGCGCGACCGGCCGAAGGACCGCTTCCCCGGCGGGGAGTTCCCCCACGGCGACTGCGGGGGTCCCGACTGCAACAGCATCGACGTGGCCTCCCTGCCCACGTTCAACGAGGACACCGCCGACAAGCCCTCCTGGGTACGGCGGGCGCCGCTCGGCCCGAAGACCGTCAACCAGCTCCGCGAGGACTTCCGCGACCGGATCCGCATGGTGCAGTCGATCGACGACATGGTGCAGCGCGTCCTGTCCGCGCTGACCGAGCAGGACAAGCAGAACACGTACATCGTCTTCACCAGCGACAACGGCTTCCACCTCGGCCAGCACCGCCTGGTGCGCGGCAAGGCCACCGCCTACGACCACGACGTACGGGTGCCGCTCCTGGTCAGGCGTCCGACCGCCGGGCCGCGCGGCGACTTCGCGACCAGCGCCATCGCCCAGAACGTGGACCTGTTCGCGACCTTCCTCGACATGGCCGGCGTCGACAAGGCGACGCGTGACAGCCGCGACGGCCGCAGCCTGCTCCCTCTCATCCAGGGCCAGAAGGTCACCGGCTGGCGCGACGCGGCGCTGATCGAGCACGTCAAGCCGACCCCGCACGCGCCTGGCCAGCCCGACCCCGACGCGGACGCCCTCAAGAAGGGCAACTCCCGTCCGCCCACCTACAACGCCGTGCGGACCGCCGGGGACCTCTATGTCGAGTACAAGGGGGATCCGACGCCCGAGTACTACAACACCGTCACCGATCCACGCGAGGAGTCCAACGACCCGCGCAACGCCAGAACGGCCGGCCTGAGCAAGGCACTCGACGCTCTCGTGAGGTGCGGCAAGCCCGGCGCGGTGGACTGCTGGACGGCGGCCCACCTGCGCTGACCCGCCTCCGGGCCGGCGCAGCCCTTGGACGGCCCTGCGAACGGCTTGACGGACGATCTTCGATGCACCAGATTGTTCGCGTCTTTCAGGACCGTTCCCAAGGAAGCCAATGAAGCGAACCATCGTCGGTGTCGTCGTGGTCGCGGGCATGGTGCAGCTCGCCACCACGCCCGCGCAGGCGGCAACCAAGATCGACCCGGTCAAGGCGCTCACGTCCGAGTTAGCCCCCGGCAGGGCCGTCAACGTCCGGTCCACCGTGAAGGTGACCTTCGCGCGCGACCTCGTCACCACCTCCGACCTGGAGGGCACGATCGGGTTCGGCTCTCGGGGCGCGACCGCGTCCGATGTGGCCCAGACCCTGCGGTACAGCAAGAAGCTGCTCCGCAACTTGATGAGGGCGAACCCGGAGGAGACCGAGGCCCTGCAGGAAGGGCCGATCAGGATGATCTCCTCCGAGGACGCGAGCTACGTCTCCGGTCCGGTGGTCGACGCCGCGCTGCCCCAGGGCACGAGCTGGGTGCGCTACGGGCGGACCAAGCTGCCGGCGAGCAATCTGCTGCTCGAGGTTCTGGAGCCCGCCACGCTCAAGACGCTCCTGACCCACCGGACCTCCTACCGCGACGGGGTGCTGAAGGGATCGATCAGGACCAGCAAGCTCGCCGCGGTCTCCTCTTCCTTCGCCTCGCGCTTCGGGACGCGCTTCAAGAGCGGCCGCGACGGCAAGATCTCCTACACCCTGCGGCTCGGCCCGACCGGCCTGGTCGAGCGCCTGTACGCCAAGGCCGTCCTGCCCCGCGCCAAGGGCTCCGTCCACATCGAGTCGAGCAGCCGGTACTCGGACTGGGGCCGTCAGGTCACCGTTCTCCTGCCGCTGCGGGGAGATGTGATCGACCGGGAGGAGGTCGCGGACGACGTGCCGTACCAGGCCCCGGGGATCTGGAACTAGGCGGACCGTGCTCACGACCCCGTTCTGACCGTCAGCCCGCGGATCTCGTATCCGCCGATGTCGTTGTTGAAGCTCACCCGGGGCGCCGACGCCATCCGGACGCCGTCCATGGCGAACAGGCGGCTGAGGAAGACGTCGGCCTCCAGGACGGCGATGCCCGCTCCGGGACACCGGTGCGGGCCGTCGCCGAAGGACAGGGCCGCGGCGCCCGTACCGCCGCCGTCGATGGCGCGGCCGGGGCACATCGACAGCGGCTGCGAGCCCACGGCTTGGGGATCGGTGTTCGCCGCGTCGACGAACACGTCGATCAGCGCGCCCGGCGGCACCGTGACCGGCCCGTCGGTGCCGGGCAGTTCGAGCGGGGCCGTGGTGCGCCGGCGCAGCCGCGCCACGACGGGTTCGAGCCGCAGGATCTCGTGCAGGACGGCGAGGCGGCCGGGCTCGTCGGCCGCGCGGTAGCGCTCCAGCAGCGCGTCATCGGTGAACAGGTGCCAGGCCGCGACGCAGATGAACTCGCGCGTGGTCACCATGCCGGCCGCGGCGAAGGTCAGGCACTCGCCGAGGATCTCGGCGGCCGTGCACCCCTCGGAGATCAGGTGCGAGATGAGGTCGTCGCGCGGGTCGCGGCGGTGGTCGCGGATCGCCGGACGGACGTCGGCCAGGTAGACGCGCAGCCAGTTGACGTTCTGCCTGACCAGCCAGTAGATCCCGCTCGGGCTGGTCAGGCCTGGCCTGCCGAACTTCTCCGGGAAGAAGCGTTCCAGTCTGCCGCGGATCCCCGGCCTGCTCGAGGTGAGGCCGATGATCGCGCTCGCCACCTCGATCGCCATCCCGAAGCTCAGCTCGGAGAGCTGCGCCTCGCCCGCTTCCCGCAGCCTGGCGAGCTGCCTTTCGGCGGTCTCCGCCATCAGAGGGCGATATGCCTCGTCCACCCGGCGGGGCGTGAAGTACTTCGCGGTCTGCCGGCGGTGCTCGCGGTGCTCGGGCCCGTCCCGGTAGAGGACGGGACGCCGGATCCTGGCGGGCAGCTTCTCCACGGTCTCGACGCCCAGCCCGGCCTGGAGGGTGCCGTCGCCGCGCAGCACGGCGCGGGCCTGCGCGTAACCGCGGACCTCCCACGTGCCGTCATCGGCGTGCCTGACCGGGCAGGTCTCGTGTGCGGCCGGGCGCCGGACCTTGCGCGCGTCCCCGCTGTGGTCGTTCACGCCGGCACGTCTCCCTTGTCGTCGGCTGCCGTTGACCATGCTGGTGCGCGCACGGCGGTAGATCAAGAGCAGGGACCGGCCAGCGGGCCGACGCCCGCGGTTCCCTCCTCAGGACGAGATCACTCGGCCAGGCGCTCGATGGCGAAGGCCGACAGGAAACCGATCGTGGCGATGAGCCCCGTGAGGGTGTGCGCGCGCTCGAAGGCCTCGGGGATCATCGTGTCGGCCACCATGGCGAGGATCGCGCCCGCCGCTAGCCCCATGATGACGGAGGTGACCGCCGGCGAGGCGGACTGCATGGACAGGTTGCCGAGCAGCGCCGCCACGCCGCTGGCCAGCGCGATGCCTCCCCAGATGCCGAACACGTAGCGCGCGCCGCGGCCCGCCCGCTTCATCCCGGCGGCGCTGGAGAGCCCTTCGGGGACGTTCGAGATGAACACCGCGGCGACGACGGCGAGCCCGATCTCCCCACCGCCCACGAGGGACACGCCGAGCACCACGGACTCGGGTATGCCGTCGAGCAGGGCGCCGATGGCGATCGCCGCACCGCTCCCCTGGACGTCGGCCTCGCTCGGCTGCTGAGCGCCCGAACGCTTGCGGTGCCGGGCGCCGCGCCGGGCCAGCAGCGCGTTGGCCGCCACGTAGACGCAGGCGCCCGCGAGGAAGCCGGCGGCGGTCGGCAGGAGCCCGCCGGAGCGCTCGGCCTCGTCCATCAGCTCGAACGAGAGCGCCGAGATCAGGACACCGGCCCCGAAAGCCATGATCATGGCGATCACCCGCCCCGGAACCCGCTCCAGCCAGGCGAACCCGGCCCCGAGGACCAGTGCCCCACCGGCCAGCAACCCCCACAGCCCCGCCTCAAGCCACTGCGGCATCATCACACCTCCACATACGGGACTGTACGATCTTCGCGCCCCGCCCCGGCACCCGGCCACCGCCCGGAGCGGAACCGAGCGGGAGCCGGCCGCCCGCAGCTCCTGCACCGGCGGACTACAGGTGGCCGCCCACGGCGACCTTGCCCATGGTCAGCCGTGGTTCGCCCTCCAGGATCTCCCCGATGCGCTTCACCTGGTCGGCGAGTTCACGGTGCTCGTCGATGGTGAGTGTGGTCAGCAGTTCGACCGTGATGTCCAGCCTGCGGCCGGAGCGACGGTGGTGCCAGATCCCGGCGACAGTGCCGTCGACGAGCAGTACAGGAAAGTTGCCGGCTTGACCGCCGGAGAGCGCGCGTTGCGCGGCAGCTGCGGGGAAAAGCCGCTCACGCGGGTGGCAGCCCACGGTGTAGGCGTCGAAGTACGGCAGGAGCCGCACCCCGCGTGCCTGCACGGTTGCCAGGGCGGTGTCGCCCGCCAGGACCCAGGCAACAGCCCCAGCGACCTCGACCTGCTCCAGTTGATCGGCGAGGGAGTCGAACAGTTCGGCCGCCCAGCGGCGGGGCGCGGACAGCCATTGCGCGAACTGCTGCGGTGTGGCCGGGCCGTACGCGTGCAGGTAGCGCCGGACCAGGCCGGCGAGCGCGTCAGGTGCCGGGGAGGGCCGGAATCCTGGGAGCCATCGTTGCGGGCTGGTGTAGGTGACCTTTCGCCCGCGGTTCGGGCCGAAGCACAGGACCCCGCGGTGTGCGGCAAGGTGGATCGCCTGTAGCCAGCGTGGCCGCATGCTCCCGAACCCCGGTACCACCGGGTCGGTGGCCCACGGACCGGTGCGGGTGGCCACCGCCGCGGTGAGTTCCTCAACGGTGAGCTCCGTGTCGGCCAGTGCCTCTGCGATGGCCGCGACGACCTCGTGGGTCTGCTCCGGGGTCAGCCGCGCGTCGGCGGGCATGCTGTTCGAAGTCGAGGGCAATGCGCCGAGCGCGCCGGTCCACAGTGGCAGTTCATGCGTCGGTAGCAGGTGCACGGTGCCGCGTGGCCCGAACGTCTTGACCAGGCTGCGTTCCTCCCACAGCGCGTACCGGACGTCGTTGCGGGTGAGGCCGGCGGAGCGCAGCCCGATGGACACCTCGGCGGCGGAGAGCACCTGAGCATGCGCCCCGCACATGGCGGCAACGGCATCCGCCGGTCGGCCGTCGCGTATCGGGGCGGACAGCCCATGCCGGTCGAGCCGTCGGCCCCATACATCGGGCCAGGACAGCCCCGCCATCGCGGTGGAACGGTTGGTCATCGAGCACGTCTCCCTGTTCGGTCCCGTTGTGGTGGCACTGGTGTGGAAAAGCCACGTTACGGACAACCTAGGACAGCTCTTGCCCTAGGAGTCGGCAGCCGCTCGTCGGCCTGATGCATGTGCTGACCTGTTGATCTCCCCGCCCGCCTGAGGTAGCTAATGAAGGAGACCTTCGTAATTACGCCGGGAGAACCACGTGATCCTGCGATTAGCCGCCCTGATCCTGCTCCTCGCCGCCTGGTTGACCGTCCCCCTGCCCGCCGGCGCCGCCACCGGCCAGGCGTTGACGGCCGCGCAACTGGCCCAGGTCCGGCCGCTGGCCTTCACCTCGACCATGCAGGAACGTGACGCGGTGGCCGCCACCCTGCCGGTGACCAAGGTGAGGATGGACGCCGTCATAGCCGGCGGCTACTCCACCCGCGCGATCTGCCACCCCACCGACCTCCACGTCTCGGTCCAGGTCAACGGATTCTGCTGGGACAGCACCGACGACACGACCGCGAACTGGTTCCCGCAGGGCATCACGGGCAGCGGCGACGGCATGAACGGCTCCGTGCTCTACCCGCCCTGCGACGGCTGCGCGGGCCGGAAGATCGTGGCGGTGAGCTGGCGCAGCGGCGCCTCCCACGAGTACGGGGCCAACCGGCTGGCCAGGGTCACCTTCGTCGACGTCACCGGCGGAACGGCGGGGGCGCCGTACCGGCATGTCGTCCTGGTCGAGCCCGACGGAAGCGCCGAGGGCTTCCACGAGATCGCCACCCATGCCGACGGCATCTCGTGGTACGGCAACAAGCTCTTCGTCGTTACAGGCGGCGACCCGGACGTGTCCGGCGGCGACCGGCTGATCCGGGTCTTCGACCTCACCCACTTCTGGAGAATGAACTCCACCACGTCGGGGAACGTCGGCTGCGCCGGCGGCGTCTGCTCGGCCGCGTACTCGAGCTTCGCCCTGCCGCAGATCGGCTACTACCGGCTCGGCCCACCGTCGGTGTGCGTCAGCCTCGACCTGGCGAGGCCCTGCTTCAACGGCGTCTCGCTCGATCGCAGCGGCGCCGACCATCTCACCACTGTCGAATACAAGAGGGGCGCCTCCGGCGGGAAGATCCTCCGCTGGCCCCTGGACTCGCTCACCGCGCTGCTCAAGACCGGCTCCGACGGGCTGGTCCACCCCACCGAGGGCTGGACCAGCCCGGTCTGGGAACTCCAGGGCGGCGTGTTCACCGGCGGCAACGGCATCCTCGTGGGGTTGTGCCCCGACGGCGCGCCCGCGGTGAGCTACATGCCGGGCGGTACGGCGAACATCTCAGGCGACTACCGCAAGTCCTGCCTGCACCGCGTCACGATCTCCGCCGACCGCGGCACGCTCGACGTCCACTACCTGACGACCGTTCCCGCCAACGCTCAGAACGTCTCGTATTGGCCGGCGAGCGGCGAGGTGTGGCTGGTCAACGAGTTCCGCGGGGACTATGCCGGCGCGTACGGGAGCGACCGCCTGGTGCTGGCGCTGAACTGCCCGAATCTGAGCTGCTGATCGCTTTGTAGATCCTGTGTTCCATTTGTTACCTAAGTGCGATCTGAAGCGTTTGTGGCGGGTTCACTCTTTGATCAGCCCTGTCCCACGCACCCCCGAGGTGATCATTGAAGAGGCGTCTGCTGCTCGCAGTCCTCGCGTCCACGAGCATTGCGCTTCCGCTGACCGTGATGCCGTCAACGGCGAACGCCGAACCTGCCCGTCCGGATCGCTTCCAGCATCTGGACGGCGCGTTCGGCTACGCCGGCTTCAAGCCGGCCGCGCTCGACCAGGCCCGTCAGGTCAAGGTTCTCATCCAGGTCGACGGCACGCCGGTCGGCGACGCCGCCGCCGATGCCGCCGAGGCCGGCAAGACGGTCGACCGGCCGACCTTACGTTCCGCGCTCCACGACAAACAGCAGAGCGTCGAGGAGAAGGTGAAGGCCGAGGGCGGAAAGGTCCTCACCACCTATACCGACGCCTTCAACGGCATCGCCGCCTCGATCCCGCGCGGCAGCCTGCCGGCGATCCAGCAGGCTCCCGGAGTGCTCTCCGTGCACCCGATGCGTACGTTCCGGCCCGACAACACCGCGGCCATCCCCTACATCGGAGCCCCGCAGGCCTGGCAGGACCTCGGGAAGACCGGCGCAGGCGTGAAGGTGGCGGTCATCGACACCGGGATCGACTACACGCACGCGAACTTCGGCGGTTCGGGCAACCCGGCCGACTTCAAGAACAACAACGGCGCCGTGATCGAGCCGGGTACGTTCCCGACCGCCAAAGTGATCGGCGGTTACGACTTCGTGGGCGACGACTACGACGCCAACGACCCCGCCTCGACGCCCAAGCCCGACCCCGACCCGCTTGACTGCAACGGCCACGGCTCCCACGTGGCGGGCAGCTCGGCCGGCTCCGGCGTGACCGCGGACGGCAAGACCTACACCGGCCCGTACGACACCACCACGCACACCAGGACCTTCAAGGTCGGACCGGGTGTGGCGCCGGCCGCCTCGCTGCTGGCCTACCGCGTCTTCGGCTGTGAGGGCTCGGCCAGCGAGGACGTCATCGTCTCGGCCATGGAGCGGGCGCTGAAGGACGGCGCCGACGTCGTCAACATGTCGCTCGGCTCGCCCTTCGGCCGCATCGAGGAGCCCTCGGCGCAGGCCGTGCGGACGCTGACCCGCGCGGGCGTGACCGTGGTCACCTCCGCCGGCAACTCCGGGCAGAACGCCTACCTGGTCGGAGCGCCCGCCATCGCCCCCACGGCCATCGCCGTCGCCGCCCTCGACGCGGCCCGCGCGCAGCTGCCCGCGGCGAAGATCTCGGCGAACGGCACCGAGATCATCGCGCAGAACTCCAACGAGGCGGCCCTGCCCTCCGGTGCCCTGCCGATCGCGGTGCTCCGCACGAGTTACCCGTCCGGCGCGCTCTCGCTGGGCTGCGACCCCGCCGACTACGCGGCCTATCCGGGCGGCGTGACCGGCAAGCTCGTGATCACCCTGCGCGGCTCCTGCGCGCGGGTGAAGCGGGCCATCCTGGGCCAGCAGGCCGGTGCCGCCGCGGTCGCGATGATCAACACGGATGCCGCGTTCCCGCCCCTGGAAGGACCGATCACGGCCGACCCGGACACCGGTGAGCCGTACACGGTCACCATTCCGTTCCTCGGCATCAGGAGCACCGACAGCGCCGCGGCCGCGGCGCTGGACGGCAAGACCACCACGCTGGCGGCGCTGACCGTGCCCAACCCCAGCTACGCCGCGCTCGCCTCGTTCTCCTCCGGCGGCCCGGCGAACGTCAGCAGCTCCCTGAAGCCGGACGTGACCGCGCCCGGCGTCGCCGTCGTCTCGACCGGGGTGGGCACCGGCTCCGGCCCCGCGACGATCTCGGGAACGTCGATGGCCTCGCCGATGGTCGCCGGTGTGGCGGCGCTCGTGAAGCAGGCGCATCCCCGCTGGCGTCCCGGCCAGATCAAGGCCGCGATCGTCAGCACCGCCGACGCCACGTCCAAGATCAAGGACTACACCGCCAGGGTCGCCGGCTCCGGTGTGGTGGCCGCACGGCAGGCGGTCGGCGCCTCGGTGATCAGTGAGGCGAGGGACGGCTCCCCCAACCTGTCGTTCGGCCTGAAGGAACTGAACGGCCCCTACCGGCGGAGCGAGAGCCTCACCCTCCACAACAAGGGCAAGACCCCGGTCACCTACGACCTGGCCGCCGCCTTCACCGGTCAGTCCTACGGCGCGAAGGTCTCGGTCTCTCCCGCGACCGTGACCGTGGGCCGGGAGAGCAGCCGCACCGTCCAGGTCACGCTGTCGCTCAGCGCTCAGGCCGTGGCCGCGCTGCCCGCCGCCGAGACGTCCAACTTCGGCACGGTCGTCCACATCCAGGGCGCGGTGACCGCCACGCCGCGCAAGGCCGCCGAGGGCGTCTACCCGCTGCGGTCGGCGTTCCTGCTCGTGCCCGACGCCGAGTCCCGGGTGCGCTCGTCGAGGCCGGGTACGTACACGCCCGGCGAAGGCGGCCTCGTGACCTCCGTCGGCGTCCGCAACGACGGCGCCCACTCCGGCGCCGCGGACGTCTACGCCTGGGGCATCACGGACGCCGACGACGTCAAGGGCGCCGAGGACTCGATGGACATCCGCACGGTCGGGGTGCAGACGCTCCCGGGCTCGGCGCTCGGCGGCGCCGACACCGACCGGGCGCTGGTCTTCGCGGTCAACACCTCCGGCCGCTGGTCCAACGCCGCGGCCAACGAGTTCGACCTGTCGATCGACACCACGAACGACGGATCGCCCGACTACTTCCTGGTCGGCGCGGACTACGGCCTGGTCACCACGGGCGACTTCGACGGGCGGTTCGCCACGTTCGTCTTCAAGGCCGACGGGTCCATGGTGGACGCGTGGGTCGCCACGGCTCCCATGAACGGCGGCACGCTGCTGATGCCGGTGCTCGCCTCCGAGGTGGGGCTGGCCGAGGGCGCCTCGCGCTTCACGTACGCGGTGACCGGGTTCTCGAAGGTTCCCGACGGGCTCGTGGACGAGACCGAGGCGGCGGCGTTCGACGCCTTCGCTCCGGCGCTCTCCACGGGGGCGTACACACCGCTCGAGCCCGGCGCGTCCGCCACCGTCCGGCTCACGGTCGACCAGGCGAGACTGGCCACCACGCCGGCGAAGGGCTGGCTGGTCGTCACCCTGGACGACCGCAGCGGCGCCCAGGAGGCCGACCAGGTCGGCTTCGGGAAGCTGCCCGCCGTACAGCCGTAACCGGCAACGGGCGCCCGTCCACGGACGGGCGCCCGTGTCGTACCGGGATGTCACGTGGAACAGTCGCCCGGCTGCTGGAGCGGCACCACGGGCGGCAGCGGAGTGGGCGTCTCCGTAGACAGCGCGTCGAGCACGAACGTGAGGTAGCGCCGCCAGCCGTCGCTTCGGGGGTCCATGGTCCACAGCACGCCCAGGAGCATGACCATGATCCTGGGCATGTCGTCGGGGACGAGGTCGGCGCGGACGAGACCGGCCTCCTGCGCCCGGCGGGCCAGCAGCGTCAGCGAGTCGAAGAACGGGGTACCGGCCTGCGCCGTCATGGCGCCGGAGTTGCGCGCGGCGGCCAGGGTGTTGTGTTCGCGGGCCGCCATGGACAGGGCCGCCTCCAGCACGGTGACCAGGCCACGCCTCGGGTCGTCGTCGTTCAGCGCCTGCTCGATGGCGGGAGCGATGTCCTCGGAGATGCTCTGGTCGAGGGCGGCGCGTACCAGCCCCGCCTTGTCCGGGAAGCGGCGGTAGAGCGTGGCGATGCCCACGCCGGCGCGGCGCGCGATCTCTTCGAGGTGCGCGTCGGGGCCGTGTTCGGCCCAGACCTGCCGGGCGGCGCGCAGGATCCTTTCGGAGTTGCGGGCCGCGTCGGCGCGCAGCCCCCGTGAACTGCCGGTGGTCACCGGCAAAGCGTAGCAATCGGTAGTCGGCTGTCGACTGTGTGCCGTTAGGGCAGGGACGCGCCCTGTACGGCCTGGATGTCCAGCTCCACCTTGAGCGTCGCGCCGATCAGGTTGACCCCGGCCCGCACCACCTGGTTGTACGTCATCGCGAAGTCCTCGCGGCGCAGCTCGGTCTCGGCCCGGAACGCCGCCCGCAGGCCGCCCCACGGGTCCGGGCCGGTCCCCAGGTACGCCAGGTCGAGATCGACCGGCCGCGCGACCCCGGCGAGTGTCAGCGTCCCGTGCACGATCCACCGGTCGGTGCCCGCGGGGGTGAGCCCGGTGCTGCGGTAGGAGATCATCCGGTACGCGGCGACGTTCAGGAAGTCGGGCGAACGCAGATGGTCGTCCCGCATGCCGTTCCCCGTGTCGATCGACGCGGCCACGATGTCGGCGGCCACCGCGGAGCTCTCCGGGGTCGAGCCGATCTCGATCCGCCCGCCGAACTCGGTGAACCGCCCCCGGACCGTGCTGAGCCCCAGGTGCTGGGCCGTCGCCGCGATCGTGCAGTGGGCGGGGTCGAGCGTCCAGACGCCGGGCGGGGGGAGGTCGGCGCCGCCCTGCCGGGCCAGCACCACCGTGCCCAGTTCGGCGGCACCGGATCCGGTGGCGATGGCCGTCATGGCGGCAGGGGTGTACCCGGCCGCGGTGGCCACGACCGTGTACGCGCCGGGCGCGAGCGGGCCGGACGACACGACGCCGTCGGCGTCGGCCTCGGCCCGTGCGACCTGCTGCCCGGTCATGTCGGTCACCGTGACGACGGCCTGGCGCACGGGCCATCCGTCCTTCGTCCGGATCAGGGCACGCAGCCCCCGGCGAGCGGCCGGGCCGCCCGGCTCGGCCTGCCGGCTGGGATGGGCGGCCTCGTGGCTGGTGTACATGGTGCTCCTGCTCTGCTCGTCGCTTCCTCGCGGTGGTGCCGCGGTGTCATTCGGTGTGGGCCAGCCACAGGTCCCGGTCGTCCTCATCCCGGCCGTTGACGGTCACGGTGTCGGCCACGGGCGGGTATCCGGTGGCGATGAGGGTGTACTGGCCGCCGGTCAGGTCGGCGAAGGCGTACGCGCCGTCGTCGCCGGTGGTCGTCGTGCCGACCACGTTCCCGGCCGCGTCCAGCAGCGTCACCCGCGCGTCGGTCAGCGGGCCGCCGTGACGCACCCGTACGGTGCCCCGCAGCCGGGCGCCGGGCCGCAGCTCGACGTCCTGCCTGGTCTGGCCGGTGCCGACGACCTCGACGGGAACGGCGGCCGGGCGGTAGGAGTCGGCGCTGACCGCGAGCGTGTACCCGCCGGGACGCACCCCGGAGAAGCCGTAGGTGCCCTCCGCGTCGGTCGTGCCCGTGGTGACGACCTCGCCGCGGACGTCGGTCAGCACGGCCACCGCGCCGGGCACCGGCTTGCCCTCGAGGTCGCGTACGACACCGGTCAGCTTGCTGGAGCCGGCGAGCACCAGGTTGAAGTCGACCGGCTGGTCCCCCACCACGAGGGTGGCCACCTGCGGGTCGCGGTCGGCGGCCGATGCGATCAGGACGTAGGTCCCCATGCCGGGCGTCCAGATGCTGTAGCCGCCGTCGGCCACGGCCACGGACCGGCCGAGCTGGTGGCCACGCACGTCGACCAGCGTGAGTGTGGCGTGGCCGAGCGCGTGGCCGTCGTCGCCTCTGACGAAGCCGCGGATTTCGACGCCGTCGTCCGGCCTGTCCGTCCAGGAGCCACCCGCCGGCGCGTACGCGGACTCGGCCTCGAAGGGTGTGGCGGCGGTCACCGCAGCGGGAGTGGCGGCGTCCGGGCTCGCGGCGGTGCCGTGCGGGCCGGTCGCGGTGCCGTGCGGGCCGGCTGTGGCGCCGTGGGGACCGGCGGTGGCGCCGTGCGGGCTCGCCGCGGCGGCGGCGCTCCGGCGTGGGAGGAAGGAGGCGAGCACGAAGGCGAGCAGGGCCGCGCCGGCGCCGATGCCCATGACGACGCGGAACCCGTCCTGGGAGGGAAGGGCGACGGGGCCGAACCGGGTGGTCAGCTGGGCCAGGACGACACCGGCCACGGCGCTGGAGACCGAGGTGCCGACGGCGCGCATGAGGGTGTTGAGGCTGTTGGCGGCGGCGGTCTCGGTGACCGGCACGGCCCCCATGACGAGGGCGGGCATGGAGGCGTACGCGAATCCGATGCCGGCCCCGATGACGCAGGAGACAAGGACGAGATGCCAGATCTCGGACATCAGCGCGATGTTGAGGCCGTAGCCGGCGGCGACGATGACGGCGCCGATCATCAAGGTCACCTTTGGCCCCATGGTCGCGGACACCCGTGCGGACAGGGGCGCCATGATCATCATCACCAGGCCGGACGGCGCCATCACCAGGCCCGCGGCCAGCATCGACTGCCCCAGCCCGTACCCGGTGGCCGCGGGCAGCTGCAGCACCTGCGGCAGCACCAGGGACATTGCGAACATCGAGAAGCCCATCATGGTGGAGGCGAGGTTGGTGAACAGCACCTGACGCCGCGCGGTGGTGCGCAGGTCCACCATCGGCTCCCGGGTGCTCAGCTCCCACCAGCCCCAGAGCAGCAGCACCACGACCGCCGCGGCGAACAGGCCGATCGTGAGGGGGTCGCCCCAGCCCCAGTCGGCGCCCTTGGAGATGGCCAGAAGCAGGCACACCAGCGCGGCCGACAGCCCGGCGGCGCCGACCACGTCGAACCGCCCGCCGCTGCGGACCGGCGATTCGGGCACCAGCGTGATCACGAAGATGAGGGCCACCGCGCCGAGGCCGGCCGCGGTCCAGAACAGCACGTGCCAGTCGGCGTTCTCGGCGATGAGGGCGGCGGCCGGCAGGCCCAGGGCGCCGCCCACGCCGAGCGAGGCGCTCATGAGCGCGGTGGCGGAGCCGAGCCGGTCGGTGGGCAGCTCGTCGCGCATGATGCTGATGCCGAGCGGGATGACGCCGGAGGACAGACCCTGCAGGCACCGCCCGACGATCAGGGGCGTCAGGGTGTCGCTGAAGGCGCACACGGCCGATCCGATGACCAGCAGGACCAGGTTGACCAGGAGCATGCGCCGTTTGCCGTACATGTCCCCCAGCCGTCCCCACACCGGCGTGGCGACCGCGCTCGCGAGCAGCGTCGCGGTGACCGCCCAGGTGGTGTCGGAGGCCGAGGCCCGCAGCAGCTTGGGAAGTTCGGGGATCAGCGGGATCACCAGGGTCTGCATCAATGACACCACGATGCCGGCGAAGGCGAGCACCACCACGAAGGTGCTCGATCGCGGAGGACCGGCCGCGTGTGCGGCGCGGGCTGCGCTGTTGGCCATGCGAGGACTCCGTTACGGGGGTTGGGGGAAGCGAACGATGAGGTATACGGTAAATCAGTCGCTTGACTTAAGACTAACAGCATCGATTCCGCGGTCAGATCCGAAGGAGAGGTTCCACAGTGAGCCAAGATCGCCGGAAGCCGCGGCAGATTCCGGTACGGTGGTGACGATGACGGGCAAGACCGAGCGGGCCGATCGGGTCAGCGTCACCCGCGAGCGCATCCTGACGGCGGCGGAGCGGCTGTTCGCCGAGCACGGCGTGTTCGCCGTGTCCAACCGCCAGGTCAGCGAGGCCGCCGGGCAGGGCAACAACGCCGCCGTCGGCTACCACTTCGGGACGAAGACCCACCTGGTACGCGCGATCATGCGCAAACACGCCGAGCCGGTCGAGCGGATACGCGAGCGGATGCTGGCCGACATGGGCGACTCCGCGGACGTACGCGACTGGGCCGCCTGCCTCGTCCGCCCGGTCACCGAGCATCTGGCCGCCCTGGGCTCCCCCACCTGGCACGCCCGGTTCATCGCGCAGGTGGTGACCGACCCCTCGCTACGCGCGATCGTCGCCGAGGAGACCCGCTCCTCCCCTTCGCTGAGGCGGACTCTCGAGGGGTTTCACCGGTGCCTGCCCGAACTGCCCGCAGAAGTGCGTGCCGAGCGCGGCGACATGGCCCGCCAGCTGATCACGCACATGTGCGCCGAGCGCGAACGCGCTCTCGCCGAAGGCACCCCCACACCCCGGGCCAGCTGGCACGACGCGGCCACCGGCCTGATCGACGCGCTCGTGGGGCTGTGGCTGGCACCCGTGACCCCCGGCTCCTGACGGCGCGCGGCCCGGCGCTGGCGGCGGGTGGGCGTCGCGATGATCCTGATGGCGCGCCGCGCGATCAGAGTGGCGACTGGGTATCGCGCGTCGCGATGGCCCTGATGACCCCGGCCAGGTCGTCGGCGACCTTGGCGACGGTCGTCAGCTCCGCCGGACTGAGCTCCTGGAGCAACGTGGCGGTCGCGGCGCGTACCTCGGCGAACAGCGAGGCGGTCGCCGTCGCGGCGGACTCGGTCAGGCTGACCCGTACGGTACGACGGTCGTGCTCGTCGTGGGTCCGTCGCACGTAATCGTGCTTCTCGAGCCGGCGCAGGGCGGCGCTGAGCGCGGGCGCCGAGAGGCCGACCGCCTCCGCGAGCGCCCCGGCCGGCAACGGGCCCCGCGTGGACAGTATGTCGAGGCAGCGCAGGTCGCTTCGCGCGATCCCGAGCCGGGCCGCGGCGACCTGGTCGAGGAGGTCCAGGGTGGTGGCCAGATTCCGGAACGCGGCCACCGCCGCCATCGCCGGATCATGTGCTTGCATTGCCCTATTCACTTCCACCCCCGTCTACCCCGCCGACCGGCTGGCCATCTCCCGGCAGGACACCGCCCCCTATCGGCGTTCGTATCAGTTCCTGGCCTACGGCGGCCGCGGCCACCTGCCGGCCGACATCCCCGGCGACGACCGGCCGGACCTGGTGGCCGCCCTCCACGACGACGCCGAGACCTGGCTGCGCGCGGCCACCCCCTGATCCTGCGGCCCTATCGCTGAGCGGCGAGCCACTCGTCGAACGTGGTCGGCGCGATGCGGGCGCCCTCGCCGGGCAGCAGCACGTTGCCGGCCATCGACGGGCCGAACAGCCCCGACCACGTCGGCACGAGCTTCACCTCTCGGCCGAGCGCCTGGTTGGTGCGCCGGGCCATGTCGACCAGGTCCTGCGTCTCAGGCCCGGCCACGTCGGCGTAGCGGCCCTTCGGGTCGCCCACCGCGATCTCGGCGAGGACGTCGGCCACGTCCGCGGGCGCGATCGGCTGCACGAGCAGCGGCGCGATCGTGGCCACGCCGTCCTGCTGGGTCCAGCTCGCCACCATCGCGGCGAAGTCGTGGAACTGGGTGGCCGGGACGATCGTCCACGGCACCGGGCCGGCGGCCACCAGCCGCTCCTGCTCCCGCTTGCCGGCGTAGTGCGCGTTGCCCTCGACCCGATCGATCCCGACGATCGACAGCAGCACGTGGTGACGGACGCCCGCCCGCTGCTCGGCGGCGAGCAGGTTCCGCGTGGCGGCGCCGAAGTACGCCACCACCTCCGCCGGATCGGTGGCCGGCCCGTTGGTGACGTCGATGACCGCCTCGACGCCGGTGAGGGCGTCGTCGAGCCCGTCACCGGTCACCAGGTCCACGCCGAGCGAACGGCTGACGCGCACGACGTCGTGCCCGCCCCGTTCGAGTGCGGCGACAGTGAGGGCCCCGATGTTCCCGGTCGCGCCGGCGACTGCGATCCGCATGATGATCTCCCCTGTCTTGTGGGCGCCGTCTCGTTGGCGGACGGACGCTATCATGGACCTTATAGGTCCACAATATCTGCGATAAGCTCGGGTACGTGAAGCTGCCTGTGAGCACCGAATGGGTGTTGCACTGCGCCACGACGCTGGCGCAGCTCGAGCCGGGAGTCACCGCGTCGACGGCACAGCTCGCGCAGTACTACGACCTTCCCGCGCCCTATCTCGCCAAGCAGCTGCAGGCGCTGGTCAAGGCCGGCGTGCTGGCCGCGACGACCGGCCCGCGGGGCGGGTTCCGGCTCGCGCGGCCCGCCTCGGAGATCACGCTCCTGCAGATCGTCGAGGCCGTCGACGGCACGTCCTCACCGTACGAGTGCCGCGAGATCCGCCGGCGGGGACGCGGCGCGCTGCCGCCCGAGGACTGCCGGAACACCTGCGTCCTCGCCGAGAAGATGGCCGACGCGCACGACGCGTGGCGGCGCAGCCTGACCGGAGTCTCGCTCGCCGACATCCTCGCCTCCCTGCCGCCGTCGGCGCCGGCCCGCACCCGATCACGCCTCGCGGGCACGTCCTGACACCAGCCACCGTCCGGACACCAGCCACCCTCCCGCCACCAGTCACCCTCCCGCCACCAGCCACCGTCCCGACATCAGCCACCCTCCGGCTGCCCTCGCTTGACCCCCGCCCACCCGAGCACCTTGGAGAGGACCACATGTCCGACTTATCCGGCGTCGCGGCCTTCTACGCCACCCACAGCAGCTTCTCGGCGCCGGGCGCCTTCGCCGCGCTCTACGCCGACCTGCCCTCCGACCCGGCCCGGCTCGCACGCGTCACCCGCGACCTGATGATCCACCGATGGGAGGGCCGCGACTACCGCTACGACATCCCGCGCGAGCGGCTGCACAACGACGCCGAGACCCGCTACATCGACGACATCCTGGCCATCATCGTGGAGCGCGACGACGCCCCGTTGACGCGGCCCCGCGCCCTCCACGACCGCTTCGTCGGCACGTGCCGCGACTTCGCGCTGCTGTTCTGCTCGTTCCTGCGCCACCAGGGCACCCCCGCCCGGGTCCGGTACGGGTTCGCCGACTATTTCGGCCGGGACGGCTTCCACTACGACCACATGATCGCCGAGTACTGGGACGAGCGGCGCGGATGGCGCCTGGCCGACCCGCAGCTCACCGATCCCGTGATCGCCGGCCCGCTCGACGTGGACTTCGACCCCGTCGACATCCCGCGCGCCCGCTTCATGGACGCCGGCACCGCCTGGCAGACGATCCGCGCGGGCGAGGCGGACCCGGCGACGTTCGGGCTCAAGCTCCCGGACGGGATCACATCCGGGGAGAACTTCGTGGCCGCGAACCTGCTGTTCGACATCGCCACCCTGAACAAGGTGGAACCGCTGGTCTGGGATGTCTGGGGCGCGATAGCCGGCATCGACCACGGGATCACCGAATCGGACCGGGAGTTCTACGACCGGATCGCGAAGGCGACGGCCGGAGAAGGGGACTTCGCCGAGGCCAGGACGATGTATCTCCAGGAGGACCGGCTGCGGATACCGCGAACGGTGCTGTCACGGACCCCCTTCAACGGCCCTCGCGAAGTGACCCTCCGCGAGCTCCGGTGAAAGTTTCACGCCCGACGACCTGCGTGGGTGGCAGGCACGCTTGACACCTCCCAGGTGAGCGACGACGGTCGGGTGTTAACGCTCACATCCCTCTTGGAGCCGGCTCAACAGCGCCTGCCGACAGTGGCCCATCCGGCCCATCTCTTAGGAGATCCCGACATGTGGAAACGAGCTCTCGCCGTCGCCCTTCTGCTCGCCGCCTCCGTCGTACGACCGGCGCAGGCGGCCCCGCCTCTACCCGAGCCCCTCGCCACACCGACCACTCCCCCGCTGTCCTATCCCGGGCCAGGCCGCGTGACGGGTGACGTGGGCGTGCACGACCCGAGCGTGGTCAAGAAGCCGGACGGCACGTACCTGCTGGTGCACACCGGCAACAACATCGCGATCAAGACGTCCACCGACAGGACCGCCTGGCGCAACGCCGGCGTGGCCTTCCCCAACGGCGCGCCGTGGACCACCTCCTACACCGGCGGCAGCGCCAACCTGTGGGCGCCCGACATCTCCTACCGCAACGGGCGGTACTACCTCTACTACTCGGCCTCGACGTTCGGCTCGCGCAATTCGGCGATCTTCCTGGCCACCAGCCCCACGGGCGCCTCAGGCACCTGGACGAACCAGGGCCTGATCATCTCCACCACGTCGTCGAGCAACTACAACGCCATCGACCCCAACCTCATCGTGGACGCCCAGGGCCGCTGGTGGCTCGCCTTCGGGTCCTTCTGGACCGGGATCAAACTCATCCAGCTCGACCCCGCCACCGGCAAGCGCCTCGGCACCTCGATCACCGGCCTGGCCCAGCGCACCGGCGGCACCACCGCGATCGAGGCGCCGTTCGTCTTCCGGCACGGCTCGTACTACTACCTGTGGGTGTCCTTCGACGCCTGCTGCCAGGGTGCGAGCAGCACCTACCGGATCATGGTCGGCCGTTCGGCCAGCATCACCGGCCCGTACGTGGACCGCAACGGCGTCGCCATGACCTCGGGCGGCGGCACCCAGGTCCTGGCCGGGCACGGCAGCATCCACGGGCCGGGCCACCAGGCGGTGATCCCCGACGTCGACGCCGAGGTGCTCTTCTACCACTACTACGCCGACAACGGCGCTTCGCTGCTCGGCATCAACCTCCTCGGATACGACAGCGCGGGCTGGCCCTTCGTCTACTGATCGCGGAGTGCCACCGGGCATCAGGTGCCGAGGAGTCGTAGCGCCGCCTGGCTTCTGGCGATCAGCTCGGCGACGGCAGAGGTCAGGCGCGCTTGGCCTTGCGCCATGAACGGTCGTAGAGGGTGGCGCTGTCGAGGGTTGAGGGGCCGCCTTCGTCGCCCAGCGTAGGACCGTCGACCGTTTTGCGGCTGGAGATGAACCGGTGTTTGCCGGTGGAGTCGATTCCCAAATAAATGCCGACGTGGTCGAGGGCTGTGCCGTCGTCCGTGCTGGCGTCCCAGAACAGCAGGTCGCCCGTCTGCAGGTCCGCGTAGGACGTGGGTTTGGCCGTTCCACCGTCGATCACGGTGATCCCCGGGGCGTTCTCATCGGCCATCTGTACGGCTCGGCGGGGAAGGGCGGACTTGCTCAGCGTGTCGCCGATGCCGAGAGGGTATCCGCCGCGGTAGCCAAGGACCATTCTGACGAAACCGGAACAGTCCAGCGATTCCTTCTGGCGGGCTTCCGGGGGGTCGATCTTGTCGTCGTAGGTCCATGCGAGACCGAGGTAGTCGTTGAAGTCCGAGCCCTCTTCCCGGGTGCCGTCCGGGAGCAGGGGACCGTAGTGGGCATCGCCCGCGTAGCGCACACCATCGCGGACCTTGGCGGGGGCGCCCGCGAGGTACTGCGTGGCGATATCCAGCAGATCCTCGTCGGTCCTGGCGATGTTGGCCGCCGGCCATGAGGCCGCCCATGGCTCGGAGGGTGACCATGGGCCGGGCAGCAGGCGGACCCAGGCCCGGGTCGAGACGGTCGCCTCGGTCGTCGTCTCGGCGAACTTACGTTGCTGACCGTAGGTGACGGCAGTTCGGGCGCCTTCCGTCAGGACAGCGCCGACCCGGCCTTGGCTGTAGTAGAGGTCCTGTCCGGATCTGCCGGGGGCGTAACCGGTGAAGGACTGCCCCGGCGAGCAGGCGGTGGCGTCGGCGAACAGGGTGGTGAAGGAGGCGAATCCGTCCTTCAAGGGGTGGCGGTCCTGCCAGACCGGTGCCCCGGCCAGGGGGTCGGCATGGTGCTGCCACCACATCCGGCCGGACGCGTCGAGCGCGTAGACGACTCCCGCTCCGGCGCCGGACGGACTGCGGTAATCCCCCCAGCCCTCACCGGCTACCAGTCCCGTGCCCGGGCCGAAGGCGGTGCCGCCTGTGGCCGGATCGGTGTGGTCGTACCAGCGGATCTGTCCCTTGGTGTTGACGCCGTACAGTGTGCCGTCGCGCCCGGTCACCAGAGTGGTGATCGCTGTCCAGCCCGAGCGGATGACCTTGCCGCTCCCCTGCGCCCACCGGGCCTCGCCGGTCGTCGGCGAAAGATGGCGGTACCAGTGCAGGTCTCCGGCTTTGTCAAGGGCGTAGATGACCCCGGAGCCGGCCGACACGATGTCCACGAAGTCGCCCCAGCCGTGGCCGATGACCGTGCGCTCGCCAGGAGCCCAGCCGCGCTCTCCGGTCGCCGGATCCAGGTGACGGTACCATTTCAGGTCCCCGTCGCCATCGACCGCATAGATCACGCCGTCGCCACCGGAGAACACCTTGGCCAGCGTGTTCCAGCCGTAGCCGATCTCCTTGCCGCTGTCGGCGACCCAGGAATCCTCGCCGGAGGCACCGGCGCGGTGCCCGTACCAGCGCAGTTTGCCCTCACCATCGATGCCGTACACGGGCACGACCGCCGAGCAGGTCAGGGCGGAGGCGGCCACCGCCGGTCGCGGATCGATCGTGGACAGCAGGGAGGCTCCGACGATTGCCGCGGCCAGGACGGCCAGGTGTGTACGGAGCATGTCCACAACCCTTCGATCGCACGCCGGGACGGATTCCGCACGGTCAACGCCGCCGGACTGATCCGGGGAAAATGATCTCACGGATGTCGCTCTTCCACCGCCGCCTGCCGCCGCCGACCCGCTGGCCGGCGTCAGTCCCCTGGAGAGGTTCTGTCCGCAGCGCCGGCGGCCACCTTCTCCCGCGAGTGTGCTGACGCGCGAGGCGATGTCGGAGATTCACACAGGGGCTGGAAACGTGGCAACGCCCCGCGGTGGTTGTGCTCGCAGGGCGGGGTGGCCAGTGCCGTTGATCCACTGAGGGTCGCGAGCTTGCCGATGGCTTGGCACTTGTCGGCGAGGCAGCGGGCCTCCAGGCGTCGCTGGAAGCGTTCGGCGAACGTTCACGACGCCATCACGCTACGGCCGTAGCGCGGGTCCGCGGACGATCTACCTTCGCGAGGTCATCTTGACCTGCCTGAGGAGAGCCTCCCGTGTACCTTCGCCATGCACTGGCAAGCTTGGCATTCTTGCCGGCACTTGCCGCCCCGGCAGCCGCCCACGCGTCGACCGCCGCTGATCCCGGTGCGCTGCCCCAGAAGACCCATTTCGACCTGCAGGCCCACCGAGGTGGCCTCGGCTTGACCACCGAGGAGTCGCTGGAGGGCTTCACCAAGGCCCTGCGCCTCGGGGTCAGCACCCTTGAGCTGGACACCCATGTCACCAAGGACGAGAAGGTCGTCGTCAATCACGACCGGCAGATCAGTGCCCAGAAGTGCCGCGACACCGCTCCAGTCACACCGGGCGACCCGATGTACCCCTACGTCGGCAAGTTCATCAAGGACCTGACCCTCGCCCAGATCAGAACCATGGACTGCGGATACCAGCAGCTGCCCGGTTTCCCCGAGCAGGAGGTGATCCACGGCTTCCGGATGGTCGAGCTCAAGGACGTGCTGCACCTCGTCGAGAGCTTCCACGCCAAGCAGGTCGAACTGAACATCGAAACCAAGGTCGAGGCGGGCGCGCCGCAGCAGACCCAGCCGCGTGAGCTGTTCGTCCGCCGGGTGTACGAGGAGATCCACGCCTCTGGCATCGAGGACCAGGTCACCATCCAGTCCTTCGACTGGGGTGCGCTGACGGAAATGCACCGGCTGGCGCCGTCCTGGCCACTGGTGGCGCTGACCAACTACGACTTCCTCCAGGTCGGCAAGCCCGGCGCCTCGCCGTGGCTCGGCGGGATCGACGCCGACGACTTCGGCGGCGACTTCGTCAAGGCCGCCGCCGGCATCCCAGGTGTCACCGCGCTGTCTCCCGTGTACGGTTTCCCGCAGAACGGAAAGATCAGCGACCCCGGCTTCCGCTTCTACGTCGACTCGACGATGGTGTCCGAGGCGCACGCACGTGGCCTGAAGGTCATCCCCTGGACCTGCGACGACCCCGCGACCATCGAGGCCCTCATGGACATGGGCATCGATGGCATCATCACGGACTATCCCAACCGCGTCCGACAGATCATGGCTGACCGTGGCATGCGACTGCCGAAGGCCTACGCAACGCGCTGA
Organism: Nonomuraea sp. NPDC049695; assembly: GCF_040674955.1. Lineage (NCBI taxonomy): Bacteria > Bacillati > Actinomycetota > Actinomycetes > Streptosporangiales > Streptosporangiaceae > Nonomuraea > Nonomuraea sp. NPDC049695. The sequence continues at coordinate 46,624 of NZ_JBFANV010000027.1, read as the reverse complement.
CCCCTCCGAGGTCTTCCCCGGCCTGGCGCGGGGGGCGTCCAATGCCGTGATCGGGGCCGATCTGTTCCTGTCGGTGGTCCTGGCCTACGAGTCCGGCGTCGTCACTCCAGGCGAGCGTTGGGCACCGCCATTCCCGCCCGTGGCCGTCGGGGCGTCGAGAGGTTTCGGCGTCGAGATGCCGAGACCGGAGCGCCACGCCGAACCGCCTTGTTCACCAAATCGCAACCAAACCTATGCGGAGGGTCACATCTGCTGACGATCAAAACCCTTTTGACCAGCGGTTCAGTGGCTCACTGCCCCCTTTCCCCGTGCTTGGTCCGCCCCCCTTAACGCGGTGATGTGGCGTTTTCGCACCGACTGTGTCATGACGATCATGCTAGCCTCCTGAGCGGCTTTTATCCCTCAAAGTGGAACGATGAGGAGTTATGCGAAAGAAACTGGTAGTAGCTGCACTGATGACCGGAATCGCGGGCACGCTCGTCAGCGGCGCGCCCCCGGCCAACGCAGCCGCCAGCGCCGACGCGAAGCTGAGGTGCGTCACGCACACGACGTGGGTCAAGGGCAACACCCGCTACCTGAAGGTGAGGAACGGCTGCGCCGGGCGCGTCAAGGTCAACATGATCCAGACCGGGCCCGACTCCGGCTACAAGCTGATCAACGCCAAGCGGACGCGCACTTTCGAGGGGGGCAGCGCGCGCAAGCCGTGCGGCCTCAGGATCTACTACAAGGGCACGCGCTACTACAACAAGCTCTGGAACCCGGTCTGGGGCATTTGCTAACCGATAGATCGGCGGGCCGACCGTTCCCGTGCTCCACAGCATTTTCCTCCAGCTCGGGCCGCTGACCAAGGCGCCCACGGCCGACGGACGGGCTCCCTGGGGAGTCCTGGGCACGGGCTGGTCCCGTCCCGAGCTGGTCCCGGTCGGCTTGGCGCCGACCCACGCCACCCCATCCGGGTCTCCCGGGCGGGGTGGCGCCTGTTTCAGCAAGGCTGCCGGCTTCAGTGCGGCCGTTGGAGGAAGGGCCCTCAGCAACGGGTCGTACAGGCGGCCTGACACCAGGACATTCGCAGACCGATCACTGTCAGCTCTCTCGTACCGACCCGTCCGCCGCCACCGTGAGGACAACGTTGGGGCCGCCTTCCCCGCACTCTGGGCCGTTCGGGAAACGCCCCTTCGGTGTGACCTCGAGCCTCCGTTCCAGCAGCGGCTTCGCGCCGGCTCCACGCAGCGTCAGCCGGATCGTCACCGGCCGTTCGGGCAGCCCCGCCACGTCACCGAACCCGTTCTTCTCGCCGGTCTGCACTTCCTCCGCCCTGCAACTGTCGCCGGAACAGGTCTCCCTGGCCGCCCGCGTGGACGGCCTCAACTCGACGCCGACCTGTTTGCAGGCACCGTCCCAGCACACCTCCATCGTGGCGTCGCTCACCTCGGCGGCGAGCGGCCTTGCGATGTGCAGGGCCACACCGACAGGGGTGCCGATCGCGGTACACACCGCCTCGGACGAACAGCCGGCGGCGAGCAGAAGGGTCAGCAAAGCGAGTCGACGCACATTCCTCAGACGAACGCCAGGCGTGCCGGGTTCACCACGCGCGTTCGGTTGGCACCAGGATGACGCGCCCTCGGTTCACCTGGCGATGTCCTCATGGACGGAGAGCGTGAGGATGAGCGGTCTGGTGAACGCCGACGGGCTACTGCACCGGGTTCCAGCCGTCGCTGCCGGCCAGGTACTTCTGTGGGGTGTAGTTCGCCGCGGTTGCGCTGCTCATCTGCGGGCGGTCGCTGGTGCCGGTGCTGGCTCCGGCGCCGCTGTTGTTGTATTCGTTGAACCGGCACGTCTTCCAGGAGAAGCCGCTCATGTCCTGCCAGGCTCCGGTTTGGCGGATGTGCGCGCCCAGCGTCGAGTCGCGGATCAGCACCTGACCGATCGCGTCGGCTGCGCCACCGGCGTGCCAGCAGCGGCCCAGGGCGACGGTCCGCGCCGCGGCCGAGCTCGCCAGCGTCGATCTGGTGATCAGGATGCCGTACGTGTTGCGGGAGTTGGTGGCCGCGGCGGTGATGTAGCCGTTGTTGGTGCTGCCGCGGTCCAGCGAGCGGATGGTCGTGGAGTCGATGACCAGGGCGCCGTTGCCGTAGATGAAGTCAACGGCGCCTTCGATGTAGCTCTGGTACACGTACTGGCGGACCTGCGAGCTTCCGGTGCCGCCCCAGGACAGGAACGTGTCCTGGTAGCCCAGCAGGCGTACGTTGCGGTAGACCTGCCGGTCGCCGCCGGCGTACAGGGCCAGTGCCTGACTGTCGTGCGCGGCGTAGGTGTTGGCGATGGTCACTCCCTTGACTGTGGTGTTCTTGGCCATGTTGAGCACGGTCGCGCTGCCCGCGGCACCGGCGGTGGATTGGGGAGTGTTTCCGGTGATCACGACGTCGGTCGCGTTCCCGGTCGTACCTTGCAGGGTGATGCCGGGCTTGCTCGACGGGACGGACACCTGGCCGTGGTAGGTGCCTGGCTTGATGTTGATGACCGTGTCGGACGAGGCTGCCGCGAGCGCGGCCTGGATGGTGGTGTAATTTCCGGAGCCGTCAGCCGCCACGGTGATCGTGGTGGCGGCGTGCGCCGGGGTGGTCAGCGTGAGGGCGGCCAGGGATAAGGCGGCGACGCCGACCACAGTGGTCCGGCGTTTGTCGAGCGGCTGCATGTGTGGCCTTTCATCGATCTTCGGGGATGTTGCCGACGACAGAGGGTGGCGGGCGGACGGGGCGATCACGCCTGCCGTGTTCGACGTGCCGTTGATGTCCGGGCGCAGCCCGCCGGCCGTGTTGGGGACCGTCCCGGAGGCGTTGAAGTGCCCCTGCTGGTTGCTGTTGCCGTGGCAGTCCTACAGCTGCACCCGGGGACCCGATCCGGCGTTCGTCGGGGCCCTCCGTGCCGAGTGCGCGCGGACGGTCGATGGGCTGATGATGATCAAGTTTCGTCTTGAAGAGCAACAGACCACGTCAGGCGCTTGCTATCGTTAACATTGTTTCGCGGCTTCCGATGCCTCCTTATTCAGGGTTGGTGGCGACGGTGCGCGAGGCGTAGCGAATACCGATGCAGCGGGTCAAGTCAAGGCGCGAGCATTGCTCTGTGGGCGCCTGTACACCGATGTCGGCTCTAAACTGCGGCAGCGTCGCCAGGCAAGCGCCACAGCCGATGAAATGTTCACCGCCACGAGCTCGGGCAAAGTCCCGAATCATTTCAGCCAGACGGTTCTAAGGCCCGAGGCCCTTGCGCAACAGCGTCCACGCGCGTGCGGCGGCGACGCGCCGGGCGGGCGCCGGCCTCCTGACCAGGGCCGCGGCGAGCATGCTCACCGCCAGGACCAGGTCCTCGGCGGTGAGGTCCGCGCGGACACGTCCGGCGCTCCGCGCCTCGCCGAGCTTGCCCGCCAGCACCTCCGCCACACGGCGGCGCACCGCGACGATCCGAGGGTCGGCAGGGGCCACGCTGACCATGTCGATGAACGCGGTCGAGGCGATGGCCTGCTCGATGATCAGTGCCAGCACGTCGTCGAGCGTGGCACCGGGCTCGGCGGCCAGCGCCTCCACCTCGTTGACGGCGTCCTCGAACACGGCCACGGCGAGGCTGACGCGGTCGGGGAAGTGCCGGTAGAGGCTGCCCTGGCCGACCCCCGCCGCGCGGGCGACCGCGCTGAGCGGCGCGTCGTAGCCGGCGGCGGCGAAGACCTCGCGGGCCGCCGCGATCAGCGCCGCCCGGTTGCGCGCCGCGGCGCCGGGGCCTCGGTTCGTACGGCGCGCGTCAGACATGACGGCAACGATAGCAACCGGACACCGAAGTCCGATTTTTCAGCATTGACTTCTCCTTTACTCGACATCTTCCGAGCCAGCAAGCTCCGGTGATACCGGACAGCGTTGTCCGGTTAGAGCTCGGCCCCTGGTTCCGCATGCCTTTGGAGGAGACGTGAGCGACACCACCCAGCAGGTACCGCCGTACCCGTTCCCCGCACCCAGCGCTCTGGAGCCGCCGCAGGAGTGGGCCGAGCTGCGTCAGGGCTGTCCCGTGGCGCCGATCCGGCTGGCCAGCGGCGACCAGGCGCTGCTGCTCACCCGGTACGCCGACGTGAAGCAGTTGCTGTCGGACCCCCGCTTCACCCACCACCTGGTCACCGACGACGCCGCCAACCTCACCTCGAACGAGTCCGGCGGCGTGTTCGGCAACGCCGGCGGCAGCCGCGTGAAGGACGACTCCCACCGGGAGTGGCGCAAACCGCTCGGCAAGGCGTTCACCGCCAAGCGGGTGTCGAACATGCAGCCCGGGATCGAGGCGATGGCCGGCCACCTGGTGGACGAGATGGTCAAGCAGGGCTCACCGGCCGACCTGGTCACGGCCCTCGGCTTCCCGCTGCCCGTATGGGTGATCTGCGACCTGCTCGGCGTGCCCGACTCCGACCGCGACAGGTTCGCGTACTGGTCCGACACGCTGCTCAGCCTGACCAAGTACACCCAGGACGAGATCAACGCCGCGCAGGCCGAGTTCAGCGAGTATATGCGCGCCCACGTGGCGGCCAAGCGCGCCGAGCCTGGCGACGACCTGATCAGCGAGCTGATCTCGATGATCGGCGCGCTCGACGGCGAGGTCACCGAGGAGGTCATGCTGATGACCGCCCAGGGACTCCTGGTCGCCGGGCACGAGACCACCGCCAACATGATCGGCAAGATGGTCGCGATGCTGCTGTCCGACCGCACCCGCTGGGAGCGGCTGGTGGCCGACCGTACGCTGATCCGCTCGGCGGTCGAGGAGTGCCTGCGCTACGACGCCAACTTCGGCTTCGGCATCCCCCGCTACATCAGCGAGGAGGTGGAGGTAGCCGACACCACGCTGACGAAGGGCACCACCGTCGTCTGCAGCCTGTCCGCGGCCAACCGTGACGAGGACGCGTTCGAGAACGCCGCCGAGATGGACCTGACCCGCTCCCCCAACCCGCACCTGATCTTCGGCGCCGGGCCGTACGCCTGCCTCGGCCAGTCGCTGGCCCGCACCGAGCTGCAGACCGTGCTCAAGGTGCTGCTCGACCGTCTCCCCACGCTGGAGCTGGCCGTGCCCGCCGACGCCCTCACCCGCCGCGAAGGGCTCCTGGTCGGAGGCCTGGAGCAGGTCCCGGTCACCTGGTAATCGAAGGGAACCCCGATGAACATCACCGTTGACGCCGACAAGTGCTGCGGCGCGGGCCAGTGCGTACTGCTCGCGCCCGAGGTGTTCGACCAGGGCGAGGACGACGGCATCGTGATCCTGCTGGACGCCTCCCCGGCCGAGGAGCACCACGCCGCGGTGCGCGAGGCCGCCGACGTCTGCCCGGCCGCCGCGATCGTCGTGGAGGGCTGACCTCTTGACCGACGTCCTGATCGTGGGCGCCTCCGCGGGCGGCCTGGCCGTCGCGGAGGCGCTGCGCCGCAAGGGCCACCAAGGCGGCCTGACCCTCCTCGGCGCCGAACCCCACCTGCCCTACGATCGGCCGCCCCTGTCCAAGCAGGTGCTGTCCGGGGTGTGGGAGAGCGAGAGAGCGCGCCTGCGGGGCGAGGCCCAGTTGGCCGAGCTGGGCGCCGAGTTCATCCTGGGAGATCCGGCGGTACGGCTGACCCCTGCGGCCCGCAAGGCGACCACGGCACCGGGGCTCCCTGGCGCGGCGACGGCGTCCGGGCTCCCGGGCCCCGCCACCGGACTCCCGGGCGCCGCGTCCGGGGTTGCGGGCGCCGCCTCCGCGCTCGCGAATCCCGCCTCGGCCACCGCCTCCGCGGCCGAGCTCGCGGGCCTCGCCATCGCGGTCGGCCGGACGGGTGGACCGGCGGGCGGTGCCGCGGCGCACGAGGTGGTGACCGCGTCCGGGCGGATCCTGCGCGCCGACGCCGTGGTCCTGGCCACCGGGCTGACCCCGTACCGCCTCCCCGGCCAGGACGGACTGGCGGGCGTGCACGTGCTGCGCACCCTGGACGACGCGCTCGCCCTTCGGGCCCACCTGCTCGACCGTCCCCGGCTGGTGGTCGTGGGAGAGGGCGTGCTGGGCGCCGAGGTCGCCGCCACCGCGCGCGGGATGGGCCTCGACGTCACCCTGGTCGGCCTGGGCCGCGCCGTGATGGGGGACCTGCTCGGCGACCCGGCCGCCACACTGCTCACCCGCCTGCACGCCGAGCGCGGCGTCCGGCTGCGTCTCGGCGTCGCCGTCGAGAGCCTCACCGCCCAGAGCCTCACCGCCGAAAGCCTCGCCGTCGAGAGCCTCACCGCCGGGGGCGGCCGGGTCACGGGGGTACGCCTCGCCTCCGGCGAGTTGCTGCCCGCCGACGCGGTCGTGGTGGCGATCGGCTCCCGCCCGGCGACCGCCTGGCTAGACGGCAGCGGGCTGTCGCTGGGCGACGGCGTGGAGTGCGACGCCCGGCTGCGCGCCGCCGACGGCGTCTACGCCGTCGGCGACCTGGCCTCCTGGCACCACGAGAAGCTCGGCCGCAGGCTGCGGCTGGAGAACCGGACCAACGCCGTCGAGCAGGCCCAGGTCGTGGCGGCCAACATCCTCGGCGAGGACCGCGCGTACACGCCTGTCCCCTACTTCTGGACCGACCAGTACGACGTCAAGATCCAGGCCCACGGCTACCTGTCCCCCGGCGCCGACGTCGAGGTGGTGGAGGGCGATCCTGAGCAGAACCGCTTCGTCGCCCTCTACCGCCTCAACGGCACGGTCACCGGGGTGCTGGGCTGGAACATGGCCAAGGCCGCCCGCCTGCACCGCCAGGCCCTCACCTGAGGGAACGCCACCAAGGGGTCACACCTGCTCGTCGAAGGCCCCCGCGTCGAGGCGGGTGAAGGTGGCGCCCCCCATGGCCGCGCGGGCGCCGAGAACGTGCCCGTCGCACATCCTCGTCTCCGTCCCGGCCGGATCGGTCACCTTCCACGTCACCGGCTCGCGGCACGGCTGGCCCAGCCGGTCGTAGTTCCACGTACGGCGGCACACCCGGCACGTGGCGACGCCGGCGCGCGAGGAGAGGGTGTTGCCGTGCTCCGGACAGACACCCCATCCGAAGCCGCACAGCGGCTGGGACCTGAGCCTGGCCAGGTCCTCGGCCGCGTGCTGCAGGTCCTCGGCGCCTCTGGCCAGCCAGTCCGCCGCGTGCAGGGCGGCCTGGAGGTGGGCGCGCTCGGCCGGTTCGGCAGGGGCGCTGCCGCAGAGTTCCCTGATCTCGGCGGTGAGCGCCTCGGCGCGGCTCGCCAAGGCACGCAATTGCGCGGGAGTGACGGTCATGCAGGCTTCCATCTCGGGAGGGGACTGATGGTCATGGGTCAGGTCAGGCGGAAGGTGTAGTAGCTGACCGACTGGCCGTCCTTGGTCAGCTCCTGCCGGGCGACGACCTCCACGTCGAAGCCCTGCTCGTCCATCAGATGCCTGAGGTACGCCAGGTCTCCGGAGCTGCCGAAGAAGATCAGCATTCTGCCCGCCGGGGTGAGATGCTCTCTGGCCTGGCGGAAGAAGGAGGTCATGGCCCGGTAGTTCTCGTCGGTCGTGGCGGCCTCGAGCAGATCGCGCGGGGCGAACCAGCGGAACGGCGGATCGAAGACGATCAGGTCGAACCGCCCGTCGACGTCGGCGAACACGTCACTGAGCCTGACCTCGACCCGGTCGGCGACGCCGTTGCGCTCGGCATTGCCACGTGCGGCCTCGACGGCCACGGGATTGATGTCGACCGCCAGCACCTGTTTCGCGGTCGAGGCGGCCAAGATGGCGTTGACGCCGCTGCCGGTGCCCATGTCCAGGACGCGGTCCCCCGCCCGTACCTCGGCCAGGACGGCCTCGCCCAGCAGGTGCGACATCCCCGTGATCGGCTGCACCTGCGGCGGGACGACCACGGTCCTGCCCAGATAGGTGAACGTCTGCTCGGTGGCGCCCTCGGCCCTGGCGGCCTGGTAGGCCCGCTCGTGCCAGCGGCGGATGAGCTCGGCCTGCTCCGGAGCGACCATGGGGGTGTAACCGGCGGGGTGCGGATCTTCCTCGTGGTGGCCCATGACCAGAACCTAGACGATCGCCGCCCCGGCGGGGCTCACCGCAGCAGAATCACCGCCTCGACGAGGCTTTCCGGCAGGCCCATCAGGCGCAGCGCGTCCGTGGTGGAGGCCCCGATCACGGCCGCCGACTCGGCGATCTCCCGGTATCGCGACCGGGCCGCGGCGCCGTCGCCGCGCGCCTCGGCCACGCGGCCGAGCCCGGCGAGCGCGCGCACCCGGTTGCCGAGGCTTCTGATCCAGTACGGGTCGATCCGTTCAAGAGCCTCCGTGTACAGCCGCTCCGCCTCGGTCAGATCCTGCTCCAGCAGGGCGATGTCACCGAGCCCGCGGACGGCGGCCGCCAGGCTGGTGGCGCTGCCGGCGCGGCGGGCGAGGTCGGCGGCCTTCGCGTAGTCGGCGCGGGCCGCCGCCGCGTCATCGCCGGCGAGATGATCGCCCCGGTTGACCAGCAGGTCGGCGGCGTCCTCCAGGGCGCCGAGTTCCTCGGTGAGGGTGAGCGCCTCGTCGGTGAGCGCGATGGCCGTCGCGCGGTCACCGCGCGCGCCCGCCAGGCTCGCGAGCGTGTCCAGCGCCAGCGCGGTGCCCCACCGGTCTCCGAGCGAACGGAAACCCTCGGCGGCCGCGCCGAAGCCGCGCTCGGCCTCCGTGCCATCGCCCTCACCGAGGAGCCCGAATCCCCACACGTACTCGGCCACCGCCCGTACCCACGGCTCCGAGCGGCCGCGCTGGGACGACACGAGCGCGAACGCGCCGTGCGGGTCCGCCTCACTGGCGTTCCGCATCATCCAGGGCAGCAGGACGGCCGGATACCGGCCCGGCTCGGCACCTGACCACGCGGCGGCCAGCGCCTTCTCGGCCTGGGCGCGGTGCCGCTGCCACACCGGCCGCCCGGTCTCGCCGGACGCCGCCAGCAGGACGCACGCCACGTACTCCTCGCCGAGCCCGTCCGGGACCGCGGCGCCTACGGAATCCGCAGCGCCCAAGTGGTTCAGCAGCATGATCGCCTGTGGCGCCACCGAGGCGGCCGCGCCGCGGATCCACAGGTACGTCGAGGCCGAGGCGAGCAGCCGCAGGGCCGTCTCCACCTCCCGTGCCTCGACCGCCCAGCGCACGGCCGCCAGCAGGTCGGCGTGCTCGGCCGCCAGGACCGCCAGCCACTCCAGCTGTCCGGCCTGCCGGAGCCGCGGGTCCGCCGCCCGCACCAGCTCCAGAACGTGCCGGGCGTGGGCACGGCGGGCCGGCTCACGCTCGCCGGCCGCGTCGAGCTGTTCGGCCCCGTACGCGCGGATCGTCTCCAGCATGCGGTAGCGGCCGCCCGAGACCTCCAGCAGCGACTTGTCGGCCAGCGACTCCAGCGTCTCGCCGTCGGTGCCGCACACCCGCAGCGCGGACTCGGCCGTCGCGCCACCGGCGAAGACCGTGAACCACCGCGCGGCGCGCTGCTCGGGCTCGGACAGCAGCTCCCAGCTCCACGCCACCACCGAGCGGAGCGTCCGATGCCGCCCGTCGGCCGTACGGCTGCCGCGCGCCGCGACGGCGAGCCGGTCGTCGAGCCGTCCCGCGAGGTCGTCGATGTGCAGCGTACGCAGCCGCGCCGCCGCCAGTTCGATGGCCAGCGGCAGGTTGTCGAGGGCCGCGCAGATCCGCCGCACCGTCCGGGGGTCGCCCGCGAAGCCACGCTGCACGGCCCGGGCCCGATCGGTGAACAGCCGCGCGGCCGCCTCGTCGTCGAGCGGCCGCACCTGCCAGAGGTTCTCGCCGATGATGCCGAGCGGCTCCCTGCTCGTCGTCAGGACCCGCAGCCGTGGGCAGGCCGCCAGCAGCCGCGCCACCAGCGCGGCGGCCTCTTCGACCAGGTGCTCGCAGTTGTCCATGACGAGCAGGAGCAGCCGGTCCGACAGCGCCCCGATGAGGCGATCGACCGGATTCTGCCCGCCGTCCCCCAGGTGGAGGCCGTTCTCCCGCAGGCCGAGCGCGCCCAGCAGCACCTGCGCCAGCGCGGCGCCGTCACGGAGCGGCGCTAGCTCCACGAAGCACACGTCGTCCGCCGCGACGGCGGCCACCTCGACCGACAGCCGGGTCTTGCCGACCCCGCCGGGACCGGCCAGGGTGACCAGCCGGGCCACGCGCAGCAGCTCGGCGACCTCGGCCACCTCCCCGGCACGGCCGACGAAGGACGTCAGCTGGGCGGGCGGCGCGGCGAGCGACGGCGACGGGTCGGCGCTCAGCAGCTCCCGGTGGAGCGCGACCAGCTCGGCAGAGGGATCGGCGCCCAGTTCGTCGGCCAGGTGCCGCCTGGTCTCCTCGAACACCACCAGCGCCTCGGCCTGGCCGCCCTCGGCGAACAGCGCCCGCATCAGCAGCCCCGCCAGCCGTTCCCGGAGCGGATGCCGGCCGACCAGCTCGCGGAGTTCCGCCACGGCCGCGCGATGCTCGCCGAGCCGCAGCTCGCCCTCGATCCGGTCCTCGAGCGCTCCGAGCCGGCGCTCCTCCAGCCGTACGGCGGCGGCCTGGGCGGTGCGGCTCTCGGCCAGGCCGGCCAGCGCGGGCCCCTGCCACAGCTCCAGCGCCTCGCGCAGCAGCGCGACCGCCCGCCCGGCGTCGCCGTCGCGCAGCGCGGCCCGGCCCTCCTGCGCCAGCCGCTCGAACCGGCAGGCGTCCACGTCATCGTCGTCGGCCGCGATCCGGTAGCCCGCCCCGGCACGCTCGATCAAGGACGCCGAGCCCAGTGCCGTGCGCAGCCGGGACACCTGGGACTGCAGCGCGTGCGCCGACAGCGCCCCGTCGGGGTCGATCTCGTCGGCCAGCCGGTCGGCCGACACGACCTCGCCGGGCCGGACCAGCAGCAGGGCCAGCAGCGCGCGCCGGGCCGGGCCGCCCAGCGGCACTTCCGCCCCGTCGTCACGCCACGCCCGGGTCTCACCCAGGATTGCAAACCGCATGCCGGTGATTATCCACCGGCCAGGATCACGCCCTGGCGATCGGGCCGAGGTAGGTCCCGCCGGACACGTCGACGGTCTGGCCGGTCACCCACCGGCCCTGCGGGCCCGCCAGGAAGCCGACGACGTCGGCCACGTCCTCCGGCTCGCCGAGCCGCCCGAGGGCGGTGATCGCCTCCAGCTCGGCCACCACCTCGGGGATGGAGTTGTATCCGGCGGTCATGTCGGTCCGCACCGCGCCGGGCGCGACCGTGTTCACCGTGATGCCGCGCCGGCCGAGCTCGTTGGCCAGCGTGGGGGCCATCGACTCCAGGGCGGCCTTGCTGATGGTGTAGCCGATCTGCATGGTGACGGCGAACCGGCTGGCCGTCGAGCCCATGTTGATGATGCGGCCGCCGTCGTTCAGCAGCGGCAGCGCCCGCTGAATGACGAAGAACGGCGTGGCGACGTTGATCGCCAGCACGCGGTCCAGCTCCTCGGGGGTGACCTGTGAGATCGGGTTGACCGAGGCGATGCCCGCGTTGTTGACCAGGATGTCCAGCCCGCGTCCCGCCAGCCCGGCGGTCAGGCCCTCGAACAGCTCGTCCATCGCACCGACCTCGCCGAACCGCGCCCGGATGGCGAACGCCCGGCCGCCCGCCTCCTCGATCCGCGCCACGGTCTCCTTGGCGGCCTCCTCGTTGCCGCCGTAGTGGACCGCGACCTCGGCGCCGTCGGCGGCCAGCCGCAGCGCGACCGCCCGGCCGATGCCACGCGATCCACCCGTCACCAGCGCGGTCTTGCCGGCCAGAACGTTCATGTCCACTCCTCATTCCATGGCCGGTCCTCGGTGGATCCGGCGATGGAATGACGATGGCGTCGACCGCTCACCGGCGGCTCACCGCCCGCTCACCGCCCCGCCCGGGACACTCACAGCGGCAGCGGGATGCGGTCGAAGAACCAGTACAGGCTGACCGCCACGATGGGGACCGACATCGCGGCCACCGCCCACCGGGCCGCGGAGGTCCGGCGCAGCAGCACCAGCAGCGGGAAGAGCACCGCAATGATCGCGAGCTGCGTCACCTCGATGCCGACGTTGAAGCTCAGGAGCGACAGGAGCAGGTGCCACGACCCGCTCTCCTTGATGTCCAGCGCGCCCGCGAAGCCGAGCCCGTGGATCAGGCCGAAGGCGAAGACGATCGGCAGCCGCCATTTGCCCAGTTTGTCCTCCTGGCGGCCCAGGAGGTTGGCGACCGCCACCACGATGATCGACGCCGCGATGACCGGCTCGACGATCGCTCCCGGTACGTCCACGACCCCCATCGCCGCCAGCAGGAACGTGATGCTGTGGGCGACCGTGAAGGCGGAGGCCGTGACGACGACGTCGCGCAGGCGCCGCGCGCCGATGAGCAGGGCGATGAGGAAGAGGATGTGGTCGAGGCCGGACAGCAGGTGCTCGGCGCCGAGCAGGAAGAACTCCCAGACCTGGTGCGAGGCCGGGCGCTCGCCGACGCGCACCGTCGGGTTCGCGGCGTCCAGGACCGCGGAGCTCGTCTCGCCGTCGAGGTCGTACCGGACCATCGTCTTCGTGCTGTGGACGAAACTCTCATTGTCGGGGAAGAGCGCGCTCGAGATCGCGTGCACTCCCCTCTCCTCGCCCCGGCAGGAGTAGGCGAGGGTGAGCACCGCGAAGGTCGTCTCGCCGCGGAGGCGCACGTCCGCGTCGCCCACCGTCGTGGGCGCGCACGGCTTGTCGTCGTACGCCACGTCGAAGCGGCGCGTCACGTAGTCGATGACGGCGTCCCGGTTGAGCTTGAGCTGGCGGAGCTGCTCGGCCCGCTCCTTCGCCTCATAGGCCTCCGCGTAGAGCCAGGCCGACTTCATGAGCAGGTCGTACTCGAGGTCGAGCACGACCCTGACGTTCGCGCCCGAGCCGGTCACCTCGGCGTGGGCGGTCGTGGTCGCGTCGTGCGCCGCCGCCGGGGCGGGGTGGACCAGGTCGGCCAGCACGCCGCCCACGATGAAGGCGAGGACGACGGCGAACAGCCACTGCCTGCGGGGCATGTCTGTTTCTCCAGATCAGAAGGGGGAACGCCGCCCCGGACCAGGTCCGGGGCGGCGATGGCGGGCTAGCGGTTGAACCAGTGGTACATGGGCGTGTCAGGCCCCCACGTGCCCGGCCTGCCGTGCTCGTCCTTGGTGACGAAGACGCTCGGCTCGGAGGCGGTCACGCCGCCGCCCTCGGACCTCGCCGTGACGAACCAGGCGTAGGCCGTGTCGTCCTTCAGGCGGTCCCAGGTCACCGAGGCGACCTGGCCGGAGGCGACCGTGCTCCTGCCGATGGTCCGCGTGGGCTTGTAGAGCGCCAGCGAGTCGGTCTGGAACGTCGTCGTACGGGAGGTGAGATCGACCGGCAGCACCATGTTGTCCTCGCGCCCGTCGTAGCGGCGCAGCGGGTCGAACTCGGTGGCGCCGAAGTCGTTGAGCAGCGGCGAGTAGGTGTCCACGCTCAGCTCCGCCCGCTTGACGTTGAACTGCAGCAGCCGGAAGAAGCTCGCGCCGAACTGGAGCTGGTCCTGCGGGTTGTACCCGCCGATCTGGGTGAGCCCCAGCCGGTCGGCCGACACCGTGTAGAACTGGTAGTCGGCCAGGAGCTCGACCACGCCGTTGCCGACCTGCCCGACCTTCGGCTTCACGTTGGTGCCCACGCCGTGCTCGTGCCCGGCGAGGATCAGGAAGACGTTCGGGTTCTTCTCGACCACCGTCTTGTACAGCATCGAACCGTCGGGGGCGGAGAATCCGGTGCCGCGTCCGTCGGGGTTGGTGCTCGGCACCAGATAGTCGTGGGAGAGCAGGATGCCGTTGCGGCCCGCGTACTTCTTGAAGATGGAGTCGGCCCATTCGGCCTCGTCCCTCGTCACGCCGTACGACAGGCCGACCACGACGAAGTCCAGACCGCCCGCGGAGAACAGGTCGTAGTGGTTCTGGTTGTCGCCTTCCTTCCACGGCCCGCCGTACTTGGCGTGCTGCCAGCCCTGGGACAGGTCCTGGTACCGGCTGGGACCGTAGTACTTGTTGTAGATGGCGCCGGGCCCGTCCTCGGTGCCGGACTGGTTGTCGTGGTTGCCGGCGATGACGCCGTTGGGGATGCCCGCGTCGTCCAGCACCTTCTGCAGCCTCGAGGACAGCTCGAACTCGCCGGCGACCTGCTTCTGCGTGGCCTCGTCGGCGGGCTTGCGGATGTTGTTCTCGATGATGTCGCCGGTGTGGGCGACGTACGAGATCTTGCGCTGGTCCTTGTTCTCCTTGATCCAGTCCATGACCTTGGAGTAGCCGGACTCCCACACCCCGCGCTCCTCGGGGGTCTCCTGCTCCACCGCGCCCTCGGAGAGGTACTGCGTGTCGGTGTAGTGGACGATCGAGAAGTCGTAGCTCGCGGGGTCGGCGAAGCCGTTCGGGTCGCCGGGCTCGATGTCGTCGGCGAACGGGTCCTCGCCCGTCACCATGACGTGGACCTGCTGCTTGTCCACGTACCCACGGTCGACGACGGCCGTGAGGACGGTCTTGCCCTGGGCGGCGCCGCGGGCGCTCGTCAGGAGGTCCCACGCCTTGGTCCTGGTGTTCCACACGCGCAGCGACGCCAGGCGCTCGGGGTCGATGGCGCCCTCCCAGCGCAGGACCGGGGAGTCCACGTGCCCCTCGACCTGGACGTCGTACCGCTGGTAGACGAGATCCTGGCCGGCGGGCGCGTCGAGTGTCCGGCCGTCGGCGGGCTCGAGCGCGTCTGCCTTGACGCGCTTCTCGCCCGGGACCCGCAGGGTCGTCGGGACGGACGGGGCCGTGCCCTGGAACACCTCGTTCGGGGTCAGGATCTCGGCCTGCGAGAACGTCGCCGTCACCTTGCCGCCGTCGGGCTCGGCCACCTTCGCCGAGAGCTTGACGGGGTCCGACACGTCGACGGCCCCCAGCGCCGGGGTCAGCTCGGCGGGGACGTCGGGAATGCCGGCGGACTCGAACACGACCTCGCGGGTCGCGGTGTTGCCGAGCCCGTCGGCGCCGCTCACGGCCAGGGTGTGCTTACCGGCGTGCAGCCCGGGGCCCACCTGGGCGCCCAGCTGGATCGGCTGACCGTCGAGCTTGACGTCCGGCCCGGAGACGATGCCGGAGGCGTCCTCGAGCTTGACGTCCAGCACGACCGAGGCGGTGATCTTCACCCCCGCGGCGGGGACGCTCCTGGCGACCTTCGGCGCCGAGTTGTCGCTGATCAGGATGCGGGTGGCGGTCTCGCCCGTGGCCGAGGCGGCGGCCAGGGTGTGCTTGCCGTCCTTGATGGCCGTGGTGTCGAGGTCGGCGCGCAGGCCGCGGGCCGGCGCGTCCACGAGGAATTCGAGGTCGATCTCGGTGAGCGGGTTCACGTTGTCGCCGCAGTTGCCGTCGCCCATGCCGTACGAGGCCTTGAGCATCTGTCCGGTCGCCGTGCCCTTCGCCGGGGTGAGGGCGATGTTCGAGATCGCGAAGTCGTCGCGGTTCTTTCCGCACGACGTCGGGAAGGTGCCGGCCACGAAGTCGATCGTGTTCCAGCCGGGCACCAGGAACTCGTTCGGGATCGTGAGATCGACGCGCTTGCTCACGAAGTCACCGTCGAGGACGACCTTCTGGCCGTTGACGAGCACGAAGTTCTGGTAGCGCGCCTCGATCGAGTTGCTGCCCACGTTGAAGCTGAGGGTGGCCTCGCCCGAGCCGAGCGTCTCGACGACGTGCACCGCCGGAGCGTCGATCGTGTAGCGCAGCTCGGCCTCGCGGAGGAGGGTCTGGCTGCTGCCGCAGGTGCCGTCGCCCATCTCGTACGACGGCTTGACGTCCTGGCCGGTCACGGTGGCGCCGTCCAGGGTGAGGGCGATGTTCGAGATCGCGAAGTCGTCGCGGCCGTTGCCGCAGGACTCCTTGTAGTCCCCGGTGACGACCTTGATCGTGTTGTCGCCGGGCACCAGGAACCGGGCCGGGACCGCGACGGTCACCCGCTGGTTCGCCCAGGAGCCGCCCAGGTCGATGCGCTTGCCGTTGACCAGCAGGAAGTTGTCGAACTTGTCGTCGATCGGGTCCGCGCCCACGTCGAAGGCGAGCTTGGCGGCGCCGTTGCCGAGCGTGGGCTTCGTGGCGGGGTCGGCGCCGTCGACGGTGAGGGACTTGACGCCGCCCTCGCTGCCGGCCGGTACCGTCGCGAAGACCGCCTTGGTGCCTGCCACGAGCGTGCCGTCCGTGGGCAGCAGCCGCGGCGCCCCGGCAGCGGCGTTGTTCACGGTCACGGTGTTCTTGACGGTCACGCCGGCCGCGGTCGTGGCGGTGATGGCGTGCTCTCCGTTGGCCAGCTTGGTGGTGTCCACGTCCGCGGTGAGGCCCGTGGTGCCCTGCGGGTCGCCCTGGACGAAGAACTTGAGCGTGGCGCGCTTCAGCAGCGTGGTGTTCGTGCCGCAGCTGCCGTCGCCGAAGGAGAAGGTGTACGGGTTGTCCTCGCCGTCCGCGACCTCACCGAGCAGTTCGAGGCCCACGTCGGACAGCACGAAGTCGTCGTAGTTGGTGCCGCACGACGACTGGATCGTCCCGACGACGATCTCGACGGTGTTCTCTCCCTTGACGAGGTGCTCGTTCGGGATCTCCATCGTCGCCCGCTCGTTCACGTGGTCGCCGATGTCGCCGCGGTACGCCCCGTTGACCAGCACGTAGCTGTGGTACTGGGCCTCCGTCGAGTTCGGGCCGACGTCGAAGCTGAGTTTGGAGACGCCCACCGTCCGGGTGGCGTCGAGTGCGGCGTCGTCGACGGCGAGTTTCGTGACGCTGTCACCGGCCGCGGTCGGGACGGCCGCGACCTTCACCGTGCCCTCGAGGTACGAACCGCCCGCCGGGGTGAGCGCCGGAGGGCTCTGGGAGGCGGTCGGCGTCGGGGTGGGCCGTCCCCGGTTCTGCTCGCCCTGTCCCGGGTCGGCGTACGCCGCCGTCACGAGGCTGCCGGCGAGCAGCGCCGCGGCCGCGACGACCGCGGCGAGACGCCCTCGGCTCCGTAAGCCGCCCAGGAGATTTCGTGCTGCCATTGGCTGCATCAGGTGCAGTCCCTTCCATGTCGCGCATAAGCAGCCGATAAGGCGGCGTGCTCTCGGGCGGACACTTTGGAGCGCACGAGTGAACAGAGTGCATGGAGAGAGTGAAGTGAAAAGAAACTGTCCCTTCATTCTGGTCATTTGTCACGAAACAGGAACAACTGGGTCACACAGCCCACAGAACACCCCCGCCTGTCCAGCGCGATCACGATCGCGGATGAGGACTTACGATCGGCCTATGCTGCGCATCGGAGTTCTGGGGGCCGCGCGGATCGCGCCGGCCGCCCTGGTCAAGCCCGGCCGCCTCGTGCCAGGGGTCGAGGTCGCCGCCATTGCCGCCCGTGACCGGTCAAGGGCCGAGGCGTTCGCCGCCAAGCACGGCATCCCCAAGGTCCACGCCTCGTACGACGAGCTGATCGCCGACCCGGCGCTCGACGCGATCTACAACCCGCTGCCCAACGCCCTGCACGCCCCCTGGACGATCCGGGCGCTGGAGGCGGGCAAGCACGTGCTGTGCGAGAAGCCGTTCACCTCGAACGAGGCCGAGGCGCGCGAGGTGGCCGAGGCCGCGGAGAAGAGCGGCACGGTGGTGATGGAGGCGTTCCACTACCGCTATCACCCGCTGGCCGAGCGCATGCGGAACATCGTGGCGGAGCTGGGCGAGCTGCGCCTGGTCGAGGCGTGGATGTGCTTCCCGCTGCCGCGCTTCTCCGACATTCGCTATTCGCTGGAGCTGGCGGGCGGGTCGATGATGGACGCCGGGTCGTACGCCGTGCATGTGGCCAGATTGCTGGGCGGTGGCGAGCCGGCGGTCGTCGAGGCGCGGGCGCTGGAGCGCTCGCCGGGCGTCGACCGCGCCATGAGCGCCGCCCTGCGCTTCCCCTCGGGGGCCTCCGGGCGGGTGCACTCGTCGATGTGGTCGGGGATGCTGCTCAAGCTCGGCGTACGGGTGCGCGGCACGCGCGGAGAGATGCGGGTGGGCAACTTCGTCGCGCCGCAGCTCTTCCACCGGCTGGCGTACACGGTGGACGGCGTCAGCCGGCGCGAGAAGGTCCCCGGCGAGGCCACCTACACCTGCCAGTTGCGTGCCTTCGAGTCGGCCGTGCGCACCGGCACGGGCAACCTCACCCCGCCGGCCGACTCCGTCGCGAACATGTCGGTCATCGACGCCATCTACCGCGCGGCCGGATTGTCGCCCCGGTGAGGGTCGTCCCCCACGGCGCCCACGTGGGGGACAGCGGCGGATCGCCTGGACCGTGTGGCGGGGGGGCTACGGGCTCGCCTCGCCCTCGAATGTCGCCGGCTGTCCCGTGGGCGGCAGGCCCAGCGCGGTGGAGAGCTCGCGTGCGGCCTGCCGGACGGCGCCGCCCATCTCGTGCAGGCGGGACGACGAGGCCGCGCGCGTGACGGACACGCTGATCGCCGCCGCGATCAGGCCTCTGTGGTCCCGCACGGGTGCCGACACCCCGGCGGCACCGTCGTCCAGCTCGACGTCCGAGATCGCGTAACCCGCCGAACGCACATGAGCGAGGTCGGCCAGCCACTTCTCCTCGCTGCCGACCGCGGTATCCAGCCCGGAGGGCAGGGTGGCCCGCAGGAGCGCCAGGACCTGCCGGTCATCCCACTCCGCGAGCAGCGATCGTCCCGCGGCCGCCATGATCACCGGCACCGAGACGCCCTCCCAGACCCGGTGGTGAGCCCGCGATGACGGCACCGACATCAGCGTCAGCACCCTGTTGCCGCGCAGCACGCAGAGATAGGCGTCATCGTCGAAGGCGGTGGCCAGGCGTCGCAGGAAGGGCGCGGCCACCTGGACGAGCCGGGACTGCTGGGTCCTGGCGGCGAGCGCGAACAACCGCCAGCCGAGATGGTAGCGCCGGGTGAGCGGATCCCGTTCGACCATGCCCTCGAGTTCGAGTGCGCGCAGAGCTCGGGAGACCTGACTCTTCTCCCTGCCCAGCCGTTGTGCGATCCAGGTGACCCCGAACCCGTCAGCATCCCGGCCATCGCCGTGACCAGCGAGCACATCGAGGATCTCCATGTCCCGGCGCAACCCGGCCGACGACACTGGCGGCTTCTCGCTCATCCCCATCCGTTCGTGACAGAAGTATTGCACTACCGTTGCACTGGTTGCACCTTATTTTGCACTGACCGCAACAGTTCGCGTACGTTTGCGTACCCATGCAAGCGTAGCGAAGGCGGTACCACCATGAATTTCAGCGAGTACGTGGTCTCGCGCTGGGACACCCTCTCGCTGGCAGCCGCCGAGCACGCCCTGGTCGTGATGATCGCCATCGCCATCGCCACCGTCGTCGGGGTCGGCATCGGACTGCTCACCTACGATTCCCCGAGAGCGCGGAGCGGCTCGATCACGATCTCCGCCGCCATCCTGACGGTCCCGTCGCTCGCACTGCTCACCCTGCTCATCCCGATCACCGGGCTCGGTTGGGGATCCACGCTGGTCGCCCTCACCGCGTACGCCTTCCTGCCGATCATCCGCAACACGGTCACCGGGCTGCGCGGCCTGGACGCGGCCACCGTCGAGGCCGGCCGCGGGATGGGCCTGAGCCGTGCGCGGCTGCTGCTGCGGGTGCAGCTGCCGCTCGCCTGGCCGCTGATCCTGGCCGGGATACGCATCTCGGCGCAGATGATGATCGGAATCGCCGCCGTCGCCGCCTTCGTCGACGGGCCCGGCCTGGGCACGCAGATCTTCGAGGGGCTGTCCCGGCTGGGGTCGGTGAACTCGCTCAACGCCACCCTCGCGGGAACGCTCGGCATCGTGATCATCGCCGTCCTGTTCGACCTGTTCTTCTTCGCCGTCCATCAGCTGACCACCCCGAGGGGGCTTCGTGTTCGAGCGTGAAACCGAGGGCGTGCGCATCGAGCTGCGCTCGCTGACCAAGCACTATCCGGGCCAGCCGGCCCCAGCGGTCGACAACGTCAGCATGGACATCCCCGCAGGGGAGCTCGTCGTCTTCGTCGGGCCGTCGGGTTGCGGCAAGACGACCACCATGAAAATGATCAATCGTCTGGTCGAGCCCACCTCGGGCGAGATCCGCATCGGCGGCGAGGACGCGCTGACCCTGGACCCGGACGAGCTGCGCAGGCACGTCGGGTACGCCATCCAGCAGGTGGGGCTGTTCCCGCACCTGACCATCGCCCAGAACATCGCCATGGTCCCCAAACTGCTCGGCTGGCCGCGGGAGAGGATCGCCGCGCGGGTCGAGGAGCTGCTGGCGCTGGTGAGCCTGGAGCCGTCCGCCTTCCACGACCGATACCCGCGCCAGCTCTCCGGCGGCCAGCAGCAGCGCGTGGGCGTCGCCCGGGCGCTGGCCGCCGACCCGCCCGTGATGCTCATGGACGAGCCGTTCGGGGCCACCGACCCGATCACCCGCGAGCACCTTCAGAACGAGTTCGTCAAGCTGCAGAAACAGCTGCGCAAGACCATCATCTTCGTCACCCACGACTTCGAGGAGGCCATCAAGCTGGGTGATCGCATCGCAGTGCTGCGAGAAGGGTCACACATCGCCCAGTACGACACGCCCGCGGCGATCCTGAGCAACCCCGCCGACGACTATGTCGCCGGCTTCATCGGCCAGGACGCCACGCTCAAGCGGCTCGCGCTGCTGCGCGTGGCGGACGTGCCGGTCACGAGCCCGCTGCCGGACAGCCTGCTGCCGCAGATCACCGTGGACGCGAGCCTGCGAGAGGCACTGGACCTCATGCTGGCGCACGGCACCGATCGCTGCAGCTCGCCCTCCGGCGTGCTCACCTACGCCATGCTGTGCGCCGCCGTGGACAGCCGGCCCGAGGAGGTGGTCTCCAGTGACCGCTGAAACGCTGGCCGCCGTCCCAGCCCGGACCGTGGCGCGTACTGCCGGCGGCCTTCGCCACGTCATCACGCCCGCCGCCATCTGCGTCGCGCTGGCCGCGCTGTACGTCTGGATCGGAACGCTGGAGCTCGACTCCATCGAGCGGCGCAGCCTCAACCGGTCGGTGATCCTGGCCAAGGCCGTCGAGCACCTGCAGATGACGCTCGCCGCCACGGCCCTCGTCGTGGTCATCGCGATCCCGCTCGGCGTGGTGGCCTCCCGGGCCAGGAACCGGTTCATCGCGCCGGCCATCCTCACCGTGGGCAACCTGGGCCAGGCGGTCCCGTGCATCGGCCTGCTCGTGCTGTGCACCTTCCTGATGGGCGTGGGCTTCCAGACCGCGCTGGTCGGCCTCGTCTCCTACGCGGTGCTCCCGGTGCTGCGCAACACGATGGTCGGCGTGCAGCAGGTCGATCCGGCCCTCATCCAGGCCGCCCGCGGCATGGGCATGACCAAGGGTCAGATCCTGCGCCGGGTGGAGCTCAAGCTCGCCGTGCCCGCGATCCTGGCCGGGCTGCGTACCGCGCTCGTGCTGACCGTCGGTGTCGCCACGCTGGGCGCGTTCGTCGCCGCCGGCGGCTTCGGCGAGCTCATCATCAACGGGCTCAAGCTGAACCGCATGCCCGTGACCATCGTCGGCGGTGTGCTGACCGCGTGCATCGCCTTCTTCATCGACTGGCTGGGCGGCCTGGCAGAGAAAGTGCTCAAGCCGCGCGGCATGTGACCTCCCCATCCAGCAGTTACCGATCACATTCAAGAGGTGTCCCTGTAATGCTCTCCCGTCCCCTTGGACAGACGTTCGCCCTGCTCGCCGCAGCGGCGTTGACCGTGACGACCGTGAGCGCGTGCGGCTCCGCCGACGCCGTCGAAGCCTCCAGCGCGGGTAACGAACTGGCCGGCGCCAAGTTCGTCATCGGTTCCAAGGACTTCACCGAGAACATCGTGCTCGGCAAGATCGCCGTACAGCTGCTCAAGGCGCATGGGGCCGAGGTCGTCGACAAGACCAACCTCGGCGGGACCGTGCCGAACCGCAAGGCCCTGGAGTCGGGCGAGATCGACCTGTACTGGGAGTACTCCGGCACCGGCTGGATCGAGCACCTCAAGAACACCACGCCCATCCAGGACTCGGCCAAGCAGTTCAAGGCCACGGCGGAGACGGACCTGAAGAAGAACAAGATCCACTGGATCGGGCCCACTCCCCTGAACAACACCTACGCCCTGGCCATCCGCTCCGAGAAGGCCAAGGAGCTGGGTGTCAAGACGGTCTCGGACGTGGCCGAGCTGGCCAGGACCAAGCCCCACGAGGTCACGGCCTGCATCGAGACCGAGTTCTCCACCCGTGACGACGGGCTGTCCGGCCTCTCCAAGACGTACGGCATGACCATCCCGAAGGACCGCGTCAGCCTGCTCGACACCGGCGTCGTCTACACCGAGACGGACAAGGGCCAGACGTGCAACTTCGGTGAGGTGTTCACCACCGACGGCCGCATCGCCGCACTCGGCCTCACCGTCCTGCAGGACGACAAGAAGTTCTTCCCGATCTACAACGCGGCCGTGACGTTGCGCCAGGAGACGTACGACAAGTACCCGGCGCTCGAGAAGGTGCTCCAGCCGGTGATCGCCAAGCTGGACGACGCCACCATGCAGCGGCTCAACGCCCGCATCGACGTCGACGGTGAGGAGCCGGGCAAGGTCTCCGCCGACTGGCTGGGCAAGGAAGGCTTCCTCGGCGCCGACAAGACCTGACGGCGCGAACGTCGCGGGCCGTCAGGGACTCTTCCCGGGTGCCGGATTCTTCTTTATCCTCGTGCCCAAAGAGTCTGTGAACGTTCACAGCCAAAGGAAGGCCGGATTCTGTCCTCATAGGCGCATTCTTCGGGCATATCACCGCCACATCTGTCTGTGAGCGTTCACACAAGCCAAGGAGATCGGATGGCCGTCTTACCAAGGATCCGGGTAACGCTCCTGCTCACGCTCGCGACGCTGCTCGCGGTCATACCGTTGAGTCCCGCGCCCGCCTCCGCCGCCACGCTGTCCATGCGCGGCGCCGACGTCTCCTCGCTCCAGCGGAGCCTGGACCTCGGGGCCAAGTACTACAACGCCGCCGGGACGGCCGCGGACCCCCTGGACATCCTCAAGGGCGCCGGAGTCAACTACGTCCGGCTGCGCATCTGGAACAACCCGGCGAGCGGCTACAACAACAAGGCCAAGGTCCTGGCGTACGCGAGGACGGTCAAGGCCAAGGGCCTCGGCCTGATGATCGACTTCCACTATTCGGACACCTGGGCCGACCCGGGCAAGCAGTTCAAGCCGGCGGCGTGGGCGAGCCACGGCATCAGCCAACTCCAGACCGACGTCTACAACTACACCTACGACGTCTGCAACAGCCTGAAGGCGCAGGGCACCACGCCGGACAGCGTGCAGATCGGCAACGAGATCAACGTCGGGATGCTCTGGAACGACGGCAAGGTCGTCAACAACGACTTCACCAACCTGAGCCTGCTGCTCAAGGCGGGCTACAACGCGACCAAGGCGTGCAACAGCGGCACCCAGGTGATCATTCACACCGCCGACGCCGACAGCCTCGCGAACGCCCGCTGGTTCTACGACGGGATCCGTGCCAAGGGCGTGCCGTGGGACATCACCGCGCTGTCGTACTACTGCATGTGGCACGGCTCGCTGTCCAACCTGTCCACGGTCCTCAACGACGTGCGCTCCCGCTACGGGAAGCCGGTCATCGTGGCGGAGACCGCCTACCCGTTCACCGCCTCCAACGCCGACAGTGAGCCGAACGTGATCGGCGGCTCGGCGCCGTGCTCGGGCTACCCGGCCACCTGGACAGGCCAGGCGAACAACTTCACCGCGGTCCAGAACACCGCCCGCAGCGCCGGGGCGATCGGCGTCTTCTACTGGGAACCGACCTGGTACGCCATCGCGGGCAACGGCTGGGACCCCGCCAACATCAACGGCACCGGCGACCAGTGGGACAACATGGCCACCTTCAACTGGACCGGCGGCATCAACCCCACCATCAGGTGGACCCCGTAGACCCCGGCTGAGGTCACGCTGTCCATTCAGCTGGCCAGGATCGAGCTGCGCGTGGCGTACCGGGCGCTGTTCGACCGCTTCCCGGACCTGCGGCCGGCCGCACCGCCGGAGGAGGTGCCGATGCGCACGGACATGACCATTTACGGCGTGCGCCGGTTGCCGGTGACTTGGTAGCCACGGGTGACGAAGGCCGGCGCGACGATGCCGTCCGGCCCCTGCCTCCTCGGCCGAGGAGGCAATGGCCAGGGCCGTGGCATCGATCGCGCCGGCCGGCGGTTCGCGGATCAGCCGACGGCGTCCCCGCGGACGATCATCAGGGTCCGCCGACGGCGTACGCCCGGACGATCGTCTGCGTCAGCCGGGCGCCCGCCGAGTCGGCCACCGCGGCACGGAGGGAGACGAAGCCGGCCGTACGCGGGTTCGGCAGCACCGCCGTCCAGCCGGAGCCGGTGCGGGCGACCGCGACCGGACGCCAGGTCGCGCCGTCGTCGACGGACATCTCCAGCCGTACCGACGTCACCTCCGCCTGCGCGGAGCCGGGGTTGCGTTCGACCCGCAGGGGCAGGCGAGTCACGCTGCCCGGTGCGGCGCGGTTCGACGTGTCCAGGCCGGCGGGGCTGTAGCGGACCGCCATCAGCGGCAGCGGCTGCTCCTTGGCCGTGGCCGCGGAGCGGAACGTCCACACCGACTCCACCCCGGTGGACAGCGCCGAGTACGGGACCTGCCTGCGCATCGACGCGGTCAGCGTGTAGGCGCCGGTCCCGGCGGGCAGGTCGGCGCGGAGCTCGCATCCTTCGGTCTGGTAGACCTCGCAGTCGGCGAGCTGGGCCGTGGCCAGCACCTGCCCGTTCTTCGCGAGGGTGGCGGCGCCGGTGGCGGCGGTGTCCGAACCCGACCTCCCCGGAGCGCTGTCGGAGAACAGGCCGACCGCGGAGAAGGTCAGCTTGTTCCCGTTGCGGTTCCCGCCCGGCAGCAGGAACGACGGCCCGGTGACCGCCGCGTTCCAGACCTCGCCGGTCTCGCCGCGCTCGGCGCGCCTGCCTCCGTCGAAGATCAGTGAGGTGCCGATCTGGAGCCCGCTCTGGTAGGTCAGCCCCGGGGTCCGGTACTGGACGAGCGTGCCCGGCAAGGGGATGTCGCCGACCAGCCATCCCAGGACGAAGCCCGGGGACTCGCCGGCGAGGTCCGGCCCGGCCATCGGCAAGCCCGTGGCGGCCGTTCCGGAGGCCCGGTAGGTCGCGGTGACCTTGGCCAGGTCCCGCTGCCTCACGTTGTAGGCGGGGTCTTCGGGGATGCCGTCGGTGCGCTGGTCGACGAGGCTGTAGACGTACGGGCTGGGGGTGGCGTCCTTGCTGAGCCACGTGGTCGTCAGCGTGTACGTCAGGCCGGGCCGGCGGACGGGGACGACGAAGAGCCCGGAGTTGACGTCCGTGCCACCGGTCAGCGCCCAGCGGTTCCACGCGCCGTGGGCCAGCCTGTAGTCGTAGCCGCGCCTGGGCGTGGCGGTCGGGTCGTCGAGGGTGACCTTGGCCTGTTTACCCTGACGGGCGTCCACCGTCAGCCGCTGGTCGGCGCCGTCGACCCGCAGCGGGGAGTCGGCGAGGGTCCGGACGTACGTGCCGTCGATCTTCTCCATGATCTCGGTGAAGACGTTCCAGTCGCCCTCGAGCAGCCGCACCTTGGCCACGCCGTCGCGGAAGGCCGGCATATGGACGGTCCCGGTCTTGGCGTCGTAGATCTGGCTGTCCAGGGGGTTGACCGGCTGACCCTGCCTGCCGAGGGCGGTGATGGTGACGTCGTATGACTCGGGCTCGACGTAGGCGCCGGCCAGCGTGCGCACCACCGTCTCGCCCGACCTGGCGGTGACCGTTCCCGGGTAGTCGCCCGGAGCCTTACCGGCCGCGTCGATGGTGAGCGTTATCGACGCCTTGCCCTCGGCCGGGACCTCCAGCCGATCGGCCGACAGCTTCAGCACCTCACCGTCGGCCGTCAGATCGAGCCTGACCGGAGCGTCGCCCTCGTTGGAATAGGTGATCGTCTTGGTCGCCACCCGCTCGCCGGAGCCGTTCCAGGGGAAGGCGGCCCAGACGTTGCCCTGATCGGCCGTGACCGGCTGCGCGAGCACGCGCCTCAGGTCGATCAGCCCGGCCCCCTGCTGGTAGAGCGGCGCGTCCTGAACCGGCGCGGCGCTGCCGATCAGCGCGGACTTCAGCTGCGCGCCCGTCCAGTCGGGATGGCGCTGGGCCAGGATCGCCGCCGCCCCCGCCACGTGCGGGGAGGCCATCGAGGTGCCACTCATCGTCTGGTACGGACCGTCGGCGGTGCCCGCGGCCGCGGCGGCCACGATGTTCACGCCCGGCGCGGTCACGTCGGGTTTGATCGCGTGATCGCTGACGCGCAGCCCTCGGCTGGAGAACTCGGCCATGCGGCCCTGCTTGTCCACCGCGCCGACGGTGAGCGCCGCCTCGGCGCTGCCGGGGCTGCTCACCGTACGGTCGGCGCCCGCGTTGCCGGCCCCCGCGACGAACAGCGTGCCGGTCTGCTCGGACAGCCTGTTGACGGCCTGCTCCAGCGGGTCCAGGTCCGGGCCGTCCACGTCGCCGAAGCTCATGTTGACGACCTTGGCCTTGACCTCGACGGCCGCCCATTCCATGCCGGCGAGGATGGCCGAGTCCGTCGGGCCCTGCGGACCACCCACCTTCCCGATGGCCAGCCGCGCCTCCGGCGCCACCCCTCGGTACTTCTCACCCCGGCCCGCCACGATCGAGGCGACGTGGGTGCCGTGGCCGAGGTTGTCGCGGATATCGGGTTCGTCGCTGAAGTTCCGCTCCTGCGCGACCGCGTCCTTGAGGTCCGGATGGTCGGGGTCGTAGCCCGAGTCGAGGACCGCGACGGTGACGCCCTTGCCCGTCAGGCCCTGCTGCCACGCCTGCGGGGCGCCGATCTGCTTGACGCTCTCGTCCAGAGAGAAGGACCTGCGTCCGTCCAGCCAGAGCTTGGTGCGGCCCGCCGCCGGCGTGCGGGCACCGGTGAGCTCCCGCCACGTCTGGGCGGCGTTCGCCTTGGGCACGCGTGCCGCGTTCATCCCGAGGCTGGACAGCTGCCGGACCTGCCGGAAACCCTGCGGGCCCGTGGTCCCCTGGGAGATGACGGGGATGTCCGGAGTGTCGGCGTCCCCGTAGTGCCAGGCCAGCAGCTGGGTGACGTCGAACAACCGCCGGTCCAGCACGCCCTGGGCGATCAGCGGCATGGCGTCGGAAGGGGTCACGTACAGGTGACCTGCGAGCACCTGGCTCGAGAAGTCCACCTGCCTGCCCGGCCCGGGCTCGACGCGGTGCCCCCGGCCCATGACCACGACACGGTCACCGGTGATCAGGGTCACCCCGTTCACCGGCTGAGACTGTGGTGCCGTTGTCGATGCCGGTGGCGGTGCCGGTGTCGGCGTCACGCCGACCGTCCCCGCCAGCAGAGCGGCGAGGAACGACTTGCCTAAAGTCATGATCAACCTCGTCTGTGCGGAG
The DNA here is from genome assembly GCF_040674955.1 of Nonomuraea sp. NPDC049695. Taxonomy (NCBI): domain Bacteria; kingdom Bacillati; phylum Actinomycetota; class Actinomycetes; order Streptosporangiales; family Streptosporangiaceae; genus Nonomuraea; species Nonomuraea sp. NPDC049695. The sequence goes on along the minus strand of NZ_JBFANV010000027.1, from coordinate 19,127 downwards.
AAGGACGCTACTGGGGAATCTGGTCCGTCCAGTCGGTGGTCACCGACATGAGTCCCTTGGTCATCCCCAAGCCTCCGTCGTCGCCAAGGAAGAGGTTGGTGCGAGTCACCCGAGAGGTCTCGGGATCGATGACCAGCTTGATCTCCCGATACCCCTCGGGATCAGGGATCCGCAGTTCCTGCCCGCCTTCGACCGCGCCCGCGTTCTGGACTCCCGGCAGCGCGGCGAGCGCCTGGAACGCCGCGGAACGAACCTCCGACGGCACCGGCAGCGCTGTGATCAGCGCGATCAGGGTGATGACCGGGTCACCTCGCTTTTCGGATGGGAGCATGCCGCTGTCGCGCCCTTTACGCTCGGCGATCCACGCCTTCAGCGCCTCGGGATCCGTCGGCAGGCTTTCGAGGTCCTCGAAGCTGACCTTGGCGCCCTTGAGCTTGAGCGGGTTCGGGTCCGGTACGACGGCGCCGGGAGGGTCTTCCGGCTGGTTCTTGGACCAGCGCCGGCCGTCGCGCCCGGTCCAGGTCTCCGCCGGCGGAATGTCGCTGTTCAGCCAGTCACGTCTGACGTGCCAGTACTTCCCGGAGCCCTGCGGCGTGCGTTCCGCGCTGGCGGCGGCCACGAGCAGGATCTCCCTCGCAGAGGCCGGTGCGGCGGCGGTCGTCGCCGTCACCGTGGTGGTGCCGACGGTCGTCGTCGCCCCCGTGGAGACCACGACCGCGGTCACGGCCGCCGCGGCGGCCAGCGCGGTCGCCGGCGCGAGCCAGCCGATGCGCCTGCGCGCGCGGCCACGCGCCCTGTCCTGGAGCCGGCTCCTGCTGCGGGCGGCCGTCTCGGCGGACGGCTCGGGCTTGTCCAGCAGAGCGGCGAGCCGCCCTTCCAGGTCATCCATGAACGGTCTCCTTGTCGATGAGGGCGTGGATCTTCGCGCGGGCCCGGCTCAGCCGTGAGCCCACCGTGCCGGTGGAGATGCCGAGCGCCTGTGCCACCTCGTCGTAGCTGAGCTGGGCCAGGGCCACGAGCAGCAGCACGTCGCGCTCGCCGCCGGTCAGCGCGGCGAGCGCCTTGGCCAGGCGCGGCTGCATGCGCTGAGCCGCGACAGAGGTGACGACCCGGTTCTCGTGTCCTTCCACGGCGGGTTCGGGGGCCAGCTGAGCCAGCGCCCGGTAGTGGCGTGCCTCTTTGCGGCGGTGTCTGGCCACCAGATTGGTGGCGAAGCCGAACAGCCAGGGCCGCAGGCCCCCGCGTTCCGGGTCGAACCGGTCGCGCCGGTCGAAGGCCAGCAAGAACGTCTCGGCCGTGATGTCCTCGGCCACCTGGGTGTCGAGGCGGCCTGCCACATACAGGTAGATGTCGCGGAAATAACGGTCGTGCACCGCGGTGAACAGCTCGGGGTCGCGCCGGTACCCGGCGACGAGCTCGGCGTCGGTCATCCGCTCGCCGACTTCGGCGGTCACGTTCCCGTCTCCGTCATAAGTGTGCCTTCCGGATGGTGAACAACGATCATCCATCCTTCGCCGCAAGCCGGGATCGTCTTCCCAAGGGTGCGGGTGGCCGGAGCCGGGAACGTCGCCGATGAGCCTCCTAGCCCTTGAGCCCCGTGGTCGAGATGCCCTCGGTGATGCGACGCTGGAAGATCAGGAAGAAGCCCAGGATCGGGATCAGCGACAGCACCGCCATCGCGAGCATCGGGCCCCACGTGGAGCCGCTGCTGGAGTCGAGGAACGCCCGGAGCGCGAGTGGCACCGTGTAGGTGGACACATCGCTCAGATAGACGAGCTGGCTGAAGAAGTCGTCCCAGGTCCAGATGAAGGTGAAGATGGCGGTCGTGATCAGCGCGGGCCGCGACAGCGGCAGGATGACCCGCCAGTACACCAGGATGGGCCCGCACCCGTCGATGCGGGCCGCGTCGTCGAGCTCGCGCGGCAGCGACCGGATGAACTGCACCATCAGGAAGATGAAGAACCCGTCCACGGCCAGGAACTTCGGCACGATCAACGGCAGGAACGTGTCCACCCAGCCGAGATACTTGAACAGCGTGTACTGCGGCACGATCAGCACGTGGATCGGCAGCATGATCGACATCAGCATGATCGCGAACCAGAGCTTCCTGAACCGGAAGCTCAGCCGGGCGAAGGCGTAGGCCGCCATCGAGCACGACATCACGTTCCCGGCCACGGCCGCCGCGGCGATGACGAACGAGTTCGCGAAGAACCCGCTGAAGGGCACTCCCAGCGCGGTCCACCCGGTGGCGTAGTTGTCCGCGACCACGGTGCCGGGCACCAGCCCGGGATCGGTGAAGATCTCGTCGGCGGGCTTGAACGAGGAGCTGATCAGCCAGAAGAGCGGATAGAGCATGACGAGCGCGCCCACCACGACCAGCAGGTGGACGGCCCAGCGGCGCTTAGTCGGCATAGTGCACCCAGTACTTCGCGGAGCGGAAGGCCAGCGCGGTGAAGACCGCGGTCACCAGGAGGAGCACCCAGGCCAGCGCGGAGGCGTAGCCCATCCGGAAGTTGCCGAAGCCCTCCTGGTAGATGAAGAGCGTGTAGAACAGCGTGGAGTCCGCTGGTCCCCCGGTGCCGCCGCTGATGATGAACGCGGGCGTGAACGCCTTGAAGGAGTTGACCGTCTGCAGCACCAGGTTGAAGAAGATGATCGGGCTGAGCATGGGCAGCGTGATGCGGAAGAACGCGCGTACCCGGCCGGCGCCGTCCACCGCGGCGGCGTCGTAGAGCTCGGCGGGGATCTGCTTCAACCCGGCCAGGAAGATCAGCATGGGTGAGCCGAACTGCCAGATGTGCAGCAGGATCAGCGTGTAGATCGCGTACTGGGGAGTGGAGATCCAGCTCGGCCCCACGATCCCGAAGTACCGGAGGGCGTCGTTGATCAGGCCGTCCGCCCCGAAGATCTGCCGCCAGAGGATCGCCACCGCGACGCTGCCGCCCAGGAGCGAGGGCAGGTAGTACGCGGCGCGGTACACCCCGATGCCGCGCATGGGCCTGTTCAGCAGCACCGCGACCAGCAACGCGAACGCGCCGGACAGCGGCACGGAGAAGACGACGTAGATCAGCGTGACCCGGACGGCGTTGACGAAGTGCGGGTCGTCGGTGAGCATCCTGGCGTAGTTGTCCAGTCCCACGAAGGACGGGGTGGTGAGCAGGTCGAAGTCGGTGAACGACAGCGCCAGCGAGGCCAGGATCGGCCCGCCGGTCAGCAGGAGCAGACCGGCGAACCACGGCAGCAACAGCAGGTAGGCCGAGCGTCCCTCTACTTGAGCAGGCGTCGGGCTTCTTCGAAGAATCGGGACACCCCCTCATCGATCGTGAGCTTGCCGAAGCCGATCTGCTGGTTGATGTTGGTGAGCACCTTGTTGTGCAGCTCACCGGCGCCGAGCGGCTGCGGTGGAGGGAGCGGACCGATCTTCGGCTTGAGCGCGTCGATGTAGCCGTACACGAGCTGCTCGGACGGCGACGCCTTGGGCCGCAGCGCGTCACGGACGGGAGCCGCGGGCGGGATGCCGCGTTCGGAGCCGAGCGGGCCGGCCACGTCCACGTCCGCGACCAGCGCGTTGACCAGGGCCACCGCGTCATCCTTGGCCTTGCTGCCGGCGCTGACGGTCAGCAGCATGGACGGCTTGTAGTACTGGCCGGGTTTGTCGCCCGTCGGGTAGGCGTGGATGCCGATCTCGTCCTTGGTGAGCGAGGTGTAGGCGGTGAGCTGGTTGGACCAGGCGAAGTCCATGACCGCCTTACGGGTGGCGACCAGGCTGTTCTGCACGTCGCCTGCCGCGGTGGCCTGGACGTCCGGCGGTGTGGCCGCGCCCGACTTGCGCAGACCGTCCCAGAACGTGAACCACTCCTTCAGGTCGCTCTCGTCGTAGGCGAGCTTGCCGTCGGCGGTGAAGAACATCTTGCCCCGCGTCAGCAGCCAGTTCTCCAGCGCGCCGCCGTCCTGGGCGCCGTCCTCGGTGCCGAAGACGCCCTTGCCCGCGAGTTTCTTGGCCAGCTCGCCGTACTCGGGCCAGGTGAAGGTGTCGGGGATCTCCACGCCGCGCTCGGCCGCCAGGGTCTTGTTGACGATGAGGCCCATGGAGTTGACGCCGAACGTCACCGCGTACTGCTTGCCGTCGATCTTCCCGGCGTTCACCACGTCGGGCTCGAAGCCGGACAGGTCCAGGCCCTTGCCTACGTACGGGCCCAGGTCCAGCAGGCTGCCGCGCCTGGCGTACTCGCCGAGGTAGGAGTAGTCCATCTGGATCACGTCGGGGGCGTTGCCGCCCGCGGTCTGGGTCGCCAGCTTCTCCCAGTAGCCTTCCCAGCCGGAGAACTGGGTCCTGATCTGGAGGCCGGGCTTCTTCTTCTTGAAGGCGTCGATGGCCTTCTGCGTCGCGGTGTGCCGTGCCGTGCTGCCCCACCAGGCGAACTGGAGGCCGGCGCCCGAGCTTCCGCCTCCGGCGCAGCCGGCCAGGGTGAGGGTGGCCGCGACTGCGCCGACCTGGAGGAATCCTCGTCTGCTGAGATCGCTCATGCGGGGGGTGTCCGTCCATGAACCGTGCCAAATATTTAACTCAGGACGTTAATTGCGCCGTAACGATCACGTCAACGCCCCGCCTCAAACGGTTGCAGGTTCGTGACGCTCTGCCACGTTCGTCCTGCTCTTGACAGACGGCCGCGCGGCGCGGAACCTGACTACGTAGTCAGGGACAAGGAGCCGCGATGTCCGGGCCGGGAAGCAGGCCACCGAGCAGCACCGACGTGGCTCGGCTTGCGGGCGTGTCGCAGAAGACGGTCTCCCGGGTGCTGAACGGCGAGCCGTACGTGAGCGAAGAGGTTCGCGAGCGGGTGCTGGCGGCGGCGCGCGAGCTCGGCTACCGGCGCAACACCGCGGCCCGCGCGCTCCACCTGGGCCGCTTCCACCGCATCGGCGTCGCCGCGCTCGGCTCCTCCCTCTACGGCCCGTCCTCCCTGCTCGTCGCCCTGGAGCGGGCCGCCAGGGAGATCGGGTACGCGCTCTCCGTGGTCAACACGCTCGAAGGCGAGGACGGCGGCCTCATGAGCGCCGTCGAAGAGCTGCTCGGGCAGGGCGTGGACGCCGTCGTGGTGTCCGACCCGATCGATGAAGGTCAGGCGCCCCGCCTCGACCGGGACGTGCCCGTGCTCAGCTTCAGACCGATCCCCGGGCTCGACGGGCCGCGCGTGGTGGTCGCCGGATCGTCCGGCGTGGACGCGGGCCGGCAGGCGACCGAGCACCTCCTCGGCCTCGGGCACGCCACCGTCTGGCACGTCGCCGGGCCGAGCCGCTGGTGGGCGGCGCGCGATCGGGCGCGCGGCTGGCGGGAGGCGCTGGCCGCGGCGGGGGCCGCCGAGCCGCCGCCGCTGGAGGGCGACTGGTCCCCCGCGTCCGGATACGCCGCCGGTCGGATCCTGGCGGCCGACCCGGAGGTCACGGCGGTGTTCGCGGCGAACGACGACATGGCGATCGGCGTGCTGCGCGCGCTGGCCGAGGCTGGGCGCGCGGTGCCCGGAGAGGTCAGCGTGGCCGGCATGGACGACATCCCGGCCGCCGCGTACCTGTCGCCGCCCCTGACCACCGTCCGCCAGGACTTCGAGGCCGTCGCCCGCCGCGGCCTGGCACTGCTCGTCGAGCAGATCGAACGCTCCCCGGGCCCGCGTGCCCACGACGACCTGCCCGCGCGCCTCGTGGTGCGCCGGTCGACCGCACCCCCGACCGCGCCCCCTCCTGGGGCCGAGCCATGAGAGGAAGACCCGTGTCACGAGTGCTCTTCGGCGCCGCCTACTACCCCGAGTACCACCCCGCCGAGCTGCTGAAGACCGACCTCGACCTGATGGCCGAGGCGCGCTTCTCGGTGATCAGGGTCGGCGAGTCCGTCTGGTCCACCTGGGAGCCCGAGAACGGGCGCTTCGACCTCGACTGGCTGCGACCGGCCCTGGACGGCGCGCACGAGCGCGGCATCTCCGTCATCCTGGGCACGCCGACATACGCGGTGCCGCCGTGGCTGGCCCGGCTGTACCCGGAGATCGCCGGCGAGCGGGCCACCGGGCAGCGCCTCCCCTGGGGCGCCCGCCAGGAGATGGACTTCACGCATCCCGCCTTCCGCTTCCACGCCGAGCGGATCATCCGCAAGGTCGTGGAGCGGTACGCGGATCACCCGTCGGTCGTCGGCTTCCAGGTCGACAACGAGCCGGGCCTGCACCTGCTGCACAACCACGCCGTCTTCCAGCGCTTCGTGGACCGGCTGCGCGACACGTACGGCGATGTGGAGACGCTCAACCGGGAGTGGGGCCTGGTCTACTGGTCGCACCGGTTGTCGGACTGGTCCGACCTGTGGCGGCCGGACGGCAACGCCCAGCCCCAGTACACGCAGGCGTGGCGGCGCTTCCAGGCCGACCAGGTGACCGAGTTCATCGCCTGGCAGGCCGACATCGTGCGCGAGTACGCCCGGCCTGAGCAGTTCGTCACCACCTGCATCGCCTACGACCGGCCTGCCGTGGCCGACGAGGACCTGACCCGGCGGCTCGACGTCACGGCGGGCAACCCGTACTACACGATGCAGGACGGCTTCGCGCTGCCCGCGCCGCAGGACGGGCCGCAGAGCTGGATGAGCAGGAACACCTGGGCGCTGTATCTCAGCGCGGACCGGATGTTCTCCTCGCGGCAGGAGCCGTTCCTGGTCACCGAGACGAACGCGCAGGCCATCGGCCCCTCCTGGGTGAACCAGCCTGCCTACGACGGGCAGTGGCGGCAGGCCGCCTGGGCGCTGGTCTCCCGCGGGGCCTCCATGATCGAGTACTGGCAGTGGCGGACGCTGGTGTTCGGCACCGAGACGTACTGGGGCGGCGTGCTGCCGCACAGCGGACGGCCCGGGCGCACGTACCGGGAGATCGCCCGGCTCGGCGCCGAGCTGGAGACGGCCGGGGACCTGGTCGCCGGGCTGATCCCCGACGCCGACGTGGCGATGCTCTACTCCACGCCGAGCAAGTGGGCACTGGCCGCGCAGCCCGCGCTCGCCCATCCGGACGGCGGCCCGGACGAGCGGTCCTACCAGGGCATCTTCGAGCCGTTCTACCGGGGGGCGTTCGACGCGGGCTGCCAGGTGCGGGTGCTGCACGCCGCCCAGGCCGTCGCCGAGGACCCGGCCGCGCTGGCCGGGCGGCACCCGGTGCTCGTGGCCGCCGGACTGTACGTGGCCGACGACGCCACGCTGGACTGGCTCACGGCGTACGCGGCCGCCGGCGGGCACCTGGTGCTCGGCCCGCGCACGGGGTACGCCGACGCGGAGGCGCGGGCGCGCAGGGAGGTGCAGCCGGGCCGGCTCGCCGAGGCCGCGGGCGCCTGGTACGACGAGTTCAGCAACCTCGACGGCGAGCTGCCCGTCCGAGGTCCGAAGCTCCCGGACGGCGCCGCGGGCACCCGGTGGGCGGACGGCCTGCAGACGGACGGGGCGCAGGTGCTGGCCTCGTACGAGCACCCGCATTTCGGGCAGTTCGCGGCGATCACCACGCAGGCGCACGGCCAGGGCCGCATCACCTACGTCGGCACCGTGCCGAACCCGGCGCTGGCCGAGGCGCTGTTCCGCCGGCTCGTGCCATCGCCAGGGCCGTGGGCGGACCTGCCGGCCGGCGTCACCTCGACCGGCGCCACCGCACCCGACGGGCGGCGCGTGCGCTTCCTGCACAACTGGGGGTGGGAACCCGCGTCCGTACGGGTGCCCGTGCAGGTCAGGGACGTGCTCGGTGATGCCGACCTGGAGGCCGGGGCGGAGGTGCGACTCGGCCCGTGGGACGTACGGGTGCTGTTGGAGACGGCGGGCGGCGACGTACGCTGATCACGCGCCCGTACGTGCCAGGAAGGAACCGCATGGCCGTCAACGTCACTGTCTGGAGCGAGTACTACCACGAGCCACGCGAGGAGGCGGTGCGCCGCATCTACCCCGACGGCATCCACGGCGCCATCGCGGAGGGGCTGACCGAGGTGCTGGGCGACCAGGTGCGCGTGCGCACCGCCGTGCTCGACGAGCCCGAGCACGGCCTGACCGACGAGGTGCTGGCCGGCACCGACGTGCTGACCTGGTGGGGCCACATGGCGCACGAGGAGGTGAACGACAAGGTCGTGGAGCGCGTGCGGCGGCGCGTGCTCGGCGGGATGGGCCTGCTGGTGCTGCACTCGGGCCACTACTCCAAGATCTTCCGTGTGCTGATGGGCTCCACCTGCACGATCACCTGGCGCGACGCGGCCGAGCGCGAGCTGGTCTGGACGGTCGCGCCCGGCCACCCCATCGCGCGCGGCGTGCCCCGCCCGCTGGTCATCGAGCAGCAGGAGACGTACGGCGAGCCGTTCGGCATCCCGGAGCCGGACGAGCTCGTGTTCATCAGCAACTTCAGCGGCGGCGAGGTGTTCCGCAGCGGCTGCTGCTTCCGCAGGGGCCTGGGCCGCATCTTCTACTTCAGCCCCGGCGACCAGGAATATCCGATCTACCACCACCCCGATGTCCGGCGCGTGCTGGCCAACGCGGTCCTGTGGGCCGCCCCGTCCGACGGCGTCGGCGAGCCCCTGCAGAACGCCCACACCCCCATCACGTGGTAGGCGCGGCATGACTTTCGACACGATCGCAGCGGACAGGCCGCTGCGCGGCGTGGTGGTCGGCGCCGGCTTCATCGGCGGCCAGTGGGCGCCCGAGCTGCTCGCCCACCCCCAGACCTCGCTGGCCGGCTGGGTGGACGTTGACGAGGAGCGCGCCCGCGCCGCCGCCGGCAAGCTCGGCCTCGACGACCTGCCCGTCAGCGCCTCGCTCACCGCCGTGCTGGACGGCGAGGAGCCCGACTTCATCGTCAACTGCACCGTCCCCCAGGCCCACCACGACGTGACGGTCACGGCGCTGCGGCGCGGGGTGTCGGTGCTGAGCGAGAAGCCCATGGCGGTCAGCCTGGACGAGGCCCGCTCCATGGTGCGGGCCGCCGACGAGTCCCGGCGGCTGTTCGCGGTCAACCAGAACCGCCGCTTCATGCCCACGCTGGTGGCCTTCCGGCGCACGGTGGCCGATCTGGGACCGCTGGGGCTGCTGACGTCGGAGTTCTTCATGCCGTACCGGAACAAGAATTTCCTCGACACCCTGGAGCATCCGCTGTTACAGGACATGGCGATCCACCTGTTCGACGCGGCGCGGGCGGTGTCGGGGGCCGATCCGGTCTCCGTCTACTGCGAGTCGTTCCGTCCCTCGTGGACGTGGTACGCCGGGGCCTGCTCGGCCACCGCGATCTTCGAGATGACCGGCGGCCTGCGCTACACGTTCGCCGGGAGCTGGTCGGCGCCCGGGCAGCCGACGTCGTGGACGGGCAGCTGGCGGGCCGCCGGCACGCGCGGGACGGCGCTGTGGGGCGGTGACGGCCATGCACCGACGGCCGAGGCGGCCGACGGTCAGGTGGTGCGGGCGTACGCTCCCGGCTCCGACCCGTTCCCCGGGCGCCGGCGCTTCGGCGGGCTGGCCGAGGGGCTGGAGGAGTTCGTGACGGGGCTGCGTACGGGGCGGGCGCCGCAGGGCGAGTGCCACGACAACATCCGCAGCCTGGCCATGGTGACCGCCGCCCTCGAATCGGCCCGCACGGGCATGCGGGTCCCGATCACGCTCTGACTCCGCGGCGCGGCCCCCGGACGTTATGATGGGGGCCGCGCTGCCGGGCGCGTCCGGTCCGCGGGGAAGGGATCATCCCACCGGCGGCATCTCCCCCGTGGTCGACGGACCTCGGCCCGAGCACGCGTCCAGAAGTACGCAGGCGACCGGGTCGGCGCCGAGCCCGCCGATCAGGCTCCATCCCTGGCCTTCGGCGATGGAAAACTTGGTGAAGCCGGGCCACGTGGTGGGCGCCATCGGCTCGGTGTACGTGGACGGCAAGCGGGTCGGGAAGGGATCGGCCGGGTCCCGCCTGCTCAACGGCGAGGGCGGTGCGATCCCCTCGACCGCCCGCTACCGGATCGGCTCGCAGACCAAGACCATGACCGCCACCGCGGTCCTGCAACTGGTCAAGGAAGGCAAACTGGGGGATCAGGCAAAGTTGTTGGGGGCGGCGGCAGCGTTCTAATATGTCAATAGTTCGCGAAGCGTCGTCACAATGGGAATGAGATGCCGGACCCCAAGGATCTTGCGTTCGAGGCACTGGCAGACAGCACCCGGCGGCAGATCCTGGGCCTGCTCGCCGAGCGGGGCGAATGCACCGCCTCCGAGATCTCCGACGCCATCACCCATGTCGGCCGCACCACGGTGTCGAGCCACCTCCGGGTGCTGCGCATGGCCAATCTGGTGGCCGAGCGCCGCGACGGACGCTTCCGCTATTACTCGCTCGCCCGCAGACCCGCTCAGGACATGGTGGATTTTCTTCAGCGGTTGTATCAGGGATCGCTCGCCGACCTCAGAGACAGCGCGGAGCATCAGGCTTCGGCTGACCACAGCGAGGCGACCGATTGGGCGCAATCTTCGTAACCGACGAGACCCACGTCAACGCGCGACCGCGGGACGTGTTCGCGCTGTTCGGGCACGGCACGGGAGCCGGATGGCTGTTCGACGCGACCTTCGACGCGCTGCGGCCGGGCGCCGTGGTGCGCTTCCGCATCCCCTGGCCGTACGGAGACGGCACGCTGGAGGCCACGGGACGGATCGTCGCCGTACGGCAGGACAGCCGCATCGTGCTGGCCCACGAGACGCCGTGGCGCGGCAGGGTCGTCTGCACGCTCACCCCGTCGGGCTCCGGCACCAGGGTCAGGGTGGTGGCCGAGATCGACGACACGGGGATCGAATGGCTGCAGGCCCTGCACGGCCTCGATCCGCCTGAGCCGGCGGCCGAGCCGGGCACACACCCGATCGGCCTGCTGGTCAGCCTGTCGGGCTCGGCCAGTGTGTTCGCCGCGGCCAGCGAGAACGTCGCCCGTATGGCCGTGGCGGAGGCCAACGTCGATGGCGGTGTGCGCGGCAGTCCGCTGCGGCTGGTGGTGGCCGACGACGCCACCGACGTGCGCGTGGGCGCGGCTCGGATGCGGCGGCTGGTCCGGGCGGGTTGCCAGGCGGTGTTCACGAACGTCACCTCGGCGACATTCGACGCCATCGACCCCATCGCGCGCGCCGCCGGTGTCCTGCTGATCTACACGCCGGTGAACGAGGGCGGGCGAGCCGGCCACGGGCTGCTGCGCCTGGGAGAGCGGCCGGAGGGGCAGCTTTCGCTCGCGGTGCCGTACCTGATGCGAGACTCCGGCGGGCGGCGCTGGTATCTGGCGGGCAACGATTACGTGTGGCCGCGGGCGAGCAACCGGCAGGCGCGGCGGATCATCGCGGGCTACGGCGGCGAGGTCACGGCCGAGCGGTACGCCGGGCTCGGCACGCGCCGCTTCGACCGGCTCCTTGAGGACATCGAGCGGTCGCGGGCCGACCTGATCCTCTCCACGTTCGTGGGCGCGGACGAGGTCGCCTTCGAGCGGGCCTGCCACGAGGCAGGACTGCGTGCGCGCGTGCGCACGCTCTCGCTCGCCCTGGACGAAGCGACCCGCGAGCACGTGGGCGACGCGGCGGGGACGGGCCTCTACACGGCCTTCGGCTACTACCAGCAGCTGCCCACCTCCGAGAACCGGGCCTTCCTCGACCGCTACCGCGCACGTTACGGCTGCATGGCCCCGCCGGTGTCGAGCATCAGCGAGTCGCTGTACGAAGCGATCCTCCTGTACGTGGCCGCGGCCCGGCAGACGGGCGGCGGCGAGCCCGCCGAGGTCGGCCGCGCACTGTCGGGCAGCTCACTTCGGGGGCCGAGGGGCCACGTCCGTGTGGCCAAGCCCGACCTCCTGGAGCAGGACATGCACCTGGTACGGGCGATCCCGGGCGGTTTCACGCACGAGAAGACCGCCGAACGCCCATAGTTCAATATGTCGTGACTCATTGACATATCTCGGATGGCGCGCATAACGTCACGGACAGTCGAGCCGTCCACGGAGGTACCCAGTGATCCCGTCACGACCACAGCCCATCCGCACCACCCAAGCCGTCGACCGGCTGCCTGACTTCCCCTTCGACTACGGCGCCTACCTGGCTCGGGAGCCGTCCGGGCAGCGCAAGTTCATTGGAACGCTCCCATCGGCCGCCGAGGGGCACAAGGTCGCGGTCATCGGCGCCGGCGCCTCCGGGCTGATCGCCGCGTACGAGCTGATGCGCATGGGCCTGCGGCCGGTCGTCTTCGAGGCCGAGATCGACGCCGCGGGGCGGCCCAGGATCGGCGGGCGGATGTTCACCCGCTCCCTCGACCCCGCCGACCCGGCCAAGGCCGAGATGGGCTGCATGCGCTTCCCCACCTCGGCTTCCCTGCAGCGGCAGTACGTCGAGGAGTTCGGCCTGACCTACGAGCTGTTTCCCGACCCGTTCGTCACCAAGGCCGTGGGCCTGACCACCGTCGACATCGACGGCCGCCAATACTCGGCCTCCGACATCACCGAGTTCTACGCCCGCTACCCGCAGTTCGCCGAGATCGGCCGCGCCTGGAACCAGGCGCTTGAGCTGGTGGACTTCAGCGCGCTGGTCAAGGCCATCGAGAGCGGCGACACCGACGACGTCAAGCGCCTGTGGAACCCCCTCGTCCAGCGCTACAACACCATCAGCTTCTACGAGTTCCTCGTGCAGAGCGGCGCCATGACGGCGGATCAGATCCGGGTGTTCGGCCTGGTCGGGTTCGGCACCGGTGGCTGGGACTCCTTCTACGACATCTCCTGGCTGGAGATGCTGCGCCTGCTCGTGACCGGCATGGACACCGACCAGATGCTGCTGGTCGAGGGCGCGAGCGCGTTCGCGGAAGGCTTCTGGAAGCACGCGCCCGACGATGTCCGCCACTGGCCGAAGGGCACCAGCCTGGCCTCCCTGCACGACGACGGCGCGCCGCGCGGCCGGGTCGTCGCGATGGAGGGCAACCGCGCGCGGTCCGGCTGGATCGACATCACAGTCGAAGACGGACGTACGGAGACCTACCAGGCCGTCCTGCTCACCCCGCAACTGCACGCCGTCGAGACCCAGATCGCGCTGCCGCGCAACTTCCCGCCGGACTCCGGGCAACTCCCGCTGTTCGGCGACAAGCTGTGGAACTCCATCCACAAGACCAGCTACTGGCAGTCGGCCAAGACCTTCTCCATGATGCCCGTGCCCTTCTGGACGGACGGCTCGGGAACGTACCGGATGGGGGTGACCCTGTCAGACAGCCTGCCGCGGGCCACCTACGTCTTCGACTACGGCCGCTACAGCCGCGTACCGGGCGGCAACCGCGCCTCCATCGCGCTCAGCTACACCTGGGCTGAGGACGCCATGAAGGTCAGCGCCTCCACGCCGGCCGAGCGGGTGCAACTGTTCGGCCGCGAGCTCGCCAGGGTCCACCCCGAGTTGTCCCACGACATCCAGGCGAACTGCCGCCCCGACAACTCGGTGACCATCTCCTGGGAGAACGAGCCCAACTTCCGCGGCCTGTGCAAGTTCAACCGCCCCGGCCAGTACGAGCTGCAGTGGAACCTGTTCTCCCACTTCATGAAGAACCAGGTCGACGGCGAGCCGGCCAACAACCTCTTCCTGGCCGGCGACGACATCTCCTGGTCGGCCGGCTGGGTGAACCACGCGCTGCAGTCGGGGTTGAACGCCGCCTGGGGGATCGCCAGGCTCGCCTTCGGCGCCGACACCAGCGCCAATCCGGGCCCCGGGGACATGTGGGAGCAGTTCGCCCCGATCCACCCCACAGAGGTGCGCAACCGCGACGACAACACGACGAGGAGCTGACCATGCCACGCGAAACCGACCTGCCCAGGCCCAGCGCGGACTTCGACAAGGACATGGAAGAGATCATCGAGGACCTCAAGCGGCTGGACGCCGAGCACGATCCAGGTAGGGAACAAGCCCGTCAGACCGGGGAGGAGATCACCGAGGACGCCAGGACCCTCGAAATGACGACCTTCGACGACCCCGTCGTGGAGAACGTCCAGGGAGGCGAGGTCGTCGAGAACCCCAGCGAAGCCGTGGCCACCGAGGACAAGGTGATCAAGGATCTGCGGGACAAGCTGGCCGCGCTGTCGTTGAAGTTCGCCGAGCAGGAGACGCCGCGCAAGCAGTACAACCTCGCGCGGTTCCTGGCCGTGTTCAGCATCGTCAGCTCGCTCGGCGCCGTCTCGACGCTGATCTACAACGGGCTGCGCAACGCCCAGCTCGACAAGCCGATGCCGCCGGAGATCCCGCCGGACACCGCGGCCAGGATCCGCGCTCTGGTCAAGCAGTGGGGCAACGAGACCGACCCGTACTACTGGCGGAGCCTGGCCGACTACACCGAGCTGTCCGCCAAGCACGGCACTCCCCTCACGCTGGCGGACCAGCTGCTGTTCATGGACTACACGATCGGGCTGTTCCCGGGCGGACAGCCGTTCCTCTGGGACTCTGGCGACGACCTCGTGAGCTTCGTCGACCAGCTCGTCACCGTCTACCAGAAAGCGGGCAACAGCCCGCCCGCCATGTACAAGCACGTCCCTGACCTGCGCTATCGCGACCAGCCGCTCCCCCGCGCCGTGGCCGCCGGGCTGCTGCGCTACGCGCTCACCCGGATCCTCGTCCTGCTCGAACCCGTCGTCTTCATCCAGGGGAAGGAGGGCGACGAGGGCGAGCTGTCCCGGCCCAAGGACGACGACGCTCAGCGCGAGGAGAGCAAGGAGGAGGTGGAGGTGGCACGCGAACGCGAGGAGTTCGCCAAGGAGAACAAGGAGACCGCCGCAGCCATCGACGACGCCGTCAGCCGCCTCACCGTCGACAGCACGAACTGCCAGGCGGTCGACGCCGCGCGGACATCCATGCCCGAGGTGACCAGCACCGCGATCAGCGACCCCGACCCCAGCCCTCGTCTGGACGAACTGCGAGAGGCGGGCCGCGTCGCCGCCGCCAAGACGGCCGACGCGAGCGAGGCGGCCGGGAACAACAACACCCGCCGCTACCTGGCCCGCTTCATCGGCCTGGTCGCCGTCGGGTCCTCGGCGGCAGTGATCATGGAGTACCTGATCCGGCTGGCGCGCAAGCAGTCCAGCGACGACCTGCCGCCCATCCCGCAGGACACCAAGGACAAGGTCGAAGCGCTCGCGCAGGCGTGGAACGCGCAGCCGGACGCCACGTACTGGAACAATTTCGCCGATTACGTCGACGGCCCCACGGGGCAGCTCACCGCCGCCGACCAGATCCTGTTCTGCAATTACACGATCCAGCTGTCCCAGTCGAACGGGTTCTTCCTGTGGGACAGCGCGACCGACAAGGCCGACATCACCGACCGGCTCGTCAAGGCGTACGAGGACCGGAGCAAGACCTCGGACATGTACCGGGCCGCGGCAAAGCTGACCTACCACGACAAGCCGCTGCCCAGGGCGGACACGGCGGACCTGCTGCGACTGGCGCTGTCCTGGGTCTTCCGGACCTCCTTCACCCCTGACCCGTTACGCGACGCGTCCCTGGAGAACGCCGAGCATCTGCGGCCGAGGGTCCATGTCGCGGCCGTGACGGACGGGGGTGACCGGAACGACTACGCCCGCGCGCTGCTCTCCCGGCTCTACCCCGACTTGCCGCCGCGCGCGGCCGAGGCGATCAGGAACCTCAACCTGGCGGAGGGCACGCCGTACGAGCTGCTGGACACGGCGAAGGTGATGGCGGCGCTGCCCACGGCGACCAGGGCCAGGCTCGGCGACCAGTACGCGCTCCTGCTGGCCAAGCTCAACCGGACCTTCCCCGTCCTCGACGGGGAACGACTGGTACGTTCCACCATCACCGCGCTGGCCGCGCCGTCAGAAGACCTGCCCGCCGGCACGGTCTGCCTGGTCCGCGAGACGAACCTGGCCACCGTCCACTACCTGCTCCCGCACATCGTCGTGGACGCGGCCACCGGCACGCCCCGGCTCACCGGCCTGCCCGCAGCCCCTGCCACCCCGCCCCCGCCCGAGCTGCCCCAGGTGCGGCTGTTCGGCGACGCCGCGAACGTGGCGCTCCAGGTGGCGGGCACCCTCGTGTGGGCCCTGCCTGAGCCCTGGGGCCCGATCGCCGCCGGTGGTGTGACGCTCATCGAGCTCCTGTTCGCGCAGAGCGACAACAGCAGCCCGTTCACCAGCGTGGTGACCCGGCTGGAGGACTTCATCAAACAGCAGGACATCAACCGCCACGCGACCATGGTCAAGGGCTTCGCCGACTGGATGGTCGAGCAGCAAGAGGTGCTGAAGGTCACGCAGGGCGACAACTCCAAGTACATCACCGACACGCTGCTGCCCGAGCTGCGCAAGATGACCGCGCCGGGGGACGACAGCGTGTACGACGCGGTCTACGACCTCGAGAACTACCTCCATGTCCCTGGTGCCTTCGACCTGATGGTGCTCGGCGTCTCGGTGCACCTGCTCGGTCTGAAGATGATCGTGCAGCTCGACGCCGTGCTCGCCTCTCCGGCGTACAAGTCGGTCGAGCCCACCCTGTACAACCAGTACACCCAGCTCTGGCTCAGCGACTACGCCAACTTCCACGCGGCGGTCATGGGCGGCCCCGGCCGCGCCGGCTGGGTACAGCGCGTCGGCCGGCACATCGCCGACTTCCAGACCGCCCGCCTCGCCCAGATCATCGGGCCCTACCGGTACGACTACCGCGAGTTCGTCTCCGCCGGCTCGATGTCGTTCACGAAGAACAACTGGGGCTGGACCTATCGCGACACCGCACTGGGCGAGGACGACCTGGCGCACTTCATGGTCGACACGTTCGAAGCCAGCGGCTGCTGCAACGCCGACTCCACCAGGGTCGAACACCGCTCGGAGGTCCACGTCGCCCGTGACCAGCACAGGGCGACGGTCAACCAGCAACTCGACACCCAGTACGGCAAGCACCTCACCACCGCCAAGGCCTGGCAGACGGCCATCGAGCAGTGGAACGAGCACCTGCCGCCGCAGCGGCCGACGCAGGCGCCGACGATCAGCCCGGACGGCTGGCGGTACACGACGCCGCGCGGCACGTACTGGGTGGACGGCAACCAGGTCTCCTACGCGGTGGCCTTCTCCAACCACAGCGGCCCCTCGCCGATCGGTCCCTGGTCCGAACCGCTGACCATCAGCGGCAAGGCGGGGCCGACGCTGACCGACCTGCCCGACGACCCCCTGGGGATGGCGGTCGCCCGGCAGATCTGGCGTCGCATCGACCTGCCGAACGGCACCAAGAAGGTCACGATCGCGGGCCTGACGACCAGCATGGACCAGCGCACGTTCAAGGACGACTCCACGTCCTGACCGCTCCGGGTCCCCGCCCCCCGGCGGGGACCCGGAGAGCGTCGCCGTCAGCCCCGGGTTGCTCGGGTTCGCGCCCAGCCCCAAAGACATCCCAGGTGCTTAGGGTGTCAAGCGGCGAGGGGTTTGGTGTGGTGTGACCAGGCGGTTGCTTCGTCGTAGAGAGTGTTGGTCTTCAGGCATCCATGCAGGATGCCGACGAGTCGGTTGGCCACCTGGCGGAGGGCGGCGTGATGGCAGACGTCGCGGGCGCGGAGCCGGTCGTAGCGGCGATCAACTCTCCCGGCCGACCAGTGGGGGCACGATCTTTGGGCGGGACTCAAGGTCCAGTAGCTATGAGTGCTCACCCACCGGCGGCTGTCCAGGCCCGAGTCTGCCGGAGCGGCTGGACTCGTTAAGAGTGATTAGTAGCGGTGCGTGACGATAGCTGATGCCGCAGCTGCGCGCCGACAACCTGCGACTGCGGCAGACGGCCGACCTGATGGAGGCCGCGTTGCGCTGGCTGGCCGTCACGTGCCCGTCCACCCCGAGAAGATCCGGCTGATGGACGGCACCCCGGTCCGCCCGCCGCGCGGTGCGTGGCTTGAACCTGGACCCGCGGATCCGCCAGGAAGTCGCCGAGTTCGACGGCAAGATCGGCATTGCGCTGCAAGAGCCGGACGGGGACTGCTTGTTCGCCCGAGTGCAGCCGTCCGGGGTGCAGATATGGAGCCCGTGGCGGCCATGGGCGCCTCCCCTACTGCCCGCTGAACGCGCTTGCAGTGCCGCTCAGGCCGCAAACGGCTACTCCTATGATCCCGGCTGAGGCTCTCCCGGGCGAGTCAAGTCTCAACCGCCGCCCCAACGCGCCGGCTGACACCCGCGTCCCACCCGGCCGCTCGCGACCGGGTTGGCTGGCGGCTGCTGGTCGGCGAACAGCGAGACCTCGTCATGCGCTTCCCTGCGCGCTCAGGCTGGCGGGCCTGCGTCACGCACCACCCGTCGGGCCTTCACTACGTTCCGACCGTGCCAGGCGAGTACGTAGCAGGCAAGTATGAAAGCGGCCCCGTCGGCGCCTCCCAGGATCACGCTCCGAACCAGGTCGTAGCCGCTCACCGCGGCGCGGTCGGTCCCCGCCCCGGC
Organism: Nonomuraea sp. NPDC049695; assembly: GCF_040674955.1. Classification (NCBI taxonomy): domain Bacteria; kingdom Bacillati; phylum Actinomycetota; class Actinomycetes; order Streptosporangiales; family Streptosporangiaceae; genus Nonomuraea; species Nonomuraea sp. NPDC049695. The sequence goes on along the minus strand of NZ_JBFANV010000027.1, from coordinate 701 downwards.
GGCGGCACCGACGATCGCAGCTATCCCGACCATGACCAGCACCGCGCCGCGCACCCGGCCCGCTACCCCCGGCAGCCGTCCCGGCCGGACAGGGGTCTGCCGGTACCAGAGCGCGAACCATCCGGCCAGGGCCGCCAGACCGCCTGCCGAGCTGGCGTACATGAGCACGTTGAACACCCGATGCGGGCCGATGACCGATAGCCGTAGCACCTGCCAGTGCGCGACCGCGAACCCGCCGGTCTGCGTGAACCCATCCCAGACCAGGTGCGTGGCCATCCCTACGAGCAGCGCCGCCACCGCCTCCGCCACCGCCCGGGCGGGCACCCTCCGCGGCGCGTCGGGCAGCCGGGCACGCAGCCCGGCGGGAGCCAGCGCGGTCAGCGGCGCCCGGACCACCTGGTGGAACAACACCAGCAGCACCGCGCCCACCGGCACCCCCAGCAGTAGCGGCCCCCACCATGCGTGCGTGCTCGCCGACGAGAACGGCAGGGGCAGGTAGTACGGCAGATCGGGCACCATAGCCCCAACCGCCAGCGCCGACGGCGGCAACCACCGCCGCACCGGCAGGATCGCCGCGACATGGCTCAGTGTGAACGGCACACGCCATTATCGGCAGTCGCCACCCGAGACGATGATCTTTATCGGAAAATTGTGGCACCCCGCCCCCGTCCTCCACCCGTGCGTCGGCCGCAGTTGCGGCC